>JASLXP010000630.1 GCA_030740295.1 Planctomycetota bacterium
GAAGCGCTGCCACCGAGGTCGCCGGTGACGCACTCTCCCGCTCCGACGATCTTGACGACCGCGTTCTCGATGCGTACCGCGGTGTCCACCTCGTCGAGGTGACGAAGCATGAGCGCGCCCGAGAGAATCAGAGCCGTCGGGTTCGCAAGATTCTTGCCCGCGAGGTCCGGGGCCGAGCCGTGGACGGCTTCGAACACCGCGAACTTCTCGCCGATGTTTGAGCTCGGCGCCATGCCGAGCCCGCCGACGAGGCCACTCGTCAGGTCGGAGATGATGTCGCCGAACAGGTTCTCCATCACCAGCACGTCGAGTCCATGCGGGTCGAGCACCAGCTTCATGGCAGTAGCATCGACGATGGCCTCTTCGTATTCGATCAGTGGAAAATCTCGCGCAACCTTGCGTGCCACTTCAAGAAAGAGACCGTCGCTGAGCTTCAGGATATTCGCCTTGTGCACCACGGTGACCTTACGCCGATCGAGCCGGGCAGCCGTGTCAAATGCGAAACGAATGATCCTCTCGGAACCTCTTTCAGTCACGATGCGCAGGCTTTCAACCACGCCGGGCACGACGATGTGTTCCAGACCGCTGTAGAGACCTTCGGTGTTTTCACGTACCACGATGAGATCGACATTTTCATAACGTGACGGCACACCGGGCAGACTCTTCGCAGGCCTGAAATTCGCGTAGAGGTCAAACGTCTTCCGCAACTGAACATTCACAGACGCGAACCCGGATCCAATGGGCGTGGCAATCGGTCCTTTGAGGGCAATCCCAGTTTTTACTATCGCGTCCAGAGTTTCCTGAGGCAGAGGGGTGCCGTATCTGCCGGCGACTTCGCCGCCCGCTTCGAGCTCCATCCAGTCGACTCTTACGCCGGTAGCTTCCACCACTTTGCGGGCTGCGCAGCTCACTTCAGGGCCGATGCCGTCACCTGGAATCAGTACAACGTTGTGTGTCATTCTGATGATCCGTGATTACTCAGAGTTACAGGAAAGCTAATCGCCACTTATCAGCAGATTCAATTCTATTCTCTCGGCCGCGGTCCGTAATGCGGGATCGGCTTGCCGAATTCATAAGCACCGAGGTCGGGGCTTTGCCCGTGAAATCATCGTTGATGCCATTCAGGATAACGCCACGATCGACGGCGCCGGAATCAGCATGCAATTGCAGGTCGTTAGAATCTGTGGCGAATCTCTGCTTCGCATCCTGCGGGGCCCGGAGGCCGTTGGCAAAACAACCGGCCGCCTCTACCGAAATACAGTTTCTGTAAACGGGGCATTTGCTCCTCAGGTCTTTGATTGATTTGTAGCGCACGCCGTTCCATTTCATGAAGAGCTTGAACGGGCCGCCGCCGAAACCGTCGTAATCGAAATCGCAGTTCTTCATCGGGCTCGTGTTTTCGTACGCGTAATTGCCGGCCGTGCCAATGAAGAGGTTGTTGCGATAGAACGTATTCCTGACAGTTGCCCCGGAAAACTGAACCAGGGCCATTCCTTTCTTGACGGCGGTATTGTGAATCATGAGTGCGCCGCTGGGCGAGTTGTTCATTTTGAATGTGCTGGCAACCACGTTCAGCATCGCATTACGGAAGATGTAGACCGGGCCTCCATGCACTGGCTGGGTACTGATGCCTTGGAACACATTCGTCAGTCGGTTGTTGAAGCAACGAGTATTCCGCTGTGAGTAATCCATCTCTATGCCGTCGTCGGTCATCTCGCTGATTTCGTTATTGTATATGTCGATGGCTGCGCACTCGGGGCCGGTGAAAGTATCGATGGCGTCCGCGAAACCTCGTATGCGGTTGAAACAGATGGCATGTCCGTTGCCGGTCACCTGGATCCCGCGTGCGCTCTCGATGCCCTTGGTACGCGGCCAGGCGCTGGGCCCTTCGATCACGTTGTCCGCGATATAAAAATCGTTGGTGATTCTGCCGCCGGCATTGTTCGTGCAGGTGAAGCCGTAATCGCATTCCTTGAGATGGCAATACCGCAGCACGATGCGTTTGGAGCGATGGCACACGATAAGGAACTTTCCACGCCGAACAGTGAGACCTTCAAAGTGGACATCATGGATATTCGAGGCAGTGATAGTGCGCGATGACATCTTTTCGGCATCGCCAGTACCGTCAAGAATGACCTCGCCATCAATGCCGCCGCGCCAGACGATTGGCTTGCCCGGCACACCACTGGATTTGAATGTGGCAAGCCCAATGTAATCACCTTTGTGGATGAGAATAATGTCGCCGGGCTTCGCCGCTTTATCTGCAGCCGCAAGGCCCTGGAATGGCTCCTGTCTCGTGCCTCGGCCGCCGCCATTGCCGGGCACGACGTGTAACTTGCGTCCCCCTTCAAAAGCCTTTGGCTCGGCACGCGTGCGGGAAACCATGCTATGAACGAGCGGCTTCCGGTTCGGCAGCCGCAAGGTCAGCTCGAGTTCATACTCGGTATCTTCTTCGAGATTGAAGATGCTGCCGGCGTAGAGCGTCGAGCCGGCAGGCGGCTTCTGTCCTTTGATTGCGGCTGTCTCGATTCGAAATAAATCCAGACCGCGCTGCCACTCTTCTTCGCCATTCTTGCGGTAATTGAATTGAATGCGCGCCCTCTGGCTATTCGGCCCTTTCACCAGCCAGTGCACGCCCAGGCACTTGAGGGTTGGCCGTTCAAGCTTGGGCAGGGAGGGTTCCGAAGAGACTGAAGGAAAGAGTATGCAGACGAATAGAATGCAGTGAGCTGACTTATCGATTGTGTTCATGAGTAGTTTTCGAGTCGAGATATCTCAGTCTACGCGAGATTCGAGGATAGCACCGCTTCGGCGCAAATGGACTTCCTGTTCGGGGTCGTACTTCGCCGCGCGGAGGTCGATTCGGATTTCTTCCGCTGATCATTGAAAGAGTCATCATTATGCCCGCCAGAGCCAGGAAGTCTCGTTTCACGGAATGTGCCGAAACCTGTTAGGTGTCGCGACCGATGGATGAATAGAATGGACGCGCACATAGTGAGTTTAATCGGCACACAGGTCTCTCATGCCCACCACATTCTTTAAGTACGATCCCTCTTCCATAGTTCCTCACGATCTCTTCCCCCTTGATGAAATCTGCGAAGCGGATCTGGAGGTGAGGATTCGATCTGAGGAAACCGCCGAGTACGAAGACGACAAGGTCCTCCGTCGCGAGCTCATTTATACCTCACATGAATTCAGGGGAGAGAAGGTCCGCATCGCCGCGCACGTGGCCATCCCTGAATCCGATGTGCCGCTGCCGGCCATGGTTCTCGGGTCGGGTGAGATGGACGCCGCGGATGCGTTCAGTCGCCAGCACAATGTCGTCACCATGGCCATCGACCGCGTCGGTACGGGCGATTCGAACGGCCCGCCTGACAGCTACAACCAGGCATGGCTGGATCTGTCCGAAGACATGCGTGACGGCTGGATGATTCAGTATGTCACCAACAGTCTGAGAGCGATTACTTATCTGCAGCAGTTGCCGGAAGTAAGGGCTGACCGCATCGGACTGACCGGAAGCTCACGAGGAGGCACGATGACGCTCATCGCGAACGGTGTTGACTCGCGCATCGCGCTGGCGGTGCCCCGGGCGACCTGTGGGGATATCCTGACCGCGTTCGACCATGACGGGTGGGCGAATCATCTCTATCAGCACGAGGACGGCTCACAGGGCATTCCGCCGAGATTTCGTGCTTTCTCCATCCACGGCGATCCTATTCATTTCGGTCGGGCACAACACGGGAAGGTGATGCTGATTCTCGGTGCGCAGGACGAATACTTTCCGATCTACACGGTGAAGACTTTCTGGGATGCAGTGCCCGGCGGTATGAGCCTCTGTCTCGTGCCGGATTGGGATCATGGCCTGTTCGGAGCCGACCGGCCCGAGGTCGACACGTATGACAATCGGGAAGAAGCGAATCGCAGAATGAACGCGGCCATGCAGTCGGCCATCGATTGTCACTTGCACGAAAAGGCTGCGATGCCTGCGACACCGCTGCTCTCCTGGCTATATGAGAATGGCAAACTGATCTTTCGCGCCACGCCTGATACTTCTTGGCCCCTCGAATACGTTCACCTGATGTACTCGAATGACGGAGCGTACTTCTACAAGAGACTCGAATTGCGGAAGATTTACGAGACTTTCAAGGAGTATTACATCGGCGAACTGGAGGTGTCCGCCGAAGACCTCCAACAGATGTGTTTCTTTCTGGAGGCCAGGCACGAGGATGGCCCGTTCCTGATGTCGCCGCCCGAATTCGGGCTGGGCTTTCAACAAAGGATGCGTCAACATCCTCCGGGGTCGCCGGCGCCTGAACCGGAGTTCTTCGTCGAAGAATCGGACGCTCCAGTCAAGCACGTTCGGGCCTGCAATCAGTTGTCCGATGGATTACCTTTCCTGCTGCTCTTCGCTCCGAATGACGTCCAATGGACATCGGTCGTGCAGGAAGCCGAACGTCTCAGCAGACGCGGGCTCCATGTCTGCGCAGTCCAGTCTGATGACGTTTCTGAAGTGGAACGCTTGCTGGATGAGCTGGCGAATTCGGGCTCAGGGGCGGCCGGGGAAAATCTTCATCTTCTTGGTTTCGGAAGCGGTGGAACGCTCGCGTTGAAGTGCCTTTCACAATGGCCGAGCCGATTCAGGACGACTGTCGCGTTCAGTCCGGGGGCCGCAGATATTTCTCTGAATAGTGTTGATGAGACGGAGGTCCGTATATTTGCGGACCTGGATGATCCCAAAGCGGCAGACATCGCAACACTGGGTGAAGCGCTGGATGCGGATCGGTTTCTAGCGCACATCAGCCACCCGACGGATGGCCTGCGATGGGTGAACGGATGGCCGGCCGAACTGCCCGTCTTGCGGAGGGCGGAGCAGAAGTACTTTGCACTCTTCACGAGGAAGTGATGCGGGTCTTCGAACCAACCGTCTTCTTGCCGCGGAGCGCCCATGGGTCTTAAAGAAATCCGAGACGCTCTGGGCAAGGACAAGAAAATGTGCCATGTGCTTATAGCAGTCATGGTGCTCGGGCTTGCACTGCAGGCGTTTCTGTTTTCCAGAGTCTGGGTGGGCGGAGACCAGGTCGGGCTGATGAGGGTTGGGATCCGTTTTGCGGAAGAACGGACTCTCAAGCCGACCTCCAAAAAGATGTCCGGTGGCGGCAGAATCCCAGGTGGCATGCTCCAGATACTTCTGGGCGCTCCGTTGATTGTTGTACCACACTACAAAGCTCCCATCGTCGTCATCAGCCTGCTGCATATTCTCTCGCTGCTCTTTCTGGCTGAAGTGATGTTCAAGACGATGGGGCTGAGATTTATGGTGGCGTTCATGTCCCTTTACTGGCTGTCGCCCTGGCGGCTCTATCACGGGTCGATCATGTGGGAGCCTTCGTACTTCTATTTCTTCAGCGCTGTTCATCTCTGGGCGTGCTTCAAGCTGTCGACCCGGCCTTCGCTGTTACCCTCGCTGATGCTTGGGGTGCTGGGAGCGGTTACCCCCCAGGTGCACGGGCAGTTTCTGATTCTGTGGCTGGCGTCCTTTTTCCTCTTCGCCAAGAAGCTCATCAAAGTTCACTATGTTGCGGTTGTGATCGGCTTGCTGATTGGCGGCCTTACGCTGATCCCGATGGCTTTGGAGGCGAAAGCTGGCGCGACCACTGGCGTGGCACCCAAACACTCATACATCGGGCGCAGTCTGGTCAAAATGTATCCGCCCCTGAAAACCCTCGTTTATTGGGCCAGGTTCAGCTCGATGGATGTTGGCCGGGTTTTGACCAAGACCATCTTTTTCTCAGACGCCTGGGCAGACCGAACATCGGCAAACAGTGCGATCAGTCTGATTGCACGTGTCTTGAATTGGATGGCGCTGGCATCGATTGGATTGGGCTTTCTGGCGTCATTCCTCTATTTCCACCAGTTTTTCAGGAAAGAGCACAGAGAGGCAGAGGGCAAGGAGTCTGGGGACGGAGGGATGAAGTGGCTGGCGTGGTATTGCCTGGTCATGCTCATCTCCATGTTTGTTGCTTCCTGCCTTTCACCTGTGACGATGCAGAGCTGGCACATGGTCATCGGCTTACCTGCGGCGTGTGTGCCCGTTGCTTTTCTCATTGAGAGGTACTGGAACAATCGACGCAAGATCTGCCGGGCAATCTTCATCGCCTTCATTGTCCTGCGTATTCCGATTGCCGGCCTGATTGGCACAGGTCACGTGTGGTTCAGGCGAGGGTTGCCTGGGATGACGGTTGAACAATTCAACAACGAGATGCCGGAGAAATATCGAGTGAAGAGTGATGAGTAATGAGTAATGAGTAATGAGTAAGTCTCATATCCTCATCAGTCGCTGTCGAAATTGAGCGCCCGATCCGGCCACGAAACTAAACCGGATGTGAAAGCCCGCACTTACTCATTACTCATTACTCATTACGTATTACGCACTACTCATCAAACCAGACCCCAAACCCGGGCTTTTCGGGCAGACAGATTAAGCCGTTACTGATTGCAGGCTGTCCTTTGACGAAATGCATCCAGGGCCGCCCTGACTCTGCCAGCGGGTGCTCCTCTTCCGCGGCAATTGCGTGGAGTCCCCACACCTCTGAACCTCGATGCTGGCAGATGCGAATGTCCGTTCCTTTTACCAGTTCGTAAATGCGGAGCACCTCCGTCAGGCCGCCGCACCAGCAGATGTCCGGCTGCACCACCTGGTGGAGGCGCTGGTCGATGATCTCTTTAAATGCGGCCGAGGTGTACTCGTGCTCGCCTCCAGCAATTGGGATTGGGCACTGGTCGCGGAGTTTCGCGTAGCCAGCCCAGTCGTCTGAAGGCAGTGGTTCTTCCAACCATTCGATATCGTATGGGTGAATCCATTCGGAGACCCGAAGCGCGGTATCCACGTCCCAGTTCATGAATGCATCGACCATCAATTTTGTATCCGGGCCGACCTTGTCTCTCGCCTCCTTTACGAAGTCGACCATTTTCTGTGGGGACGCGTTGGGATCGAACTTGCCAAGATGAAGCTTGAACGCGGCATGGCCTTCTTTCAGTGCTTCATCCAGATCCTTGATGACCGTCCGATAAGTCGGAATAGGGCGGTGGCTTTTGCAGCCGAGCAGTCCAGCGACGGATTGCCCCGCTGCCTTGGCCTTCAGATCCCACAGCGCAAGATCGACTCCGCTGATCGCCATGATCGCCAGGCCCTTTCGCCCGTAGGGCAGCGTCGCGCGATACATCTCGTCCCACAGTTGTTCGATGTGGAATGGGTCTCGGCCGAGCAGGAGCGCGCGCAATTCTGTTTCGATGACGTGTATGCCGGAAACACCCCCTCCGCCGATGCCGATGCCGGTCAGCCCTTCATCTGTTTTCACAGTGACCGCAATCTGACCGAACCACGTTCGCCAGTCCTGGGGGGCTTCGGGAGTCTCCGGCTGAGTTGCTTTGAGGCTGGTTATCTTCATTCGTGATCCTTGGTTCCGCTGCGCACAATCGTTCCGAGAAACAGCTTTTGCTTTGCAGCTTTATTCAACAGTGACTGAATAACGCGGCCCTCAAATGCCTGGTCGAAGCGAGCGTCCATGACGTAGTACCGTTCAACTGTTTCGATACTTTCGGCAACGTCCTGTGGCTCGACTTCCTCGCTGCCTCGGCCGGCTGCCCTGGCCTGCGCGAACCAACGGATGAGCGCGAAATGAATGCAGAGAAGCATGTAGCCCATCTTGATACCGCAAAAGGGAATCAGACGCTTGCGGAAGACGACGTGCCTCACATAGAGGCGAACAGGATCGGTGATCCTGCGGTTAGATGAATCGAAGCTCACCGAGGCATGTGCATCAAACGGCAACACGGCATCGAGGCCCTGCAATCGCACGCTGCCGATTCTGAGAGAGGCGCCGACTTGAGCCTTGAAAGCGCGAAACATGCCACCAAGGCTCGAGCAGCCAGAATAGGCGGCTTCAACAGACATGACGAAGTTCGTCAGAAACGATCTTTGCGCTACCGGTGATGGCTTGAATTTGCCGGCTGTCTCACGAATTCGCCGATAGCCGATGCGTCGCCAGCCTTCGGTGAAATCAATCGCGGGCCTTTCTTTCTCGCCGATGGTTTCCCTCAGGAACTGCTGGAACTGCTCCAGATAAACGCCTCCGGCAACAAGGTCGTCTTCCAGGTCGAAGCCAGGCTCAAGCAGATCGAGCAGGCCCGTTTCCAGGGCAAGCGCCTCCTCAAAGGAAATCTCGTGCCCGGAATCGAATGTCACTCTGTCGTGAATGAATCGGTGGTGGTAAGGCTGCTCTGCCAGCCTGGTCAACCGCTCTTCGTAGCGGCGAAGTGGCTCGCTGTTGCTGGATTCGATGCCCGGCGTGGCAAATGAAATGCCCACGAATTTTCCTGTCGGAGTATCCGTAAAAACATAAGGGAACTGCTGGCACGCCTGCGGCTTGAATTCGAGACCTTGCTCGGCATGGATGAGGCAGCGATTGTCTTCCAGCAGAAAGACACACCTGCCATCTTCGTCGCGTTGCAGTGTCAGCAGATCGGAAGACGACTCTCGCGCCACGATCAACGGTTGGTCTGTCAGCTCTGGTTTCAGTTCCGACCAGTTAACCGAACGGATGCGTTCGATGTCATCCCCTCTGAGCGGGATCTCCATCGGATCTGAACAACACTTTCCGCACTGCGTGCATTCGTAGTCGACCTCCTCAGGAATAATGACAGGCAGCGAAGTTTCTTTTTCAGGCATCTGATCTGGCGAAGTTCAGGGCCGCCATCCCACGGACTAAAACGGTCTTAACCCGCGGAATGGCCTTGCCATCTGTGGTATGAAACCCTCGGACGTGGCTGACGGCTGGCCCTCTCCGAAGATACAATGTCGTAAGTGATGCTCGGTGGAGTGTTGGAGTAACGGCTTTAGCCGGGTTCTTCCGGCTGCCCGCACCCGGCTAACGCCGTTACTCCAACGAGCTCTGCAACTTGTATCTCTGATGTTTTGCTCGAACCATCTCGCGAGGTCGGTGGAGGGCTGAGCAGTTACTCTGAATCGGCATTCAATCTCACCACTCCTTTCACGTAGCTCTGGTCGCCATTTACGACCTGCTTCAAAAGCGATTCGTATTCATCCAGCGTGACCACATGAGTCACCAGGGGCTTCAGATCGATGATGCCCTTGTGAAGCAGCCGGATGGCGGGCGGAAAGGTATCTCTGAGCTTTGAGCCGGGCGCGGAATTCACAACAGTGATGCCTTTCAAATGCCACAGATCGCCTGAGAATTGCGCCACACCATGATTCCATCCGAACAGATTCAGCAGGCCGCCCCGTCGGACTATCTTTGTGGAGAGGTCAAGGCACGCCTGCGCGCCGGATGCGTCGATGACCACATCGAAATCAAGTGCAGACAGTTCCTGAACAAGGTCCTCATTCTCACATTCCGCGGGATTGAAACATGCGGTCGCGCCGAGGTCCTCCGCGAGTTTGAGCTTTTGCGGATTCACGTCTACCGCGATCACCTGTTCGGCAAACGAGTGAGCCAAGCCCTGCAGAATCATGAGGCCCATGTAGCCGCAGCCGACCACGGCAACGCGGTCGGCAGGCCTGAGCCTGCAATGATCGAGCCCGGTTACGACGCAGGAGACTGGCTCGACGATCCAGTGCTCGTCCGCAAGCTCTGAATCAGACGGGATTCGGTGAACGGCGTTCGCATTCATGTTGTAGGCGCCGGCAAAGCCACGTCCGACCACGCGATCACCTTCTTCGAATCCTGTGACTTCTGCGCCGATCTTGGTGACGTACCCCATGCCCTCGTGTCCCGGCGGAGCGGCAGAAGGGGCATCCGCGCCGTTCTTGAAAGTGTAAAGGTCCCACGCGCAGATCCCGCAGGCAGCACCTTGTACCTGTATTTCTCCCGGGCCCGGGTCAGCAACATCTAATTCGATGATCTCTATCGAACCGGGTTTCCCGTATCGGATGGAGGTTGTTTTCATGATTCGTGTGCAGGCTAAAGATAAATATCGAGCAAAGAGGTACACATCATCCCAAAACTGATGATGGCGTTAACGTAGAAGAAAGCGGTATTGACCCGGCCGAGGTCGTCCGGCCGAACGAGCCAGTGTTCGTAGGCCAGCAGACAGGCAACCAGCGCGAGGCCGACCCACGAGAATATCCCCAGTCGGGCAAACCAGAGGAATGCCGCGAGCGCGCCCAAAGTGAAAAAGTGCAAGACCGCGGAGAGCTTCAGCGCCTTGGGGATTCCAAACCGGCCGGGGATGGAGAAGAGACCAGCCTTGACGTCGTAATCGTGGTCCATGCAGGAATAGATGATGTCGAAACCTGCTGTCCAGAGCATGACCGCCAACGCCAGCCAGATAGGCGGAACAGCAAATTCACCAGTGACCGCGATCCACGCGCCGACCGGCGCGATAGCGAGCGCCAGCCCGAGCCACAGATGTGCCAGGCTTGTGAAACGTTTGGCCAGCGAATAACTCAGAATCACCACGATAGCGACTGGCGAAAGATAGAAGGCAAGAGGATTCAGTGAATACGCGGCCCACACAAACACCGCGATGCTCACGATGGTGAATCCCCACACCTCGCCCCTCTTCACCAATCCGGTAGCCAGTGGCCGCTTCGCTGTGCGAGGGTTCTCCCTGTCGTATCTTTCATCCATCAATCGGTTGAACGCCATGGCTGCGCTGCGCGCCCCGACCATCGCCAGCAGTATCCAACCAAACTTCGCATATCCCGGGAAGCCCCCAGCCGCCAGAAACGCGCTCAGGATGGCAAAAGGCAGGGCGAAGATGGTGTGTTGGAACTTTATGAGCTCCAGGTAGACCGAGGCTCTGCTGAAGATGGACATGAAAAAAAAGGAATCGGAATGAGGAGCTCAGTGAGGGAGCTCCCGCAGATAGATGTTCCTGAAATAAAGCTTGTTCCCGTGGTTTTGGAGCTCGATCTGGTTTGAGCGGTAGATGGGGATTTTCCGATCCCAGTAGTTTTCGAGAGGCACGTCATCTACTGCGAGCTTGCCGTTCAGGTAGACGGTGACATTCTCGCCGACCATGCGGATGTAGAAGGTGTTCCATTCGCCGATGGGGTTGTCTGCGATCAGGGCCGGGTGGCGCGGGTTTTTGCTGTTGTTGTAGAGGCCGCCGGAGCCCTTCTTGTGCTGTTTCGGATCCCAGATCTGAACCTGGGGAGAGCCGCGCAAATAGATGCCGCTGTCGCCGCTCTCGTGGATCTTCCAGTCCACGTAGAGATCGAAGTCTGCATAATCTTTCGCGGTGCAGAGGCTCTGGCCTTTGCCGCCGAAGACCAGCACGCCGTCTTCGATGCTCCAGCCTTTGCGCATGATCTCGTCGGCTTTTTTCTGCGCGTCAGACAGTTGTTCCGGCGTCATTGCCGCACGCTTTTTCGGGTCGCCGACAAGGCCCTTCCAGCCGTTCAGATCCTTGCCGTTGAACAGGGCCGTGTAGCCGGGAGGCGCGACATTGTGCTGCGGGCCCTTCGGAATAGGCGGGCTCATTGCATAATCTCTGATCCGGATGTTTCTGAATTCGATTCGATCGCCGTGGCCGAGGAAGCCGACGTATCCCTTTCTGTTCTTCAGGCCCGGGTGGGCCTTTCCATCCATGGGCTGCACTTTGTCCAGGAAGACATCCGTAATCACCTCGCCGTTGAGAATGACCTTTACATGATGGCCCATGGCGATTACCTCCTGTGAGTTCCATTCACCAGGCTTTTTCAGAAAACCACGCCGGGCCGGGACGACACCATAGACCGAGCCGTGGAATTGATACGGATGCAGTTTCGCGTACTTCTCCGCAGTGTTCTCAAGTATCTGCAGTTCCATCCCCGCGTAAGCTGCGTTGCCCTGCAACGTCGCTCGAATGCCCAGCCCGTTGTTCCCGCCCGGCGGCAGTTTGAACTCGAATCGAAACACAAAATCGCTGTATTCCTTTTCCGTAAACAGCCGGCCTCCTTTGCAGACAAGAATGCCATCCTCCGCGAAGTACCCGTTGAGGCTGCCCTGCCAGCCTTTGAGTGTTTTGCCGTCGAAGAGCGTCTGAAATTCTTCCTCCGGGATGCCGGACGTCACTTTGCCATTCTCGTCTTTCTTGTGCAGCGCAT
>JASLXP010000631.1 GCA_030740295.1 Planctomycetota bacterium
TCAAATGCCCGTACTGTGGCGTGATATTTCTTGCGCCCGCTTCGGCGGAGGTCAAGGCGATCCGTTTCGAAGATTTTGATGATGAGGACGACGATGACGGTCCCGCCACCAGCGTTGCCACCGTCATTGCCCAGTATAAGGAAGATCCATCGGATCTGATGGTCGGGAAATGGTTCGGCGGCGCCCAGATTCTTCACAAGCTCGGTGAAGGTGGCATGGGCACGGTCTATCTCGCCCAGCACGAGGGCCTGGCCATCAATGTGGCTATCAAGCTCCTCCCCGAAGCCTTTGCCAAAAAGAATCCGGATTTCGTCCGGCGGCTGCGTTCTGAAGCTCGAGCCTCCGCGAGACTGGACCACCCGAACGTCGTCAAAGTCATGAATATCGGAGAAGAAGATGGCTTCCCATTCATGATGATGGAATACGTCGAAGGGGAAACGCTGGATGCCATGCTGGAGCGCGAGAAGAGATTGAAAGTCGAGAACGCGGTCTTGATCACACGCCAGATGCTCGAGGCGCTCGAGGCCGCGCACGCGCTAGGAATCCTTCACAGGGATCTCAAGCCGTCCAACATTTTTCTCAAAAAGACATCCGACGAAAAGATCGTCGCCAAACTTGGTGACTTTGGCCTGGCAAAAGTCGGCGCCATTCTGGATCGCAAAACCGGTGAGGTGACGCAGACCCTGTCCGGCATGATCCTCGGCACGCCGCATTACATGTCCCCTGAGCAGGCGGAGAATCCCAAAGACGTCGATGCTACCTGCGATATCTATTCCATCGGCTGCGTCCTCTATCACCTGATGACCGGCAAGATTCCTTTTCCAGGCAAGACTTTCCTCGAGCTTGTTTTTCAGCACTGCTCTGCCGAATTCCCCGACCCGAGAGACATCACGGCTGAGGTTCCGGAGAGGCTGGTGGAAATCATGAAAAAGATGACGGCAAAAAAACCTCAAGAGAGGCATCCCACCGCCAGAGATGTGCTCAACGATCTTGATGACATGGATAAACCTCCACCACTGCCGCCGACAGTCACCATGGCCACGGGGTCGTTCATGACACCGGCATTCGTACCCGCGTATCAGCCTACCGAAGTGCAGGCGACGACCGAATATCCCTGCTGCCGCAATCCCGACTGCCGTTGCCCGCTCGATCCTGAAGATGAGTTCTGTGATTACTGCGGCGCGCTGCAATTCAATCAATGCCCTGATTGCCATGCCGCTGTTTCATACGGGCGCTCATTCTGCAAACAGTGCGCGTCAAGGCTCTTTCTTTCAAGAGAAGAATCGGAAAACCTGCGCACTGCACGGAAACTGTTTGGCGACAGCCAGTATGTTCTTGCGCTCGAGTTCGTTCAGAGAGTGCTGGATATAGACCCTACGTTCGAGCCGGCCCGCGAGATTCGAACCAAAGCACAGGAAATCCTCGGCAAAGTTCGGGTCCTTCTCGATAAGGCGAGCGAGGCAAACGCGGCCGGAGAGTTTGAAAAAGCGCAGCAGCTCCTGGAAGAGGGCCAGAAGATCAGTCCGGACCATCCGGAGGTCATTTCCCAACTCAATGAATTGCCCTCCCGGATGCTGAGCAAAGATGTCAGCCAGAGGCTAAGCGAAGCGGAACGCACCCTCGCCCACGGCCACAATCAGCAGGCCATCGAATTTTTTAAGCAGGCCCTGGCACTTGAGCCTGACAATCCACGTGCGCTGAAGGGCATGGTGCAATGCCGGGAGTACATCAAGGAAACAGAGAATTTCTACGAAAGCTTGAACCAGTACCAGATCTCGGGCGAGCTGGACA
>JASLXP010000632.1 GCA_030740295.1 Planctomycetota bacterium
CAGACTCCGGCTCAATAAAGCAGAACACCTCGCCCGACTCCTCAAAGAAGTGAAGCCCAAATCAAAAGTCGCAGTGTTGCTGCTCAGGGGCGATTACCTTGCCCGCGCCCTAGTGACAACACGATAACATAATGACTAATGAGTAAGATCTGCATTGTATACAGAACGACGAGACGAGTGCTGCGAGTACGAGTCCTCGCACTCGTACCGCTGCTCCTCACCACCGCCCATGCCGGCCCACAGTTTGTAATCAACCAAAGCGTCAGCGAACTCCGCGCCGGCCAGACCTGCAAGATCGTAATCAACGTTACCTGGGAAGGCGACGCGACCCAGTGCCTCATGGGCGAAATGAAATGTGATTTGCCAGCGGACATCGAACGGCTCGACGCCCAGCCGGCAAGTTCTGATTTCTCAATTACAGCCGGCAAGCCCAAATCCACTTACACCTACCAGAGCCTGTTCCGCCCACTCAAGGCGGGAGACTTCGAGCTCGATAAGATCGAAGTCCAGTTCAAGCTCCCAACCACAAAGCCCGGCGAGTGGGAAACCTGGACGCCCAAATCACCCATCAAGCTCATCGCCTCCCGTCCCCTCGAATTGAGCGGAAGCGTCATCACAACACTTGCTGTCATCGGCGGCATAGCTGCGCTTGCGCTGGCCATCTTTGGCATCACCGTGTGGCGCTACAAAAGAAGCGCAAAGTCAGATGAACAGGCCGACATCGAATCCCCATTCCTCGAACGACTCGACGATCTCAGAAGTCTCCGCATCAAGGGCGACTTCAAAGACTTTTTCGCCCAGCTCAGCGACCTGCTCAAGGAGTACATAAAGCAAAAATACAGTCTCAAATCCGATTCCGACTTCGTCATCACCGAAACTCTCGACAAACACATCGACTCAACCCTGTCGAAGAGAATCCGGGAAGTCCTTGAATTGGCCGAAAACGTCCGCTTCGGCGGAACTCCACCCTTACCCACGGATCTGGATCGAGCCCATCGATCCGTAAAAGATCTCCTCGAGCTGAATCGCCCGCAACAAACAAATCCAGAAGAAGAAATATCCTTCAAAGAGACATAAGCCTCCCACATATCTGATTACGTATTACGCATTACGTATTACGTATTACTCATCACTCATTACTCATTACGGAGCTCTCATGGCAGTTGGCGCCCAAGTCAAAGAAATCAGCGAAAAGGTCAAACAGCAAAGCAGCTTCATCACGCAACTCCACGAAGCCATCGGACAGGTCATTGTGGGCCAGCGCTACATGGTCGATCGGCTCCTTATCGGTCTGCTTACCCGCGGCCACGTTCTTATCGAAGGCGTGCCTGGCCTGGCCAAGACCCTGACCGTCAAGACGCTCTCCGATGCCATTGACACAAAATTTCAGCGCCTGCAGTTCACACCCGACCTGCTGCCGGCCGACCTTATCGGCACACTCATCTATAATCCGCGGAGCGGCGAATTCTCCGTGAAGAAGGGCCCAATCTTCGCAAACATTATCCTTGCGGACGAAATCAACCGCGCACCTGCCAAGGTGCAATCAGCCCTTCTCGAAGCCATGCAGGAACGCCAGGTCTCCATCGGCGACGAGACCTTTGGCCTTGACGAGCCGTTCCTCGTCCTCGCCACCCAGAACCCTGTCGAGCAGGAAGGCACGTACCCGCTGCCAGAGGCCCAGGTCGACCGTTTCATGCTCAAGCTCAACGTGGACTACCCGACCAAAACCGAGGAACGCGAGATCATGGATCGCATGGCTACCACCCAAAAGCTTGCCCCCATCGAATCCGTCATCACCCCCGAGGACATTGTCGCCGCTCGCGAAGTCGTCGATTCCATTTACATCGACGACAAGATCAAGGACTACATCGTCGACATTGTCTTCGCGACCAGAGAGCCCAAAGAGTTCGGTTTGGATCTTGGCGACTTCATCGAATATGGCGCATCCCCCCGCGCCACCATCGCTCTCGCAATCACCTCAAAGGCCAATGCATTCCTGGAAGGCCGCGGCTACGTCACCCCCCAGGACGTAAAATCCATAGGTCTGGATGTGCTGCGCCATCGCGTCGTCATCACCTACGAAGCAGAGGCCGAAGAGCTCACAAGTGATGATCTGGTGCAGCGTATTTTTGACCATGTGGAGGTGCCTTGATGCCTGAAGTCTCCAAAGAAATCCTCAAACGGGTCCAACAGATCCAGATCCGCACTGCGCATCTGGTGAACGACGCGCTTGCAGGCGAATACGTCAGCGTATTCAAGGGACAGGGAATGGAGTTCCAGGAAGTGCGGGAATACCAGCCCGGAGACGAGATTCGTTCCATCGATTGGAATGTAACAGCTCGTGCCGGGCGACCTTTCGTAAAACGTTTTTCGGAAGAACGTGAGCTCACCGTGATGCTGCTCGTCGATGCATCGAGCTCCGGCCAGTTTGGAACGACCAATCGATCCAAGAGCGATCTCGCTGCTGAGATCTGCGCAGTCCTCGCCTTCAGCGCCATAAAAAACAACGACAAAGTCGGCCTGATCATCTTCACCGATCACATCGAGAAGTTTGTGCCGCCCAAAAAAGGCAAACGTCACGTCCTGCGCGTGATCCGTGAACTGCTCGCTTTCGAGCCACAGCGCAGCCGCACCGATATCAAGCTCGCCCTGGACTATCTCAACCAGGTGACAACGCGGCGATCTGTTTCATTCCTGGTCTCAGACTTCATTGCCGAAAACTATGAAAAGTCGCTCCGAATCGCGAATCGTCGCCACGACATCACCGCCATCACGATCACCGACCCGAGAGAGGTGGAGCTACCCGACCAGGAACCGCCGCCGCCCATTCTCAAAATCATGGGCCCGATCGGCAAGGCCATCTGGTGGCTGATTCGGCCGCCGACAATTTTCGAGCTCGAGGACGCCGAAACAGGCGAGCGACTCCTCATCGATGCCGCTGACCAAAACACGAATCGGGGCTACGGCATCCTTAACAGAAAACACATCGACGAACGAACCGACTATTTCCGATCCATCGGAGTCGACACCATCGACATCCGCACAGACCGGCCATACATCGACATCATCATGAAATTCTTTCGAATGCGAGAAAAAAGACTCAGAGCGTGAGCAGAGCGTAGCCACAGGCTGCTGCCAGACTCCTTCGTAAAAAGTCGATTCTGAACACTCTTCGCCCCGAAGGGGCCAAACATATCAGCCCAGGGCAACGCCCTGGGTTCAGATGAAGATGTGCGCCCCAGCCCTGAAGGGGCGTCACAGAATGCTGAGCCTCAACAATCTGTGACGCCCTTTCAGGGCTAATTCGGGCATAAATCACTCACCCAGGGCGTTGCCCTGGGCTATTATGTTTTGGCCTTTCAGGCCGGAAAACGTTGGGTCGTGACTTTTTACGAGAGAATCTGCCAGCCTGTGAGCCACGTTAAGTTTATGTGAGCTCACAGGCTGGCACCAGCCTGTCAGCTTGTGGTAGCGGCGGCGTCTCGCCGCCGAACTTCTGCGGCGGGACGCCGCAGCTACGCAGCAAGTGGGACTTCGACTTTTTACGAAAGAATCTGCCAGCCTGTGAACCGATTCAGATGAAAGGATCTGCCCTATGGCGGAAGACAAAGACTTCAACTACCCGGACATCCCAGCCAAGACCAAGACAAGAAAGCTGTTCGACAAACGTACCACTTTCTTCACTGTCCTGATCACTGCTTTGTTTGTGGTGCTCGTTGTCATGCTACTTGCTGTGAGGACTATCACCCCTGCAAAAAGCATCGAACGCCACGGTGGGCCCTCGCCAACATCCACTCACTGGACCCCCGATCACCAGCGCAAATACGCTCAGACGCTCGTGGCCAAGGGCCTCAAGAAAGAGGCAGCTCTCGCCTTCGCCGATTACCTCATCGCCACGGACCTCCCTCTTTCCGAGCGTGCCACAATCCTCTACACCATGGGCTCGCAATACTTCGAAATCGGCGAATACGAACCCGCGCTTTCTGCCTTTTACCAGGCCGAGGTCGCCGGTGTTTCCGCCGACATCAAAGCCGAGCTGGATCGCAAAATCGTCACCTGTCTCGAAAAGGTGGGCAAGAGCTTTGATGCGCAGTCCGAGCTAGAGCAGCGGACGGCTCTCGTCAAGAAGGAAGACTCCGAAGCACGGGGGGTGGTCGTGGCACGCATCGGCAACGAAGAAATCACCTTGGGAAAACTCTTCGATGAGCTTCAGAAGATATCCCGGATGAACCCGCAGTTGGCCGAAAGCTACCGCTCCGACAGATCGCGCCTCATCGAATTCCTCCGTCAGCACATCTTCCAGCGGCTCCTCGCCCGCAAGGCGAAGAAGCTCGGCCTGGATCGCCAGCCAGAGTTTCGCAAGCAGATGGAGGAGATCATGGAGCAGTCCCTGGCTCAGGTCATGATCCAGCAGGAGGTACAGTCGAAGGTCTCCGTCGATCCCGCGGATGTCAGAAACTACTTCGAAGCGAACCGACAGAAATATGTAGAGAAAGGCAAGGCGGACGTCAGCCACATCCAGATTGCGGATGAATCGAGGGCAAATGCAATCTCGAAAGAACTCGAGGCCGGTAGAGATTTCGCAGAGTTGGCGCGTGAGAATTCACAAGATGCCACGACCAAAGACAAAGGCGGCAAACTTGAGCAGCCGATCACCGAGGGCTCCGCCTTCGTGCCTGGCATCGGTAAGGCCGACCAGTTCGTGCAGGCCGTTTTCACTATCCCAGTGGGTGACGCAGGCAAGACATCTGTCAAAACTGAGAAAGGCTTTCATCTCATCAAAGTTCACGAACGCACGCCGAGTCGTCCTCTGTCCTACCAGGAAGCCCAGCAGCGAGTGGCCTACGATTACCAGAATCAGAAGGCACAGATGGTGATCAGCAAGATGCTGCA
>JASLXP010000633.1 GCA_030740295.1 Planctomycetota bacterium
GGTCGTCACGGGCAACTGGTTGGGGGCCTTCACGACGGGATCGTCTGACCAGTAAGGCCACTCCTCTGCTTCCCTATCCTGGAGAAACTCTCGAATGATGTCGCGGACCTTGATGGCTGTACGGGAGTGGACCCTGGCGTAGAAAAAGGTCTGGTGCGGCAACGCCATGGCGAGGCCGGTACGGGTGACGCGGATGTTTTCGGCTTCGTCCTTGATGCCGGTTGTTCCGCCGAGGAGGATGGACAAATTGCCCGTCTGGCGGCCGGTATTCATGGCGCGCATGTAGCCGGCGGTGAATTTATCCTGGTAATCCTGGCTGCTGTATTTCCACTCCCAGCCCAGGTTGGCCTGGGCGAAGGAAAGCATGGGGATCAGGTTGGCGTTGGTCATGTGCACCCAGACGAAGGGCTCGCGGCCTTTCTCCGCCATCATGTGAGCGAGGCGGCGAACGAGGTTGCGGGTGCGAGACAGAATACCAAGGTTGGGGTGAATCTCGCGGGTTTCTTCATCGATATAAGCGTCGCCGACAGGCCAACTGAATTTCGAAGCGGAAAAAGTGTTGTCGATGTAGATGCCCTGCATGCCCGCTTCCATCATCTTGTTGGCGTAGTAGACCGCATAGTCGACGAAGGAAGGGCTGCAGTCCATGCGCGCCCGATACTCCCACTCATCGCCGTAGACCTCGAATTCGGGAAGCCCCTTGGCCGAGTCTCTCGCGCACGAATACCACATCATCTTGCCGGGCGGTTCCCGCTGGAATTGAGGCTTGGCGCGGTTGAAAGAAAACTGAACGTGCCGCCGAACGGTTTCTTCGCTGGGTCTGTGAATGAGTTTGCCGGTGTGCTCCATCACCGTTTTCACCCACTCTTTGATGTAAGCCTGGTCGATCTTGCCGGTCCTGGTTGTCTCGGTGATCTTGCGGATGAGGGTGTAGTCTTCATTGAGCGGGTAGCGGGAAGACCAGCCATAGTGTCCGCCCCAAGACGCGGACCAGAGAAGCGCATACCTGCCGGTACCGGGATGCACGAAATCATAAACCCGGCTCTGATAATTCTTCGGCATCGGTTTGACGGGCGACGCCTGCAGGGCGAATTGAATCTCGCGTGGGCGGGTGAGCTTGACCGGGCCGTTGATCAGATTCAGCCGGATAACCACCGCGTCCTTTTCGCGTACGAGTTGCACGGCAGACCTGGTTTCAGAATGAACCCAGTCTTTGTCCCAGTCGGCGACCCAGCAGATGCCACGCTGGGGCCCGCCGACCCAGATGTAGGGAATGAAATTGTCAATGTTTGATTGCGGGATACTACGGCTGTTCCAGACCACGCCTTCCCCTTTGGGTATGTCGCCAGCAGGATTCGCTCGGATGTGTTCGCCTGAAGCGTGGAAGAGACTGGCGATGCTCGCCCTGACCGGGATCTCCAGCCACATTGAATCGATGGCTTCGGCCTTCCTGGGTTTTATGCTCAGCGTCACTTTCATCAGGCCGTCGTAATCGAAAACCCCGGTGGAATGGATATCCATCCAGGCGCATGTGGAGCTTGCCTGGAAAGTAACCAGATGCGGTTTGGTTTCGTTGAAACGAGCTTCCTCATGCTGCCAGTCGATCCTTTTCCCACCGGCCTCGGCATGTAGAGCGATGGGCCGGGCAAGGATCTTCCTGTCGAGACTCTTCACCTGGCGCCACAGGCCGAGCGGGCCGAGGCCATGCTCACGCAGCACGCTTTTCACAGTTGTCCCTGAAACTTCGAGCGGCGTGAACGGCGAAATGATCAGGTCACTTTTGCCGAGGGTATTGTTCTCCCACGGGTATTGCTTGATCCGAAACGATCGCACGAGGGAGCGCCCTGTAACACCTTTCTGGCCCTGCGCAGCCTCGAGCCATGTTTTGTAAAGGCCCTCCTTCAGCTCAGGCAGTTTGATGATTCTTCGGATGCGGCGTGTCCCCGCGGGTGTGTGTTCCCAGTCCTCGGCCGCGATGGACTTGCGGAGCAGCTCCTTCTTTTCATTACCATCTTTGACCACGAGTGAAGTCGCCAGGTCACCCTGTTCCTCCGGATCGGCAACAGCTTCGATGACGAGTGATTTCAATGAAGGGAAGTAAGCGATCCGACCATCCAGCTTCTCTTCACCCATCGCCAGTTGCCGGACCTCGCTGACACTCAGAGCGCGGCTGAAAATCCGCAGATCATCGTACGCATAAGGCCCATGGGGCCCGAGGACGAACGGTGAAAGTTCTTCCTGTTTCAGGGCACGTTCCAGAACCGCCGAAGCGACCCGGTCGCCATCGAGAAACAGCTCCACCCGTTTGCCATGCAGGTTTGCACACATGTGATACCAGCGATCCTTCTCCCAGTGAAAAGGTGTGGAGACATTCCAGTTCTTTGTCCCCGGAAAATAATGCAGCCACAGATTGAGCTGATAGTTCACGCTGTCCTGGATGCCGAGGTAGCCCGTCTGCTTGTAACGGGTCCAGAAAAATGAGGTGAAAGTATTGAGGTTTCGCTTTGTGTCGCGGATCCGATCCCGGCGCGGCTGCACCCAGAACGTCACAGCGCCAGGCACGGGCAGGTTCTCCTGGCTGTCATAGCTGACGCTCGCGCCCTTTGGCAGCAGGAGAGCCTTGCCCTTGATGCCGTCGACGTATGAGACTTCACCTTCGACTTTCAGCGGCTTCCCCTTCCCTTTCGCCAGGTCGGCCTGCAGCGTCTGTGCATCGAAAGTCGCAACGAAGCTGAGGAACGATTCCGGCGTCGTCCATTTGTGCTTCGGCGCTGGTGCAAAACTGAATTCACGCTGATAGAAGGTCCGCTCTCCTGCTCTGTCTGTCACCGACAGGGAAAACAGGTTCTTTTCCTCCGGAACAAACTCGCCGGCCACTTTGAATTCCCTGAAAGAATCAGGAGCAAGGTCTATCTGTTCTTCCCGCTCGATGACGGTCTCTTTACCCTTCTGCACTTTCAGGTGGAGGCTCAGTTCGGCTTTCTTGTTTCCCGGATTCTGGATTCCAATTGCTAAGTCAGGCTTTCCCGCCAGCAGGTTGCCCATGGATTGCACTTGAACGGCAGGAGCGTTCCCGGCGAAGCGCAGAGGCATCATCGCTTTCACGTTACTGAAAACACTGCTGCCCGTGAGATTCGCCTGCACCCACGGATTCTTGAAATTGCGGACGGCAAGGAACCGCCACTCCGAAGGCAGCAGCAATTTCTCGATCCCAAAATCGGAAAGGGGGATGGCGATTTCCGCTTCCCAGAAACCGTCATCGGTCATGCGATTGGCCGACTGCATATGGACGTTCCAAGCCTGCGGGGCCTGGCCATAGCCGGGCTCATAGTGGCGGTCGAAGATCGTGCCGGCCGAATTTACAATCAACTGAAAGTAGCCTTGGCCGCGCGGCCCGTCAGGTCGTCCCGCCTTCGGTGGGACAATCCAGACCTCGAGTGAATCGTCGCCGACAACGTGCCCGCCTCGACGTTTCACCTTCGTGACCAGCTTCCTGTCCGGTGGCAGTTCAGAGCGGAAGGCCAGGTAGATGTTCTTCGAGTCATAACCCACCAGCACCCACGCGTGCCGCGCCTCGAGACTTCCGCCTCGCTGCAAACCGCAGAAGCCGGCTGCCCCGCGCCACTCTTTGGAATCGACTATTCCATCGACCTTCGGCGCTACCTTCATCGCCGGCATGCTCGCAGATTGCTCGGCCCGGACCGCCAGACAAAGGAGAAGAGAGATTGTCAGGCACAACTGCGGTCGATGATGCTTTACATCTTTCATGAATCCATGTTCACTGAGAGTATCACTCTGTCAGGCCGAAATTGTCACACCAGGCGTGCCCGTCACCCTTTGATATCTTGCGGCAGAAGATCGTCGCTTCCGTCTGCTCAGGACCGGTCGTGAATTCGATGACCAGCCGATCCCATTCCCGGCTGTCGATCTTCAGACTCTCTCCCTTACCTGCGGGATCCCTGATTCCCAGCTCGAGAGTTTCATTTTCAGAAACTCTCACCCAAGCCGAAAGCCGGCAGGCCGTTCCTGGTGACAGGCCGCGGATGGCCTGTTCCACTCCTGCCGTGCCCGAGAGCCGACATTCGAACTTCGAGGTACCCGTTTTGGCGGACTTTTCCGAACCCCAACCGTTGCCCCAGCCATTGCCCTTGACCAGCTCTGCCTTGCCTTCGCCAGTTGCCCGCCAGCCTTCCAGAGAGCCGAACTCGAAACAGGCGTTTGCAACAAGATTCATGTAAGAGATGTCCGGGCGGGTCCATTCCGAAACCTTCTGCGGAGGATGCTCGAAGTCGTGACCGGCCTCCCATTCAGGCCTGTCGCGCT
>JASLXP010000634.1 GCA_030740295.1 Planctomycetota bacterium
GAAGTGGCTGCAATGGGGAGCGGGGCCGCGAGCGATTCAATACCTCATCATCGGCGGCAAGGCCAAAGCCATCCTCAACGGTCGCTACTACGTATCTACCGATGATATTCGCGCCAGCGCGGTCAGCGTCCTTCGCCATCGAGTTGTTCCGAGTTTCGCTGCAGAAGCTGAGGGTATCGATACCGTCCGCATCGTTAACGACCTCGTCCAGGCCGTCCCCGAACCGAAAGAGTGAGTCTGGCCAACAGGATACTGGTTACTCGCTATCCCGATCCGCTCGTAACACCGGTTTCAAATCAACAATCGCATGCTGAGAACTGGAAATCCAGCATCCAGCATCAACCATTAACCATCAACCATCTCTTAGATGCCTGCAGGCGATTCCCACTACCTCGACCCGGACATACTCCAGCAGCTCCCGAACATAGAGCTGTTGGCCAGGCGGCTCGTGGAAGGGCTGTTCGTCGGTTACCACAAGAGCCCTTTCTTCGGATACAGCGTCGAGTTCGTCGACCATCGTGAATATGTCCCGGGCGACGATGTCCGTAACGTTGACTGGCGAGTCTGGGCGCGCAAAGACAATTACTACATCAAGCGCTTCGAGATGGAGAGCCAACTCAAAGCACAGGTCATTCTCGACACTTCCAAATCCATGGACTACGGCGAGGGACGGATGACCAAGCTGCAGTACGCTTCCTACCTGGCGGCCAGCCTGGTCTATCTGGTCATTCATCAGAACGACATGGCGGGGCTGGTGACGTTCGACAGCGAGATCAAAGACTACATCCCGCCCCGTGGCGCGCGCACGCACATGCGATCCATATTGCGGGTTCTGGAATCCGTCCAGCCCGGCCCTGCCACCGACGTCCCGCAGGTCTGCCATCACCTGGCTGAAACGATGAAGGCCAGAAGTATGGTCATCCTTATCAGCGACCTCCTCGATGACGAAGGCGAAATCATCAATGCCCTGCGACATTTCCAGCACAAGAAACATGACGTGGTCGTCTTCCATGTGCTCGACGACAGCGAGCTTGATTTGCCATTCGAGGAGCTCTCGAATTTTCGCGATCTCGAAAGCGGGCGCCGAGTGGCCGTCGATCCAGCGACCTTCCGGGGTGAGTACCGCAATCGAATCTCGTCGTTTTGCGATTCACTCAAATCCGGCTGCCAGCAGACGGATATCGATTACATGCTGCTTCGGACCTCTGCCACTATTGAAAGCGCACTGACCGAATACCTGCGATTCCGCGCGCGGAGGTCCCGTTGAGTATTCTCAATCCGCTTTTTCTATGGGGATTGCTTGCCCTCGGCGTTCCAATCGTTCTGCACCTGATTCAGCGGCAGCGCTATCCCGAACGGGCCTTCACCACGCTGCGCTTTTTCGACAAGACGATCAAGCACAATGTCATTCAACGCCGATTCGTCGACCGGCTGCTTTTGCTATTGAGGCTCGCGCTCCTTGCGCTCCTCGCATTGGCGGTCGCACGTCCTTTCGGCCTGGGTGTGGGGGAAAAGCGAATGTCTCTGGCCATCGTTCTCGACAACTCCCCCAGCATGGGCCGATCGGGCACGGAAGGACGGACCTTTTTTGAAGAGGCGAAGCAGGCAGTGATGACGGCACTGAAGGAGCTGGCCCCTGGCGATCGCGCTGATGTGTTATTTACGTCACAGGCGCCGCCCGCCTTCACCAGAGACCGCAAGCACATCGAAGAACGTCTGGAACTTCGCCAGGGGCAGCCGACGGGTCTGTTGCTGGAAACTGAAAACGGATTCGCTGCGGCAAAGGTGCCGCTTTCACGCAATCCCGATGAAGTCAAAGCCTCTCTGGTCGACATCCCCGATGGGGCCTCCCTGGCCATCGAAGGGATCGGAATGACCGAACGGGCCGTCCTCTCAGACGATCACGCTGCTCTTGTCCGGCTGGTCGAGACAGCGAGCCTTTCACAGCAGCACGGGGATGTTTCGACGGCCGCGGCTAGAGCAAGATCGCTCCTTGAAAGATCAAAGGACGGTGACCGTTCGATTGTCATTTTTACTGATATGCAGAAGACCGACTGGGCTCGCAGACCGGGCATCGATCTGAAAGGGGCGCGGCTGACGGTTTTCGGATTGGCCGGCGAAGGTCGAGAAAGGGGCAACCTGGCAATCAAAGACTGCATCGTGCCACAGAGAGAAGTGCGTTTCGGGGAACGGGCCACCTGCACTGCCCTTATCCACAATTACGGACCAGAGCCTTCCTCGCCTTCCACGCTTTTGAATGTTCAGACTGCCGGACAGAAGCAGCCATCACAGGTCAACGTACCCTCGATCATTTCCGGCGGTACCGAGGCAGTTCCCTTCACAATCACTGCGATGTCTCGGGGCCGCACTGTCTTCTGTACGATTTCGCTGGAAAGCTCTGGTGACGCATTTGCCTACGACGACTCCAGGCACTTTCAGATTCCAGTGCGTCCGCCGATGACCGTGCTCTGTGTCAACGGTTTTTCCGGCGCGAGCCTGAGAGAGCGGTCCGGTTTCTTTGTGGCCAACGCCCTCTCTCCGCGGACCGCAACGGCGAAGCTCTTCGCGGAAGTCAACGAGTGTTCTTCCGATGAGCTTGGAGACAAAGAGCTCTTTCCATACAGCGTGGTGATTCTTACTTCGGTCGAGAAACTTGAAGGAAAGGCGAGGAAGAGGCTGAGAACGTTTATCGAGGACGGCGGTGGCGTGCTCGTCTTCCCCGGCCATGCTGCCAGTTCCGAAGAATACAATGGTTGGACTTTTCTTCCTGCCCGCGTGCAGGAAGTCAGAGAGAAGGAATTCGCCTTCGTAAAAACATTTGTCGAGGAAGCGGCCGCTCTTCATGAGCTGGAAGGGAACTTCAGCGCGATGAGCGGCCTCAGCTCGAATCAATGGATTTCAATGGAACCCATTGAGGGGGCCGCGACCCTCGCATATCTCTCGAGCGGAATGCCAGCCCTGGTGGAGTCTTCGCTGGGTAAGGGACGAGTGATTCTCGCCGCGGCCAGCGGCCACTCATCCGAAAGCGACTGGCCCCTCCGGCCTGCATTCGTCCTGCTGGCACGGAGCCTGGTCAGCCATCTCGCCGACAGTAATCGTCAGCCTGCGATGGCGCTTCAACGAGATGTTGGCCATCGAATGGCTCGCACGATCCCGGCGGAGATGGCGGGTGGCGCGCAGGGAGCTTTTCGCATGTCAATCACCAAAGCGTCTCTCGTGCACGAGCCTCTCCCCTGGCTGCTCGCCGGCAGGTCGCTCCACCTTCCCGCAACGGCTCGAACTGGCCACTACCTTCTGTCGGTTCAGCCTACTGCAGCCGGCGCAAAACTCACCCGGCCGGGGTTGGGCGCGAACATCATTTCCGCTTCCATGAATCACCATACCTCGGAAAGTGATCTGACCGCGGCCTCCTCCGATGATCTGAAATCGAAGTTCACGAACGGCGAGATGAATGTCGCATCCCTTAAGGATGGATTCCATCTCGCGGATCTGCGACGGGGCCGCGACCTCTGGCGTCTGTTCGCGCTGGCCGCGCTGCTGATGCTGTTCGTGGAGAGCCTTGTCGCCTGGCGTGTGCCGAGTGATGCGGAGCAATAGAAGATGTCTCTGATTGCCCGATTAATCCTGCTGCTCGAAGGTGAATGGACCAGTTCCTCTACCACGGTGGAACGCGTGGTCTGGTCTTTTGCCCAGGGCGGCTATGCGATTCTGATCACAGGTGCCGCCGCCGGCTTGATCCTGGCGATGCTGTGCTATGCCAGGACGACTGAGAGCCTGACCGCACGGGCCCGAGCCGGTCTTGGCGTGCTTCGTTTTGTATCGGTAATCTGCCTTGTGCTGATCGCCGCAGGTGCTGCCTGCAGAATTCACTTGCTGGTGAAGAGCAGACCGGAGCTGCTGGTCATCATGGATGATTCCACGAGCATGCACGTGAAGCATGGCGAAAGGACAAGGGGCGAGGCCGTCTTGAATTACGTTTTGGAATCCACGCACCTCAGACACCTGCGGCGCACTTTCAATACGCCGTCGAAGAGCACTTCCAACGCCCTCGGCCAAACGGGGCTACCGCAGCATTCTCAGAATCTGGCGGAAGCTGTGATTCGCGGTGCGTCCGCTCCCCAGAGACGCAATCCTCCAGACCACATCCTTCTCATCTCTGATGGCATCCAGGTGGGCCGGTCTTCTCTTTCCGATGCCGCTGCTCAGGTTGGTGTTCCGGTCAGCGCTCTTTCATTCGGTGATGGTTCTGGAATCAAAGATGCGTGGATCAGAAGCGCGAGCATTCCTCCCTTTGTCTATCACCGGGACCCGGTACCCATCACGGCAGACATAAGAATCACGGGGCTTGAAAGCGAAACACTTCTCAAACTGTTTCACCTGCGTGGCAAAACGGAGAAAGAAGTCGCTTCCGTCCCGGTAACGCTCGAAGGGGACTCCTCGTCGGTGCCGGCACGGATCGAGTTCACGGCAGAGCATTCCGGCCTTCAGCACTATGAGTTAAGGCTCGAGGGCATCGAGGGCGAGATTACTCCGCTCAACAACGCTCTGCGCTTCCACCTCGATGTTCGGCCGGAGAAGATGAAGGTTCTTTTCGTCGAAGGGCAGCCGAGCTGGGAGTATCGCTATATCAAGCGCGCGCTTTCCGCGGACCCGGCAGTTGAATTCCATGGTCTTGTGCGTCTGCCCCCGGACGAATGGTTCTTCCAGGGAAACAACTCGCGACCGAACGGTAAGCCTGTCCTGCGAAATCCGAAGCGCGGCTTCCCCGATTCGATCGAAGAGCTGACGTATTTCGACGCCATCATTCTGGGGGACCTGGAGAGGAAGATATTTGAGCAGGCCGGCAGGTTTGCGCTGATCGAAGAGTTCGTTCGGCGGCGGGCCGGCGGGTTGGCGACCATGGGCGGTCTTGCTGTTTACGGCGCGGGAAATTTTGACGGTACTCCTCTGGCCCGTCTGCTCCCATTCCGCGTCGAGCGTGAAAAGAAGAAACATCTGATAAACCGCTTCAACGTCCAGCTTACGCCGCAGGGCATCATGCATCCGATCATGCGGCTCGATCACGATCCCGCGAAAAACGAAATGGCGTGGAGCAAACTGCCCTGGGTCGAAGGAGGCAATGCGATCAGAAGAACGAAATCGGGAGCGACCGCGCTGCTCGTCCACCCAACTCTTAGCACTTCCTTCGGGCCCAGGCCGGTGAGCGCGGTCTGGAGGTGCGGCAAAGGCCGGGTGTTTTCCTCCGCCCTCGACGGCACCTGGCACTGGGCACTCGCCCGCAAATCAGAAACAGACTATCACCGCCGGTTCTGGGGTTTATGCGTCCGCTGGCTCAGCGGCGACCCGCGCTCATCCAGGGGCAACTCTCTGATCCTTGAAACACCAGTCTGCGAGGTCGGCGAGCCGGTCGCTCTTTCAACTATCCTCCGCGACGCTGCAGGGGATGCGGTCTCGGAAGCCAAGGTGGTTTTCTCCATGGAAAGGCCCAATCAGACGGGCATTGTTTCGCACGTCAAAGGCGACCCGGTCAGGCCCGGCCGTTTTGCCATGGGATTTCATCCGGACACCTCGGGAATGCATAAGGCTGTTGTGTCGATTCGTCTCCCTGAAGGGTCCGAGGAAGAAAAGGCATTGGAATTCTTCGTGACACCATCGAGGAAGGAGCTCCTCTCCGTCAGACCGGATGAGCAGTCACTGCGGGACCTCGCCGAAGCTACCGGCGGAAGCGTTGTGCCGATTTGGGAACAGAACAAGCTGAAGATCCCAACGCCGGAATCCGGAAGCAACTCGAGAGTGGTGGAGATCACCGTCCAGCTCTGGCAATCGCCCGGCCTGGTTCTGTTGTTGGTCATTTGCCTCAGCCTCGAATGGCTGCTGCGAAAACGCAGGGGGCTCGCCTGATGGCTGAACAATACCGAAACGCCTGGCAGACATTGGAAGGGAAGGTTACCGCGGTGGCCGCTCTTCATCGGCGCTGCCAGCTCGCCGAGGGCGCCGGACGGTACATCTGGATGATTGGTGTCCCTCTGCTGGCGGCCGTCGGGCTCGAGATCCTGCTTCGACTCCCCCTCGCTCTGCGCGCACCAGTAGTTCCGTTTTTCATTCTTGCCTGCGCCGTTCTCGGCTGGCGTTATATCGTGCGTCCCGTGCGAGAGCGATACAGCCTCAAGCGTTCGGCCATGCTCGTGGAAGACAAGCGTCCCGAGCTGAAGTCCAGGGTCATAAGCGCGCTGGAGCTTTATCCCGAACTGGCAAGGGAACGCTCTCCTTTCGACCGTTCGCTCCTCGAAGGGCTGATGCGGCACGCGGCCGAAACAACGGAAGGAGATGACTTCCTCGATGTAGTCGATCGCAGCCCTGCAAAACAACAGGCGCTCGCAGCATTTGCCACCGCAGCCATCTGGATCGTCCTTATTGCCTCGGACCCGAGCGGAGTCCTGTCTGCATTCGCAAGATTCGGTAGCGCATGGTCAGAGATGAGCGACATCGCCAGGAAGATGGCTGGTGCCCGGATCACGATCGCGGACCTCGAGCGACCGGCTTTCCTGAAAGGCAGCGACATCCAGCTCAGCATTGCGCAGGAAGGATTCCTTAACAGCTCTATGGATGTCTATGTGAGGAACGAGGGCGAAACGGATTGGCGCCGGCAGCCCCTGGTGGTTGATTCAAAAGGCAAGGCCGAATTCACCGTCGAAGGGGCGCAGAAGACTTTCGAGTGTTACAGCTCCGCCGGCCGAATCGAAAGCGAACGTAAGACAGTCATCGTCACCGAACGGCCCCGCATCGTAAGAATGAGCGTCGAGTACGACCTGCCGGAGTACGTCCGCCGGGCATCCATGGTCCAGCCCAGAAGCGATGGCAACCTTAAAGCGCTCTTCGGCTCGTCTATTCTTCTCACCATCGAAGCCAACAAACCGCTCGCATCGGTCTCGTTCGAGGCCGGTTTTCTGGATGGGCCTGAGTCGTTCAGCGTCGGCGGCCAGTTCGCCCAGGGGGCCATTCGAGTGGATTCCCCCAAATGGCTGAAGAACCGGCGCCAGTCGATCCGCGAGACCTATCGACTCGCTCTCAAAGACGAATACGGTTACGCGAACGAGGACGCTGGCCGCAGATACAACCTGGAGATCACGAAGGACGTGGCGCCCTCGATCCACTTTGTCGGTTTGCCGCACCGTTCCAGCGCCAGCGAGCCACACATCCTCGAAAGAAATCTTGACGGCATCAACCTGGCTATCCGGGGTAGAGACGATTACGGCATCACCAGGGTCGTCCTCCACTATCGAATCGAGGACCTCGACACCGGTCGTGAGAAATCGCAGGGCAGTAAACCGATTGTCCTTGGCGTCCCGAGAGTCGAGATTCCCCGAATGGGTCTGGCCCGGTTGTCGCAATTCAATCTGGAAGTGGGCGATCGTTTTGTCTTCCGGGCCGAGGCCGAGGACGCCTACGATCTCGAGCCGGAATCCGGCCCCCATAAAGCGCGCACCCCGACTTTCCGTTTGGCAATCGTGACGGAAGAGCAAATGTTTGCCGATGTTGTTTACCGCGACGACTGGTCCGCCAATTGGTATGACAGCTTGAAGGTGGCCAGCCTCGCGTCCCGCCGCCCGCCCCCGCGATTGGCCCCGGAGTCCGAGCCCACGGCAAAAATCGCCGAAAAACTTCTTCAGGCCCTCCCGGTTACAGAGAGTTTCCAGGGGGAAGCATCGGAAGTGATTCAGAGTTATTTTGAAAGTCTTTCAGGAGGTGAGTGATGAGAGTATTACTTCCGGCTGTTGTCCCGCTTATGTTCTGCTTCCAGGCATCTGCAGAGGATGAAGACTGGGGCGCTTTGCTTGGTGTAGGCGACGAGAGCGAATCCTCCACTGGCGTCATTGGAATGACGGCCGAGGAACTTGACGCATACGCGAAGGAAGAATCAGCGGTTGGAAGCGAGGACGACGAAGTGCCGGACGTCTTCGTCAGGAATCGTCGGCGTTTTGTCCTGCGAGAGGTGAAGTTCAACTCCGATTGGGATTGCGACCCCACCGCAGTGCCGGCTCTCGTTCACCAGTTCAAACGGCTCACTGGCATGGATTCCCAGGCACTGGTACCTCGCAGTCCACTGACACTGGAAAGCGACAGCCTGACCGACTGGCCGTTTATCTACATGACTGCCCACTACGCCTTTAATCTCAACGATCACGAAAGCAAAGGACTTCGTCGTTTCATCATGAACGGAGGATTCCTTTACGCGGACGATTGCCTCTACGGGCAGACATTCGGGCCGGCCTTCGAAGGCGAGATTCAGCGCGTCTTTCCCGAGTTCGACTGGAAGACAATGGAGTATTCCGATCCAGTCTACGGCATGGTCTATCAGCAGAAATACAGATCCAAGGCCATACATGAATCCGGGGTGCCGAGAGTCATCCGGAACGCCAATCCGTGGTCAGGGCTGTTCATTGGCGGCAGCGTATCCGTGCTCTACACGCCGCAGGACTTCGGCTGTCACTGGGAGATTTCCAGCCCTCCGACGCCCACCAATCCGCTGGGCGCCGGCATGCACAACATGGACCTGGTCCCCGGCGCCAGAGACGCCGCATATAAGATCGGTATCAACATCATCTTCTACAGCTTTCTGCACTAAGTATCGTGGCTGCCCTCATTCCGACTTCACTACGCATCAATTCTTCCTCACTCTCCCTTTGGGTAAGGAAGCGGGCAAAAGCAGTTTGGTCAACTTCGGCTCGCGACCTGATCGTGGCATGGGCGTCTCGCCCGCGGAGGTCCGCACCTGATGGGCGAGACGCCCGTGCCACGATGGAGCGACCTGTGCAGCTTATTCTTGCACGCCCCCCGAGTGATGCGCGGATCACATTTTCAAAGCTCTGCCTCTTCGTCACGTTTCTGTTTCTTCCCGCAATCCACGCCGAAGAAAAAGAACCGCCGCCGCCAGTCGAGGTGAGCATCTCGGCCTCCGCCGAATACCCAACCGTACCTGTCCATTTCAACGGCGTCGACATCGCGCCTGACGGACGATCTTTGAAACGAGTGAAGTGGACCTGGCAAGAGCCTTTGCTTCCTGCCCCCGCCAATCCCCTGACGATTGAGATCAAGGCGACCGCTCATGGTGCGAAGCGCAATATCGAGGTCGCCGGGAAGGTCACCGATTATGACGGCAGGCAGATCGTCTCTTCACAGCCGGCCATTGCGATCGGCCCCGAGCAGACGGGCTCGATCAGAATTTCAATTCAGCCCACGGAGAAATCGCAGGGTCCTTTCTTCTATCGAGGCCGATGGCAGGAGACCGGAGGAAAGGCCAAAGGAACGATTGAGTCCGCGTTCGGTTATCCAAACGCTCGACTGGTCATGGAAGACTTCGAACAGTTCCGCCATGCCAGGCCCGGCGGAACTGTGGAGAACTCCTCCGCCGCCAGACACAGCGGCAGGCAGGGACTAATTGTCCGGCCTGCAAATAAGGCGAAATGGGTACTCAAGGAAAAAGAAGGAGACAAGGAACCTCAACCGGCAGTAAATCACGTTCTGCCCTTCAACCTGGCAGCGCCCGGCCGGCCGGTTCGTTTCGGCATCTGGGCGAAGTCAGCCGCTGATGCGGAGCTCTCCTTCAATTTCAGGGACCCGGGTACCGAGTACCGGCAGGGGATTCAGTTCGACCGCTGGAAAATCGGCCCCCTGAAGCTCGAGGCGGGTTCGTGGCAGCACATCCAATTCCCCTCCCCCGGTTACGGCAGACCGAAGGCGAAAGCGAAAACTTCCGGTGAGGCAAACGGCGTCGTCGACTATCCGCTCACCTTCGAGAGCATCGAGGTCGTCTGCGGGGAGGGCCAAAGCGTGATGCTCGACGACCTCGAAGTTTTCACTCAGATCGAGAAGGCCAAGGCCATTCGCATGCGCCTGGTCATCGAAAAGCCCACGGGGCTGCTCTACCGAAACGACGCAGTGCGCCTGGCGCTCTCTAACGGTTGGCTGTGGGGTAAGCCTGAGACATTTTCATATTCAGCGTCCATGACGGACATCTCAGGAAAAGTCATTCCCCTGTCCAGAGGCAGCGCGGCGCCCGGCCCCGGAAGTGAAGAACTGGTCGAATCGTCGTTCAAAAACATGCCGCTGGGTTCTTATCGTTTCCTGGCAGAGATGAAAACCGGCGAGACCGTCGCTGCCAGGCTCGAGCCGCCCCATCCGCTTGTCGTCTATGAGCCGGAATCAAAACCGCTCGCCCACTCGCAGTTGCACGAGATTCTGACCAACCGGCACCGTCTGATTAACGACCTGGGTTTTCGCAAAGATGTCCTCATCTTCCCATGGCACGAGACCGATGGCAGCGTTTCGGTCGAACAGATTCAAGGCCACTTCACTTATGACTGGCTGGACCCGTATGTTGAGAAGCGAATCAGCGCGGGACTAGAGGTGGTCGGCCGTCTTGGGTTCAGCCCTCAATGGGCGGACCCGGAAGTGGGCTACCACACGTTTGTGAACGTCTGGACGGGCAACACCAACGTCATGCCGTCCCGCTCAATTTATTGGGAGGAATACGTCCTTCGCACCCTGGCCCACTACCGAGGCAAGGTTCGAGACTGGATCATCTGGGATCGCCCTGATGCGCCGAACTTCGCCGAGAGCCCCGATGAGTTTGTCGAACGAATGATCGAAGTCGCTCATATGGCAGCCCAGGATGCAAACAAGAAGGCCCGGTTCATTTCCGGCGGAGTGACTCGCGAAAACATTACTTCTTTTCTACTGGGGCTCATCGAGGGTGGGGCGGATCGATACCTGCACGCGGTCGGCCTGCTTCCCACAACTGCCCCCCTCTCGCCTGAAGACGGGTACATGGATGTCATTCTCGCCAGGGCGAACCGGCTCCGGAAGCGTGAGGATTTCAAGCCGGGCCTCTGGGCCCTGAATCTCGGTTACCCCACCGGCGATGCCGAGGGCCGCATTTCAGAAAACGACCAGGCCAGGTACATCGCCCGCGCCTACGCAATCTGTCTCGCAAATGGCGTCGAAAGAGTCATTCTGGAACCGCACAGGATCCTCATCCGCCACAATGGTCTGCACCCCAGCGCTGCCAGGAATTCGGCCGGCCTCGTTTATCAGGATGGTAGTTTCTACGGCATCAAACCGGCGGCGATTGCTGCGCGCACCGTTCGAAGTTTTCTCCTGGATGCAGCATTCGAAAGTGAAGTTTTCCTTGCCGATCGCTGGGATGGCCTCACCCGGGCCTGCCTGTTCCGCCGGAGGGACAAGAAGCTCGTTCTCGCCGCCTGGCGGCGACACGGCCACAGCAGGCTGACGCTGCCGGTCATGCCTGAATCCGTCCAGGACGCTTTTGGAAATCCGGTCATCGTGAACCGATCCAAACCAGAAGTGACTCTTCACGGAGCGCCCCACTATTTTATCTTTTCGAATACGGATTCTTCCGCTCTGGCCAGGCAACTGGAGCGGACACCCCTCGAATACGATGACGCGCCCGAATCGGAATGGAAACGCCGTTGGACCTTTTTCCTGGACGTGGGTGATGAAGTGGATGAAAAACGCGCTGCGTACAAGGCCACCAAGGGCCGTACTGTCGGCCCCATCGACAGCTACTATCACAACGACTACGGCAGACACATGGTTGATGCTGGCAGGCACTATCGGGGTGAAGAGCGCTTCCAGGTGGACGTCTCAGGCTACGGGGAGGCAGACCTGATACTGCGCAAGCGGATCAACTACTCACTCTCGAACCAGCGGGTTAAGGTTTTCTGCAACGAAAAGTCTGTCGGGCAGTGGTTCGCTTTCAAAAGAGATCGCCGCTTCAAATGGCGTAACATCGAATACGTCATCCCTAACCGTTTCATTGCCGGCAAGAAGACAGTTGAACTGCGATTCGAAGCCCAGGGCCAGAGCGAGGCTACCAGCTATGCCTATTGGGCGGGGCCGTTAAAGCACAAGACCGTCTACGCTTCGGACCTGTCGCTTCTTGTCAATTCAAGCGGCTATGGCGCGGGCCTGAACCAGGACAGGAACATCCTGGGCGGCCCGCTTCGCTTCTTTAAAGGTAAGAAGACATTCGACAAAGGCCTCGGAACGAATGCGGGCGCGACCTTCGAGCGGAGCCTTGTCGTGCTCGGGCTGAATCGCCAGTTCAAACGCTTCCGGGCAACGGTCGGCATCGACGCAGCGGCTAACGGCAGAGGATCGGTTCGCTTCCGCATCGGCAACGGCCAACGCCTCCTCTTCGACTCGAAAGACATGAACTTCTACAGCGAGCCAACAGAAATCGACATTGATGTCTCTGACGCAATCATGCTGATGCTGGTCACCGAGGACAGCGGAGACGGAAACAAGAACGACATCGCTAACTGGGCAGACGCAAGATTGGATCTGAAAGACTGATACAGGATTGGAGAAAAGGAATGTTGGAATGTTGGAACGTTGGAGTATTGGAATGTTGGAAGACTGGTGCTTCGCGCTCCGCATCGTGGCGACGGGCTGCCAGCCTGTCAGCCCTGACGGAGAGAATGGAATGTTGGAATGTTGGAATGTTGGAATGTCGGTGTTACGCCTCGGAACCCAGGGTGGCTCGCAAATCCTCGCAGCCCTGGGCTGTAAGGCGAAATGCCTTCGGCATAAAGTCCGGCTTGCTCTTTCTCTTCGTCCTAATCTCAAATTGCTCCGGGACGAAGATTAAGCCGAAGACGAAGACGAAGAGAAAGGCGAAGGTGAAGATTGAGAGTCGGGGGGTGAGGAAGCGTCTGCTTTCATTGGTCTTCGGCCTACTCGTTTTTCTTGTCCCTTTGTTCCTTCATTCACTGCCCCTCTCCGCGGCGGATCTCTCACGCCCCGCCGATCTCGAAAAACTGCTAACCGAAGGCGGTGACGCCATCCCCGAGCTCATCGCCTCCCTCGATGGACCGAATGCCCTTCACGCAGTGAGTGCGCTTGGACGCATAGGGAAACCGGTCCCACTCGACATACTTCTTCCTTTACTCAAATCCAAAGACGGAGAAGTGCGCGCCGCGGCCGCCTGGGCAGTCGGTCGCTGCGGGAATGTCTCATCTGCAGAGTCGCTGATTCCACTGACCAAAGACCCACATGCTCCCTCCAGGGGGGCTGCCTTCTGGTCACTAGGCAAGCTGGGAGCCTATGAGGCGACAGAGACTATTACAGCAGGCATCACCGATCCGGATCGCAATGTCCGCCTCGGTCTCGTCCGAGGAATCGAAGCAGGAGGCAACAGCGGCTTCTTTCCGTTCTTGATCGATCGGCTCGATTACAGGGTGAACCTCGAGCAGGATAAGAAAGATGAAAAGAAGCTTGTCGAGCGCGTCGATTGGATCGAACCGGATGCTGCGATTCGTCTTGCGGTCATTCAGGCCCTGGGCCGACTTAAGGTGATCGACTCTCTGCCAGCGTTGATCTATGCAATGGAGCGCGAGGTGAGTTTCAACCGTCTGGCCATCATCCAATCCTTCGAGAGATTCGGAACGAAGGCTTCAGGCGTCTGTCTCGGCCGCATCGTGCCGACTCCATACGATAAAGAAGCATTCGAAGAGCGGATGCCACTCCTCATCAACAACGGAACCCTCGCCGTCATCGCCGGCCGCCTGGACGATGAACGCTCCATCCCCTACCTCCGCAAGACACTTCTGCTCCCGACCGGCAATCTTGGAAAGGACAAAGACCTCACAGAGCTCTACATCCACACAGTCGAGCTTCTGGGCAAGTTCAAAGTCGAACGAGCTTCCCGCCCTCTCGCAACAATGTTGAAGCAGACGAGAATCAAGCAGTTGTCGCAGGCTACCCGGATCGCTCTCCGCTCGATCGGGAAGCCTGCCGCCCGCCCCCTTGCACGAAACGCGGAAGACTGGACGTTGGCGCCTGTCTTCCTGCCGCTGCTGCGCGAACCGGCACTACGTACGGTCTCGCTGAGAAAAACCATCATCAGATTCCTGGCACATGAATCGGCCGAGGTCCGCTTTGAGGCCACCGAAACCCTCGGCCTTTATTTGTATGAAGGCATTCTTGACGAGTACGACATCCCCCTCTTCGAGGCCATGTACCTCGACCCGGATCGCCGGGTCCGCCAGACCTGTGCAAAGTGGAAGATCAAGATTCAGAAACGGTACGGAGAAGGGAGCGTGAAGTGATTCGTTTACCCATCCTTCTTTATGCCGAAGGCATTACGCCTTCCAGCCCAGGGTTGCGAGGCTTTGCGAGCTACCCTGGGTTGGAAGGCTGAGCGTCTTCAACCCTGAAAGGGTTGCGCCTATATATCTGTGGACGCAAACAGATAACATATGGGCGTAACCCCTTCGGGGTAACAGTCACTCGTTGTCCAGTTGACCCAGGGTAGCTCACAGAGCCTCGCAACCCTGGGCTGGAAGGCGTAACACCTTCGGTGTAAAGAAATGTGCTGTAATGACAAGGGCTTGCGACCCATGCTACATGCTTCCGCTCCTACGGGGCTGAATCCGTCAAGCTGTCTGCTGCGTGCTGTATTGGCCTTTGCCTTCATGCTCTGCTGGACGGGACATCTCTCTGGCGCGGAGATCACCCTCCGCCTCATGCGGGCAGATGCGCCGGATCAGAAGGTCTCCACAGCCATCACGGAGATTGACGTGGAGTCGCTCGAGGCAAAAGAGGCAGCTCAGCGAGTAGATGTTCAGGCCGCTGCCGCCAGAGGAGGAGGCCAGGGTCCCAAAGACAAGCAACTCAAGCCTCGCAGCAAGTTCGATCGCTATTCGAATTATATGCGAGGCATCATTATCGACGGCAAGCATCCCTTTCACCGGACCTACAAAGGGAGCTACCTCGGGCGGAGCGATGAGATTCGCCTCGAACTCAACGACGGAGAACACCGAGTCGATCCGGGAAATCACCGTTTCTCAGTCGCCGATGGGAAGGTCACCACGAGCGACCCGTCACTTAAGGCAATTGGGAATGTCATCGACGTCCGCCTTTACCCGGTCACCATCATCGCTATCGACGGCAGTGCGGTGCGACCAATGCCGGCAGAAGTTGGCCGCCTGCCAGTTTCGCCCAGGCTTTTCTGGAAGGACGACAATAGTCTAGTGCCGATCCAGGAGATGGTGGCCGGCAATGCGACCTTCAAACGGATGACGCTCTACATGATGGCCAACACGGACGGCATCGGTTACCGCATCGTCCCATCGGAGAGGCGATTCCAACTTTCCTCAGACGGAATTACCATACTCGACCTTCAGGGAAGACCTGCGAGAGACCGCGGCGTTTACACCGAAGGCCGGTTCACGATCGTGCTCCCCAAGATCTCGGTACCGGTCACCATAAAAGGAGAAGGCATATCGGTTCGCATCTCGGGTCCGGCGGGCAGCTTCAGCGGTTCGGGGGGAAAGAAAACCGTTCACTCGACTTTCAATGCATTCAGCGCTGAGGACGGCGCCAACATTCGTTTCGGCTGCCGCGGCGAGAATGGACCGCACCCGTTCCGAGGCGATTTCGGCAGATATCCGAAGCGGCGCCTGCTCTTCGATTCCAGTCCAGCGGAGAGCGGTGAGCCGAGGCTATTCTCCGTCGCAATGCCGGCGGATAGTGTTCAAGCGGGGAAGTCACTCACAGCCCGAATCGAAACCCGCGATGCGATCGATGCCCCGACGATCACCCCTGTTCAGGTGGCCGCGTTCCTGTTGGACGATCCACTCCTCAGAGAAGACGGCACACTCCTTGACAATCCGGACGAATCGACGCCACTCTCCTCCTGGCGATCCCTGGCAGTGCGTGCATCGGACGAAGCTGACACTTACCTCCTGGACGTGCCGGACGATCTGGCCAGCAACGTTTACTGGCTGCGAATTGTCGCTGACCGGCGGGGCCATTGTTCGCCGCATTCGGCCCTGCAGGCGGATTTCGTGCAGGGCATTGTGCGTCAGCCCGTCAGTGCAACTTTGTCTGTCTTCTGTCCGTCGGGCCGGAGAGCCTTTTACAGAGGCGCGGCGATTCCGATCAGCGCGGTCATTAAGAGCTCGGTGCCTCCCGAAGCGGGAACTCTCCGCCTGTCCCTGAAAGGCGAACGGGACGAGATCCTGCTCCTTGAAAAAAGCGTTTCCATTCCCCGGCCCGGCAGGCAGGGCTTTCACTTCAGGCTCAAAGGCTCTGCGACTGCCGGTCTCCGCGCGGGAGACTATTCGCTTCGTGCGACGTTGGGAAAGCTCGCATCCAATCGGTGGCCTCTGCGGATCGTCCAGCCCCGGGATCGGAAAGGCATACCCTCCTTCGAAGAGACCTTCTGCTCGGTCAACATCGACGTGGGTTCTGAATACGTAAACCGGCCTGAATCCATCCGAATCGCGAACGAGAAACGGGCGCTCCTGGATCGACATGCAGCCATCCGGGGTCGCCGTTCGAGTGTCGAATTCATTGTGTGGTCCCTGTCAGGATCACATTCGAAATACCAGGGCCGCGACAACTCCAGTGAAATCGCCCAGGTTGAAATGCTTCTCCGCGGAGAGATGGCTCTACCGGCTCATGAAATCTACTACTACCAGAACCACTTCGAAGCGCTCAGCGAGGCACTCACCCGCCATGGCATTGACCAGATCAATTCGTCCCCGTGCTTCTCCGTGCTCTCGCTCGATCATTCGCTCGACGACCTGGTGAATTCCAAGCTCCGCCAACACCAGCTCATCGCTCAGATCGGGGGAAAGTTTGAGAACTTCATTGGGATGAATCCGATGGAGTTCAATACTTCCCCGCTCGGCAACGCCGAAATCGTCGATCCCGCTCGCCACGCCAAAATGCTCAAACTGGCGGAGAATTTCAAAACCAGGCACGGCTTTCCCATCCCGAGCATTGCCGATGCCATCATCGCCACAGATGAGATGGCCTCCGGAAAAGAACCAGCAAACGCCAACACGCGCCCGCAATGGGAAGCATGGATGCGGACCGTCAACAGCCTCATCTCCGACTACTACTCGAAGATGCGCACTGCAGTTGACGGCATCAATCCCAACCTGTTGCTTTCCAACCGGGGTCCTTCCTGGACCGGTTCAACCCTGGACGGCAACTACCCAGCTCTTTCCAACTTCAATCAGAGCCCTCAGACCATCTTCCTTGCGTGCAAAGATGGCAACCGCGACTTCATCTGGGAGTTTTTTCATCGCACGAAATTCCACCGGATCTCAGGACAGGACATCTGGCCGATCGATACCTTCGCCGGAACGGGCTTAAACAAGCAGAACGCGGGCATGGCTCTGATGGCCGGCGCGAAGGGCTTCGGCTACATGAGCGGCGGGAAACCGGAGATGGGCGCTGCCCATCTACCGTGGGATTGCAGCATCGTGGCGGATGCGCGGGACATCCGTGTCATGCTCGACACCTATGGGCCGCTATTCGGGAAGCTGAACCATCGGGGAAAGGTCGGCATCTACTATCCGTTCCACCAGTCTATGTACGATGCGGCCTCGCATTTTCGCTTTGACACATTGGACTCCCTGCACACCGCGATGCTCCAGCTCGCCATGCTGGGCTACACCGCGGACGTGTTGACTGAAGAGATGATCGATCGAGGCGATCTGAAACACTACAAAGTCGTCGTCGCTCCCCTTCTTTATTATGTACCGCCAAAGCAGCGGAAGGCCCTGGAAGGTTTCATCGACAGCGGCGGCACGATTCTGAACGGGTCAGCTTCGACATTAAGCCTGAAGGGAAGCCGGCAGATCGATCTGGACTTCCGGGCATTCTCTAATGCACTCCACCGGTGGAGCGTCCAGGCCCCACTCGACGCGGCCAGCGCATACGTGCAGGGCGAGCTGAGGCGAACCGCGCCACTGATCCGCCGGGAACTGGAGAAGGTCTTTCTTCCTCACGCACGGCCAGCGAAAGACCGGATGCTCATTCAAACGGCTTCCGCAGGCAAAGCGCGCTACACCTTCGCATGCAATTTCCTCTTCCCGAGCTTCATGGGCACGACCAGACTGACCGGCAACACGCTCACGAGCTTCTTCGCCGGAGAAGTCAACGAGGGAGTACTCCTCCCTCACAGAGCCGAGATCGAATTCCCGTCCGGCATGAAGGTTTTTGATCTCTTCTCGCAAGAGCTGTTGAGCGCCAGGCCATCGTCGGACGGCAGAATTGCCGTCACGTGCGATCTCAGCCAATCCTCCTTCAGGATTCTTGTTAGCCTTCCTGAAACAATCGAATCTCTCCGCATCGAGCGTCCCACCGAGGTGACGCTCGGACGAAGCTTTCCAGTTACCGTCACCCCACTCGGCAAGAACGGACCCCAAGATGTTCGGATTCCCGTTCGTCTGCGGCTGACGGACAGCTCGGGCACATCGCTCGCCCCGGTATTTGGAATCAGCGGCAAGGATTCACCGCCCATCGTGGATGCAGGCGTCGGCTACCAACCCGGCCTCTGGAAACTGGAAGCGAAGGAACTGGTCAGCGGCCGTACCGCGGTTATGACCATCATGGTCAAGCCGGGCGAGACGCGCGCTTTCGGTAAAGGAATCGAAGAAATCGTCCAGGTAAATGTCGAGCGCATCCAGCTCGTGCGAGAGTTTCTGAGGGCCCGTCTGAAGGATGGGCAGACGGTCGTTATCCTGCTTGACGAATCTCAGATGGAAAAGAGGGGCAGGATTGCAGCGGCACTTGTCGAAGGACTTCGCACGCTCAAAATAAAAGCGGAGCCGCGGAAGACGAATGGGCCGGGCGTTTTCGCAAAGGGTGACCGCATTCGTTCTTTCGGACAATTCACCGAGATGAATCCTCAGCAGTTCATCGACCACCACTTGATTCTTCTCGGCGGCGAAGGGGAGAGCGTGCTTCTCGAAGAATTGCAGCAGAGCCAGTTGTTCGAGCGGCCGATGAGCGCCAGCTATCCCGGCCGGGGACGGGGGATCATCTCACTCGTTCGCAGCCCCTTTGCCTACGGGCGTGACGTCCTTTGCTTAATGTCACCGGACAGTGAAGGCCTGCAGGCAGCAGTTGACCGTTTGAAAGAACTGGGGACGCAGGCTGCCGTCGAGAAGCCCGACCTTCCGCGGAAAGAGCAACCCGAATCATCCCCGTCTGTTCTGCCCGGACAGTTGAAGCCCGGAGGTCCACTGGCAAATGTCGACGGTGCGCCGGTCCAAACGATTTCAGAATCACCGGATGGTCAGAAGATTGCGATTGGCACTTCAGGCTTCTCTCAGAACGTCTTTGTCTTCGACCAGTCTGGGAAACCATTGCTCGAGGACAAAATCGGCCACGTACACGCTCGCGGCATCACGTTCCTTTCCGGCGGAGCGATGGCCATTGTTTCCGATGACCGAACCTGGCTGCGTGAAGCAGACGGCAAGCTGCGATGGCAGATTCATGCCCGTCATGGAGAAAAGGTCCACGTCGACGATCGGGGCAGATACGTCATTCATGCCTCGCGGGATTACTTCAAGGTCTATGACCTCTCACTCGAAAAGTTGTGGGAGTTCGATGAGTGGAAGGAATACTCAACCACTCGTGAACTTCTGTTCGGCCGCCGCGCCTCATTGATTGGTACTGCAAAGAACGGAGAGCAGATCGTTTATCGTCTCGCTGGCAAGGCACCGGGAATTGCTGGAGTTCAGATGGACGCGATCATTTTTGCCGATGCTCTCAGTGGAAAAGAACTGCACCGGTCGGATCTTGATATTGCTGCGATTCGGAAAGAGTTCAACATCGGAGAGAGACAGGAGCTGAAAGAAATCTCTCTGCATGAAGACGGCAAGCTTCTGCTTCTGCAGTTCCAGTCGCGGTATGAATTCGGCCCGCAAATCCTTGTAGATCCGAATCTGAAAAGGGTGTCGGTGGACCGGCTCGAAACTCCTCCTTACTTTGGCAAGACGACGCCAAGGCTTTATCAACAGATCATCTGGGAGCGCCGGCTGCTCTTTGTTGCCGGGGACGCTGTCTGTATATCGAATCCGACTTGGACAGCTCTCCAGACCCTCCGCGTCGGCCAGCAGATCCTGGGCCTCGATATCGACCGAAAGCGGCGCAAGATTGCAGTCTCCGATCACGACGGCGAAGTCACTGTTCTTGATGAGAAGCTGGCAGTTCTGTGGCGAACCCGGTTGCCGGCCGGCGCCCGATTGAAGTTTCTCGCCGGCGGGCGGCTCGCAGCCGGGACCGTAAGGGGAAAGGCCGTCATGTTCTCGCCTGCCGGCAAGCAGCTCTGGGCACAATCGCTCAATCGGTACTCCCCGCCAGAAGAAGTAGAAAAACGCTGGGCCGAGATCGAGCGGACACCCTACCCCGTTGAAAGTTCCGCAGGAAAGTGGTGGGAACGAGTCAAGGCCAGCGTCCCCCTTGGCGAAGATGAAGCCAGGCTCAAAGGAACTGTCAACGGGGACAGGCCACTTGTCTCCTTATCGGTGGGTCGGCCATTCGGTACCTATCTCGTCGAATGGCGTTTCCGCAGCGATAGCGATTCGTCGGTATCGCTTCAGATTGTCGAATACGAGAAGCCCGCGCCGAACGGTGAGAAAGCAACCACTCAGCGGATATCGCTCACAGGCCGGGCGGGTCCGAACGAACAGGCACAGTTTGCCATCCTCCGTTCGAGCGACAGGCCTGAAAGCTTCAGGACGGTCGTTCGCTGTGACGAAGGCGAAGGCGCTGAATCCTCAGTATCTATCCGGTGTCTGCTCTTCCCTTCGAAGAACCTGATCCGCATGGACGGGCTCTACCGCGGTGACAAGGCATCTACCTACGTTAATCCGCCAGCCAGGGTCAATCTCTTCATGAACGTAAAAGAGGAGGGTGAGCCCCACGACGCAGTCCAGGTCGAACCTACCGCCCTCCTGAATGGTCGAATGCTGCAGATCGAATCTGAGCTCCGCCGCGGCCTCTGGTGGGGAAGCGGGTCAACCGCGCATCGTCATCTCAAAGCCATCATTCCCACCTACATGGAAATTGTGCTTCCGCGCAAGCGCGTGGTCTCCCATATCGTTCTCGCCGAAGACCCGTCCCTCGAGAGAGGCAAGACTCTGACCGTTGATGCGTTCATCGAAGCCCGCGAGACCCGAAAGAACCTGAGCGACTTCGAAAGGCGCCAGCTCACACGCGGCTTCTGGCTTAACGTCGTCAAGTTCCGCAACAACGACAGCCCGTACAACGTTTTCAAATTCAGAAAACCCATCTACACACGAAAGATTCGCGTTTACATCCTCGAAGGCCATTCCTCCCTCTCAGAAGTTGAGATCTACGGCGCATTGCCGGAAAGGGAGAGAAAGTGAGGAGAGATTTTCGATATGCGACTTATCCAGGTTCTTCCGCACCGAAGGTGCTGCGACCATTCGTGGCTTTCTTTGCTCTGCTCCTTCTTACTTCACTCCACGCTGAAGAACTCAAACTCCCCTGGCCGGACGGCTGCCGCTTCCTCATTCCACTGGAAGCGTCCGAAGAGTCCAAGAGCTACGACATCACTTTCCACCACAACGGCCTCGCGCAGCCCGATGCTCGGGACTTCAAAGTATTCAGCCCGGGCGGCAAACCTGTCAGCTACTTCATCAGCTATGCCGATTCCACAATGGCGCGCCTTCTGTTCGACGGGGATGCCGGAACTGGCTCTTATTCCGTTTTCTTCGGTGATCTCGATCCGAAACTGGTTGCCCCATCTCCCAATGAGCTGGTCTTGAATGGCCGCAAGCAATGGAAGCCTGAAGGCGGCTTTACCTGCACAACCTACCAGGCGCTCCAGCCGCTGAGCGCACATAAGTACGACATGCTCAGCACGGATGCGGTGATCAGAAAATTCGGCCAGTTCAAAAGGGAAGCCGAAGCAGCCCAGCAGGAACTAGAAGCCAAACCTGGGGAAAAGGGAAAACCGAAAACCGCGCCCTTCATCACTCACACCATCCACCAGGGCGCGTTTACGAAACTACCCAATCTCAGCCCACGCGGTAAACGGGGCTTCTATTCCTTTCATCTTTTTCGCAGCGTCATCCATGTTGAAAAGCCTGATACGTATTACTTCAACATAGGTGACGGCAACGGATTCTATTCCAATGAGCTTCAGGTTCTGATTCCCGATGGCCGCACCACCTCTCCTGTGATTGAAGGGTCGTTCAAGAAAATCTACGGGATAGGCGTCGTTGCGGGGATGGGGCATGTTCGACTTGAGGCGGGCCGGCATGTCCTCGATCTCTATACCGTCCGCACCAACCCATTATTGAAAGTTCGAGTCGGCGGCCCTGATGCTCCAATGCAGGAGCTCGATGGGCGTTTCGCCCATTTCGATCATTCGACCCGCCTGTCCCCTGGTGAGCTGAAAGCTCAGCGCGGCACGCTTGAAGAAAATTACCTCGGCACCGTCGATCGTTGGATTGCAGACGGCAAGTATGCGACGGCAAGGGCCCTCTGCCGCGCGGGAAAGGAGATGTTCTCTGGTGACCGGGTTTCTGTATTGAAATTCAATGCTGCGGAAGAGAAAGCGCTGGAAGCGATCAATAGGCACTTCTGGCCAACGGAAGGAAAATATCCCAGCCGGGTTGGCGCCGTTCCGGACGCTGCATTCGGGCCGCCGTTCCGGCTGACTACTCGTCAGAATGCGAACAGCTTCCACGACGCGGCGGGCAGCAGCAGCACTGTCTGGACTGAGGAGGGCCGGGTCTACGGCGTCCCTTTTAAGGTATTCCGTGAAGGCTGGCGGATCACGAGCGGCATCAGCCTCTACGACGGAGTGCTCTACGCCGGTATGAAGCACGGAAAAATGCTCGCCATCGACTACTCGAAGAACAAGCTGCTATGGAGCTTCCCCGGCGAGGGCCCTTGTTACGGCACGCCGCTCTTCTATCTGGGCAGGCTTTACTATGGCTCACTCGACCGCCGGCTTTACGCCCTCGACGCGACGCGAGGCAGGATGTTGTGGAACTTCCCCTCCCATGGCTGGATTGAAGGGAGCCCGGCATCCGCCGACGGGACGATCTACTTCGGTGACCGCAGCGGGCGTGTGTTCGCGGTCGACGCAGCGCTGGGAGTGGAAAGGTGGAACACTCAGTTGAAGGGCCGGATCATCGGAACCCCCTCTTGCAGCAACGGCACCGTTTTTATTGGGACGGACTCGGGCCTGTTCGCTGCGCTGAATGGTAAGACCGGGGAAACACTCTGGACCTACGAAGCCGGCGCTGCGATAGAAAGCGGCTCATGTGTCGGCCACAGCCGGGTCTCCTTTGGTGATAAAGGTGGCAAGGTACACTCGCTCAATGTGGTGACCGGGAAACTCCACTGGTCAAAACCGTGTGATGTCGGTGGGCCCGTTACCGCGGCTCCGATACTGGTCAGCCGGGTTCTCTATGGCGGTACTTCTGACGGCAGACAGTACTGGGGAGTCGATATCGATGAAGGCGAGCTCGGCTGGTCTGATCCGATCCAGCGAGATTCGGCGGTCCGCAGGCCGCCAATTTTCGCGAAGGGACAATTGATCTTCACCGGCCGAACGAAAGCCATGAAGGGAAGGGGATGGATCGCCGGCTATTCAATGACCTCCCTGGGAACACATCCCGTCAGGAAGGCAGCCGGCCCGATCTCCGTCGATGGCAAGCTGACCGACCCAGCCTGGTCTAAATGCGAACGTCTGCCCGTGTTCCACAACTCCAGCGGAATGAAAATCGGCGACGATGTCGAGGCAAAGATGACCTGGAACGATGAAGCGTTGTATCTTGGGATTCTCGTTCGAGATCCCAATCTCGTTTCGAGCGAATCAAAGCATGACGACGATTTCGCCAAAAAAGATTCACTCAGTGTATTCTTCGACCCCAGACGGAATGGAACGGCGGTTGTCCGGCTTGGCCTCACAGTTCGGGGCACCCGCTCTGACAGCATCCTGACGAACCTGGGCAATTCGACGGACACAGAAAAGCTTCAGAAACAGATCGAAAGCATGAAGCTTCCCGCGATCGGCAGCGTATGGAATGCAGAGTGGAAGGCAGGAACAAGTAGCGGCGGCTCCCCCAGCTCGTGGGCCGCTGAAATATCGATCCCTCTGTCATCACTTCCCCAGCCACTGTTCAAGAAGAGCCCCAGCCGGCAGACCTGGCACATCAACATCATCGTGAACGATGTCGGGAAAGCGTCGCAATCGCGTGCGGAGAGAAAAATCCGCTGCGCTGCACCGACCTTCGAATCTGGCGATGTGGGTTCAGATTCAAAGTGGCTGCCGGTGCGCTTCGAGTGAAGTTAGAGTCTGTGGGTGTGACTTCTCCGCGCAGCGCGGAGATAATTATTACCACGGATGGCCTTGCCATCCGTGGTATTTCTATCGTAGCTGCGGTTGCGGCCGAAGGCAGCCTTAGGGTCCAATCCGGGACGAATCTCTGGTCCTCACAAGGTGCGATGGTCTTTGGAGTAGGCAGACAGGCTGGCAGCCTGTCGCCACGGGACCTTCAATCAAATATCACCGGCTGCATAAACAACCTCTCCCCCGTTTCATCTTTCAACTCGACGCGAACGAATGTCAGATCCGGCTTGCCGTCTTTCTGAGGAATTTCCATCGCTCCCTCCACGCCGTTGGAAATCTCCAACTCGCCATTGTCAGAAATGAATCGAATCGTGGCTTTACGACTGGTCGCGACGGAAACCTTCTCCGGACTGACTTCGAAATCCGTAATCGTCAGTCCGTTATCTTTGAGGCAGCCATAAAAGCTGCCGGTTCTATAGGCACGGAGACACTCTTCCTCTGTCAGGTTTGAAACGAGCAATACATTACGGCCGTGCCAATCCTTTCCTTTACACACGCTGTGGTCTGGAACACATGAGCCCCAGCATCTGCGGCCAGTGCTCAGGATGCGATTCCACAGATTGAGTGAGAAGCCCTGTTCCGGTTCATCCGGCGCGACGTAGTCGGGATTCTGAAACCAATCCTTGGTTGCGGAGTAGTCGTTGTAGATTTCGATGCCAAGCACCCGGTCATCGAAGTCCAGCATTTCAAAGACAACATCATCACTGAACTTCGTGAACCAGGTCGGATGATTGAGCATGACGCCGCCGCCGTCCGGGTAATCCAGCGCCTCAATCATCCCCGAGAAGCCTTCCTGCCATGTCTTGCCATACCCCACGGCAAATCCGTGAGACCGCAGCTTGAAGTTGTTACCGGAATCGAAATTACCCGATCGGAATGACGAGCCCGGCGCGCAGATGTGGCAACTCGAATTTGTAAAGCCGTGATGTTCCGCGTTGCTGCTGATAATGACGTCTTCAGGTATGTTCGTGTAGAGCTGCTCAGTTTCTTCGAAGGGAAACGTTGAGCGAGTATCCTCATCGAGTTCGTCGGCCCATGTGACAACATCATTCCAGTTGATGGGTGGGCTGATCTCGACGCCGTCCCGCATCACCGGCCAAGTCTGCCTCAGGCGAAAGTCACTTCTCCGAGTGTCCGTGTTATAGGGTGCGGAAGGATAATAATTCGAAATTGGGAAGTGCCTGATACCGTAGCGGTAACCATTATCGAGGCAGCTCTGGTCGTAGATGTGCATGTGCGTCGCAGAGGGAACGCGCCGAATGGATTCCCAGTCGATGCCCTGATATGGATTATTCATGGATCGTGTTCTCCAGCGTAGTGATGAATCACAAAGCAGAATACTACCAACAGTTTGATGCCGACCACAGTCTGAATCTACCTGCCGAGGGGCTCAGTGGATGGACGCTGCGCAAGCGGAAAGTCTGATGCAATACTACCTGATTCCAGCACTGTTTTTGCTCTCAACCGGTTCATTTGCCGAACCGGCGCAGGACGCCGAGTCATTGGCCGAAGATCTGGTCTTTGCCGAAGGCGACGAAAAGGACGCGTTGCTGATCAAGATAGCGTCCTTCAAGGACAAGCGGACCCAGAGCGCGCTCGTGCAGTCGCTCTTGAGCGAACCTCCGCCAGGCACCAAGGCCATTGAGAAGGCATTCGAAGGGTTGAACGAAATGGCCGATGCTGAAATCGAAGAGGATGTGATTCAACTCGCAGAGTCTGATTCATTGATCCTTCGGCGAATCGGTATCGTTCTACTCGGGCGAATGAAAACGGATCGTTCGGCGGCAGTTCTTATGTCGGCCCTCGAATCGAGGACCAACGATGATGCGATTCTAAGGAGCATCGTTCACGGCATCGGCAGGAACGGCCGGGCCAGGGCACTTCCCTCGCTGAAAAAGCTAGCGGCAAAAAAAGAATCACTGGCCGGCGATATCGTGATTGCCCGCTTCCAGGTGGGCGATGCTGATGCGCTGCAGCCCTTCTTTGCGCTCTATCAGGAGCGTTCAGGCACTCTGGCCAATACCGCCTGGGAATATGGTTTCAAGAATGGTACCGCGGTGGAGGTGCGACGGCTGAGGGTCGAAAAGAAAGCCCTGGAGGATACGTTAGGAAAGATGGAGCAGGCCCTGAAAGAAATCAGCGGCGAGCATCTTCCCGGGATGCTTCGATTCGTAACTGAGAGCGGCAACCCTGATGTATTTCATCTGCTGTTCATCTCCCTTCCCGGACTGGTGAACAAAACGAACGTGCATCTCTTTCTGGACCTGCTTGATTCCTCATCTCCTGAACTGGCGAGGATGGCGATCAGGCAGTTCGAGCGGGCCGGAGGCAAGGTCCTCAGCGAAAAGGTGAACGCTCGCCTGTTGTCACTTTTCGAAAATGGGGATGTTTATTCAAGGCGCCTGGTCCTTTCAAATGCTCGACGTTTCGGCGACAAGGGCATCGAGCTTCTGCAGCGTGGTCTGAAGGATGACAGCCAATGGGTTCGCGAAAAAGCACGAGACGAGCTGCGGTTGTGGAAGATGAATTCAAAGACCAAATCTAAAAGGAACTGAAGCATGTTCGGCGCACTGTTCTGTTTCTTGCTGGTTGTGCTGATTCCTGCGACGTACACCCAGGAGCTGGAATTAGAGGGGCCAGACCTGATCGGCATGTCTGTCGAAGAGATGTCGGAAAAGCTTCTGGCGGCGGCAGCGAACCCGCATCCGGAAAGGGCCGAGTTTCTGCTCGAAGGGCTCAAGGCCCTGATGGAGCCACAGGAGGAGGCAGGAGCTGATCTACTGCCGGGAAGTCTGACTCCTCAAAGCTCTGGCGATGTCTTTCACCGCGTGCTGAAGGCGTTGACATTCGTCGCGGATGAAAGCCTGCTGGAAGAACTGGAGGAACTGGCCGATTCCGAGATTCAACCGCTCAGGTTCGCGGCCATCAGGCTCATTGGAATCATCGGAGGAGACCGCGCAGGCAAGGCTCTGCTGCCGCTACTGAAAAGCAGAGATCGCCAGCTACGCACGGTAGCCATCCTCGCTTTGAGCGATACCGCGTCGATGCAGGCGGCGAAGGCTTTGAAGGGGATGAGGAACGATACGGATCGAATCGCTGTACGATTCGCGCTTGAGCGGCTCAGCCGGCATACCGGTAGATCGGAAATCCCACTCAGAGGACAGAAGAAGGGAAGACTGTATTTTTCCGGATTGCGGAAAAGGCCAGACCTGCGCGGCTGGCAGATCCGTGCGGAAGAGCTGGACGAAGGGAAGCTCGATGTGCAGATTCCGGCGGCTGGACTGGTCGTCCTGAAACTCGCGCAGGGTGATGAAACCAGTCCTGCACTCGCGGAGAAACTGAATGGCTTTGTGCGGGCAGGAGGAGCACTGCTGATTCAGGGGCAGAAAGACTCGCCTGGTCCTATCTGTCGAGCGTTGGGGATCTCAGCGCCAACGAACTGGCAGGAGAAAAAGTATCGATGCACCCACTGGCTGCCGGATTTTCATCCGGTGGTTTCTTCCGTCTATGAACTGGACGACGTCTATCCTGATTTCAGTGTAAGCGGCGGTTGGAAGACCTGGTCTCAGGAACAGCGGGCGCCTTTGCGTTCCCCGGATGGCAAAGGCGCAAGCCCGCTCATCTGTCAGACGCTCGGAAAAGGGATGGTTCTTATTTCGGCCATCGATCTTCTGGGAGACCGATTCTTTCGCACGAATCTGCTCAACGCGGCTTACGGCCCGGAGTATCGGGCAGCGAAATCGTTCGTATGGACGCTTAGCGAATCCTGGGAGACGCCTCACCGAAAATGGGGAAAGCCGTTGGCCGGCGGACCACTGCGGGTGTTGTTTGTCATGCCCCGCCTTCACAAGCGCGGGGTCGTTGAGATGGCGCAGCGGATGGAGCTCGAATACGCCTTTCAGCCTCTGCTGACTCAGAAGACGAAGGGAGCCAGAAAGGGAGCGGAAACAAAGAGTGAGTTCACACTCAGCGGCGAAGTCGCAGCAGAGCTTGAAACTCGCCTCGGCCGGCCGTGGGATGTTCTGGTCGTTGGGCAGACATTCATGCAGGGCACGGGATACTACCAGCGATTCGGTTGGCGTGAGTTTCCCGGTCGTCTCAAACGGTTGGTGGCCGGGAAGATTCGAGAAGGTCGCGGGCTGGTCTTCGTCCCGGGCAGCATCGCTGGCGGCGCTCCCGATTTGGCTGGTTCAAGGGCGGTTGAGTCGGACCTTGTGAAATTCCATTTTCCTTTCTTTTCGTCGAATTCAGTCAACTTGAAGACACTGTCCCAGGGGCGGATCGCCTGGTTCAATCAGAGCCTCCCATACTCCACGCTGTGGGAAAGCTACAAGCGTGGCGCGCCTTCCGCGTTCCAGGTGCGCGGCATTGAAAAGCGGAGGGTAGTCATACCAGTTGAAGAGTCCGGATATGCTGCGCTGGCGAAGGCTCTGCTGTGGTCTTCAGGCCGTGTAGGCAAAGGAAGGATCGCCAGCATCGATGGGGACGATCGTGAATGTCGTCTCGTCTTGAATCCGGCGGCTGTCGGACTGAGCGCGGAAGTTTGGATTCGGGATCGGTTCAATCACCTCGTGCATCAGACCAGGATACCGGTGAAAGGCAACCGCTGCCGAATCGCTCTGCCTGCCTTGCCTGCGGGCGCGTTTGTCCTGGAAGCCGTTCTTGAGGATCCTGACGGACGCTCAACAGATTGGGCGGCGATGTCTTTCGAGATTCTGAAGAAGGATCGGATTCAATCGGTTGAGGCAGACCAGAAATCATATGCAGCAGGAGAGACGGCGAAGGTAAAACTGGGCTTGTCTATTCAGAGCGCAAAAGCCATGATATGGTGGGTAGAGGACACGTGGGGGCGCTTGACGCACTCAGGCAAATTGCGGGCAAGCGAATTAAAGGCGCCCAGACCTGTCGAATTGAGAATCCCTTTCCTGCACACGCTCTCGAGATTGCATTACCTGTGGATTGAGTTGCGGGACGAAGACGGTTTATCGCTTGCCGTGGAGCGACAACCGTTGCTGGTGCGAATAGCTCAAGTATCTGATTTCCGTTGGTACCAGGCGGGAGGAGGCAGCAAGGGTTTTGTGGAACAGCTCGCGGACGCTGGTGTGGATTGCATCGGACTGCCCGTTACTGCTTCGGTCATTGTCGACCGGGCACTGGAAAACAACATCGGCTTCTGGTCAGCCTGGAGTGGCATCGGCGCCGGTTATCCGAGACGGGGCAACGCGGACGGGACGGGGCACTCCGTCTGTTCCTCTGGGCCGGCTTTCCGCACGATGCTGCGAAGAAATTTTGAACAGAAATGCCCGAGGGCATCGCAATTCGGAATCAACGTCTTCATGCTCGAAGACGAATCCAGCGCGGGAATCGGGCAATGTGACCATTTGCCCTGCGTGACAGCATTTCAGGAACATCTGCGCGGCAAATATGGTTCACTGGCCGCACTGAACGCGTCGTGGAGAACATCCTTCAAACGATGGGAAGAAGTGCGCAGGCAGCCCGCTAAGGAACCTCAGACGCTGGCGCCAGCCATAGACCCGGCACATTTCATGCGCCGTCTGTATGCCGAATGGATTGATGAGTCACAGGGCGGGATTCGGCGTTTCATTCCTGATGCACGTGTTGGCTTTTCCGTCTCATGGGGTGATGCGTGGGAGCTCTCTCGATTTCTTTCCGCCACCATGTGGCATCGGCGCGTTTTTCATTACGACTATCACATTTCGTATGGCCGACCAGAAACGGTCTTCGGTACCTGGTATGGCCCGACCTACAACAAAAGCGATCGCAACGAAGCACAGGCAAGACACGACGCCTGGGCGCCTCTCTTCGGCGGAGCGAACGCGTTTTTCGAATGGTGGGGCGCACGACACTTCAGCTACAACTTTGTCCGCCCCGACCTCTCGCTCTTCAACATCCCCCGGATCATGAGCGAGGAGGTACGCGAGATAAAGAGCGGCATCGGAAAGATGCTCATCGATGCGGATTACGTCACTTTACCTTTCGTGCTATACGATTCGCACCGCAGCCGGTCTGCGGTGTCCGTGCTTGAAACACTATCGACAAAGCGCCGAGCTTCCTCGCTCGGAAGCATGCGCGCCGCGCTGCGAAGGATGCAGATACCTGTTCGCTACGTGCACCCCGAACAGGTTGAAGTCGGCCTGTTGACGAGGGAGGACATCCGAGTGGTTTACATGTCGCAGGTGGTGGCGCTTTCGGACGCGGAGACTAATGAACTCAGCGAGTTTGTCCGGCGAGGCGGAATACTCGTCACGGATTACGACGCGGGACTCAGGGACGAACACGGAAACGCCCGCTCTGAAGTCGCTGCCCAGGAACTCTTCGGCATTCGTTACTCACAGTCAAGCTCCAATGCCGGAGGCAACCTGAAAATCTCGGCTGACTTCGAAGGACTGGAACTGAAGGGTACCGAAATGAATCTGAGTCCATCCTCATGGGGAGCGAATATCGAAGTAAGACAGGGAAAACCACTGGGCACGATTAACGGCAAAACGCCGGCCTTCATCGTGAATCGGCTCGGTAAAGGCATGACCGTCTTCCTTAATTTTCATCCAGGCGGTGTAGAACAGATTGCAGGTGAATCCTTCGTCCGGAAGCTCTGCGAATCTCTCCTTTCACAAGCGCAAATAGAAAGAGCATTCAAGGTGGTTGGCCGTGACGGCGCGTTTCCGAGGCTGCGTCTTGGCACGTTCAAACGAGGGGGCCATCGCTTCATTGGGTTCTCTGCCGACCCCGTTGGATACGCGATCGAAGATCAGGCAAAAGTGGACCTGACTGTCCACTGCACAGAGGAAGGCTATCTATACGATGTCCGGCGCGGGAAGGCGCTCGGAAGGCGATCGCATTTCTCGCTCACTCATACTCCCGGCATCGCGGAAGTTTTCAGCCAGCTTCCATACGAGGTGGAAGGGGTCGATGTGCTTGCTGTTCCTTCAGCGGCCGAACGTGGCAACACCATCAGAGTGAAATTCGTCATCCGGGCAAAGGGTGAAATTGGCGACCATGTCCTGCATGTCCAGGTCGTCGATCCAGATGGAAAGCAGCGGCGCGCTTTTCAACGCAACGTGACGGCTCTCAGTGGTACTGTCACATACTCTTTGCCCGTCGCCTTGAATGCACAACCCGGACGGTGGCGAGTCATCGCAAAGGACGTGGCCAGCGGTATGGTGGCGGAGACGGAGATCGTAATCCGGTGATCAAGCTCGGGCCGGAGAATGCAACACTGATCACGGGGTCGAACCCGTGCTACATTTTCTCCCTCTTCCCCTTCCAGAATGGACAGAAAGGACAATCCTCGCCAGAGGGATAATCCATGCCTTCTTCGTGAGGGCAGCCCAGATTGCCGTCGCTGACACCAACATTCTTGACACCGTATTCCTGAAAGAATTCCTCGATCTCTTTCTGCACTTTTGGGCTGGTGGTAACGTCCGAGCCACCCCACCTTCTTACGATCACCTCGGCCCCCTCATACTCGACCACCCCGGCGGCGATTTTCGTGGTGACCCTATCGTCAGGCCCATAGTAGGCCACTGTGCCGATTGGGAATTCCGGCGTGTTCGGTGCATCCATTCGAGCTTTTAGATCCAGGTATTCCTGGATTGCGTCGTCCCATTCCTCCAACTGGTCTTTAGAGAAGCCCTGCCTGTTGTTCTCTGTGACGAGCAGATTGGTTTTCTTCTGCGCATACAGACCGGAATGGTCATCCTCCCGCTCGAGTAGTTCCATCAGCTCTAATTGCAGTTCACAATCCGCATCGGTTTCAAGACGATCTACAAGCGCGTCGGCCAAGCCCTCCACAAAACTGATTCGCCATTGTCTCGGCATGCTCATTCCCTGCGACAAACGAAGGCATGGATGATACTCCAATTGCAATGGAGATTCAGTACAGCCAGAACAAAAACAGGGAGAGGCGTCATGCCTCTCCCTGCAGACAAGGTTGAATCCACTCGGCCTGATTGGATCACCTTGAGTTTTGGGAATATGACCTGGGAGTGGTGGAATCGTCCGCCCTCGGCCCTTCGCTGGCGAATCCATGCTCACTCCCAGGGCATTGCGACCTATTTGAGCATGTGCTTCGTTTAGCATTGTCCGTGCCAGACCGCCGTACCGTTCGCCAAGCCCTTTTGTACGAACGGTATAGTTCTCTTCTTGGAGGAACGCCTGACTTCGCGGCCAAGAATCTGGCTCGGAGGATGTATTCATTTGTCTACACCCTTCATGATTTCGAGTGCCGCATCTGCAGGCGGGATTCAGAGAACAGGAAAATCCCGCGCTGCCGTGGCAGCCCGGGATCTTAAGTTTTGGCCGGCAATCTGACTTACTGGCGGCGCGCCTGCTGTTTCACGAAAAGACCAAAGATCTTCTCCTTGACGCCGGCCGGCCAGTGTTCTGAGGTGAACGAAGCCCTGTGATCCTTCTTCGCCTTGTCAGAGGTCTTGTTCTGGTCTGATCTGTTATTCATTATTGCCGGGCTCCAACCCTTGGTTTGATAAAAAGTAGATTTCAATTGAGTCGAGTTCGAGGGAGTCTGGTCTGACATGACTTGAGCGATTTAATGCGGGAAAAGTGTTCGACCTTCAGGACGGCGTTAGCTCCCTGCTCTCTGAGTTTCTGGACCAGCAGAGCGGCGTCTTGAAGCGATGGTGATGAGGGGTTGGTTTGCTTTCGTTCCTGCATTGTTAGCTCCTGGTGGATGAGTTTCCCGAGCCTTAGCAGCAGGTATGCCAGCAGACATTCGAAACGTAATACGCGGTGAAACAGCCACTTAAACGGACAGAGGTCTTCCTTGAGACGTTCACAGATGAATTTCACAACAGAGAGCGTCGGGATCACTGACGTGCGATTCTGATCTGAATTTCATCTGACTTGCCGGGAACGGACGGGCTCATCGCAAGCCGCGTTCCCTTTAGTGAATCGCCTGTAACCGTCTCTTGTCAATGGCTTATGAATTCTGCGCCGGTCTTGAGGCGTAGCCGGTTGGATACAACTGTGTGCAATGCGGCACACTGAACCTGCCCTATCTCAAGCCTGAGATAGTGCGAGAAAGGCCTCCATCTCATCCCGGTCAGGAATCGAGGGCTGAGCCCCAACGCGTGTGACACAGATGGCGGCAGCCGCACTCGCCTGACGCATTGCCACGGGTAGAGCAAGGCCCTCGACTATAGCAGCACCCAGGCACCCGCAGAAAGTATCCCCGGCCGCGGTCGTATCGACGGGCTCGACCTCGAACGCCTGCACATGAACCAAGCCCTGATCGGTTGCCGCTACCACGCCGTCTCCACCGAGAGTGATGAGGACGTTCTTAGGCCCCCGTGATCTCAATGCTTCGGCCGCTGCCGAGGCTTCCGGCTGATTGCTGACCGGGTGGCCGCTTAATGTAGAAGCCTCCAACTCGTTGATGACAAGAAAGGCAATTCTGCTGTCGAGCTCGAGAATACCTTCCAGCACCGGGGCGTAATTGAGCAGGACCGGCCTACCATGTTCTTCAGCGATCCGAAGCACTTCCTCATTCGCAGAGATGGGGATCTCCATCTGCAGCATGACGAGTGAGGATTCGGATATGACGGCCTCGATGTCCTGCACCATATCGACGGACAACGCGCCGTTTGCCCCGGCCGCAACGGAAATGCAATTTTCGCCATTCGAATCGACCATGATCAGCGCAGTACCGCAGGGCTGGTCATCAAGGAACCGAATGCTGGAAGTGTCCATCCGGTCTGCCCGAAAATTCTTCACCATCTGATGGCCGAAGTGGTCATCGCCCAGGCAGGTCATAAACGTGACCTGCCCCCCAGCCCGGGACGCGGCAGTTGCCGTGTTTGCCCCCTTGCCTCCGAAGACCTGGACATACTCTCCCCCGGTAACAGTCTCACCCGCTGCCGGAAGGTGAGGCACCTTCATGATGAAGTCGACATTCGAGCTGCCGATAACTGTGATGCGATTGTCCATGTTCAGAAGCCTGATTCAGCAGTCAAGATGAATTGATTTCCTAACCAACAATCGCAAGAGTTGCAATAGCTGCCAGATTGAGAATCTCCACCGCGACGGAACCATGCGAAATAATTTCAAACAACTGCTGCGAGACGGGAAGCCTGCTTTCGGTGCACAATTGCGTCTGGGCTCGCCCGCGATCGCGGAACTCTTCGGGCTGGCGGGGTATGACTTCATCATTATCGATTCCGAACACGCCCCACAGACACCGAAAGGAATCCAGGAACAACTTCAGGGTGCCGGCTGCACGGATGCGACTCCCATCGTGAGGATCCCGTCCACCGGCCCTGACCTTATCAAGCTGTATCTGGACATGGGCGCATCAGGTATCCTGTCTCCCTTTGTCAACACCCCGGAAGAGGCGGAGCGAGGCGGACGGGCCTGCCGTTACCCGCCGCGGGGCACGCGGGGATGGGGCCCTAGCCGGGCAGCCGGCTATGGGCTTCATGCCGAAGCCTACACTGAGCGAAGTGACGATCTGGTGATGTTCATGCCGATCATCGAGTCGGCCGAGGCTGTCGAAAACATCGATGGAATCCTGGCAGTGGAGAGTGTTGATACTTTCATAATCGGCCCTGTAGACCTTTCCATTTCGCTGGGTGTGCCATTCCAATTCGATCACCCCAGGTTCATTGAAGCTGAGCATCGGATTCTTGATGCAGCGCAGTCAGCCGGAAAGCCAGCCGGGGTTGGCGTGCAGGGCTCGCCCTTCGACACCTCTGCGGTTCGAGAAAAGATCGCGCAGGGATTTCAGGTGATCCTATTCGGCGGAGATGAGCCGTTCCTCAGCGCAGCATGCAAGAAGGTCATCGAAGAAATCAAGGATAATTAAGATGAGACGATTGAAAGTTCTTTTCCTTACGCTGGAGACGTTTGAGCCGGTTTGGCAGAAGGAAGTCTTTGCCGCAGTTTCGGACCAGCATGATCTCGTGGTCTTTGGCAGCACTGCACCAATCGCAGAGCAGTTCGCCGGTGTGGAGGCCGTAGTGGACGTCGGTGGAAGCGTGGGGACCCGGGAGATGTACGACGCGGCCACGGATGCCAGGCTATGGCAGATACTCGGCACCGGGCTCGATCACATCGACCTCGATTACTTGAAGACAAAAGGTTTTGTGAGTGCCCACTGTCCGGGCCAGTTCAGCAGTGTCGCGCTGGCCGAAACCGCCATGATGTACATCCTGATGTTGTCCCACCGTTTCCTCGAGGCTGCGGCATATTTCCAATCGGAGACTTTGCATAAACCAACGGGGTACGAATTGGAGAGCAAGGTTCTCGGGATTATCGGTTTCGGATCGAGCGGCCAGGAACTCGCCCGGCGGGCCCGCGCATTCGGCATGCGGATTCAGGCCGTGGATGTGCGCCCGATCGAATCGCCAATTTTGAATGAGCTGCAGCCGGAATTCGTGGGGTCGCCCGACGACACCGACCGCGTTATCAGCGAGAGCGATTTCCTTTCGCTGCACCTGCACCTCACTCCTGAAACGCGACACATCATCGATGCCCGGCGCCTCGCGCAGATGAAGCCGTCAGCCTGCATCATTAATGTGGCCCGGGGCGCGCTGGTGGATGAAGCCGCTTTGCACGAAGCTCTGTTGCAGGGACGCATAGGCGGCGCCGGGTTGGATGTCTTTGCGCAGGAACCTCCGGATCCCACGCTGCCGGTCTACCAATTGCCCAACGTGGTCACCACTCCCCATACAGCCGGCGCAACTGACGGGACGGCCAGAAAACGCGCAGGCGCGGCCGCGGAGAACATTAACCGAGTTGCCCAGGGATTGGAGCCTCTCTATCGAGTTGACCAGTGACGCAAACAGTCATTCGCTCAGTCGCGCCCTGGCAAAGCCCGCAAGGAATAAATGCTCGGCAGATTGCAGAAGCTTCAAGGCCTCCTTTCCCTCTGCATCCGAAAGCGCACCGAGTAGATTAACGGCCTGTTTCAGCTCTCGAAGAAATCTCGCTTTCACGAGCCCTTTCGCGGCCTCCCGGGGGTGCTCACGGAATACCTTGCGTACCTGGTCTTCCGTGGACTGCGACATGTACGACAGGAATTTACGCATCCTCCTGAACTCATCGATCTGAGCCCTTCCGCTGGCTCTGTTTCCTGCGGTAGCCTTTGACAGGTTGAACTGAATGTTGCCGATGGAGCGGTCGCACCAGTCATCGAGCTGCGCGAGCAAGACCCATTCACGAGTCAGTTGAGCAGCGTAAGCCTCAGGCTGATTACGCGAGACGTATGCCAGCCAGCCCAGGCGCGCGTAGACCAATTCGAGGTCAAGACAGGGCTGCTCGGTAGCGGCCATCGAAAAACCTCTTCCGCCGGTGTAGCTGCTTTTGATGGCCTCCTCCTTCGCATTCCATTGTGCCACGCGCTTAATGCCCTCTTTGACCAGATCGTCTTTACCAAAGGCCGCGATGGCGAGAGCGAGGTAGCGGTTCCGGTCGGCAGGATTGATCTCGACCGACGAAGCTTCGGCGAGCATTTCCTTGAGGAACGCGGGGCTGCCAGCGATGGCACTGAGTTGATAGCCAAACCCGCGGATATCGGGATTGGCGTTGCGGATGCATTGTGTCGCTACCTCCCGAAGACCTTCCGGAGGAAGAGGTCGGATGAACTGGACCATCCGAAAGCGAATGTTATTTGGCAGGTTGTCGACTGCCGCGAGCTGCTCGGCGAGGAAAGCTCCGATTTCAGCGATCTGCTCCTTATTCTTTATTCCCTGTTTTATGAGGTCGTCCGTTGCCATCAGGAGGTTCTCAATGAACGCTATTCGCTGTGTGAGTTTCTCTACATCCAACGTCTGTGCTTTGTCGCCGGCCGCGCGTCCTGGCGCGAGGATGTCGAGATCGTTCTCCGTCTCCTCATCAGCGTCTTCTTCAAATGAATCGCCCAGGAAGACCTGATCGTATTCTTCGCGAAGCTTCGCCATGCGGGATCTGTCTATCTCGATTTTTCGTGCACGAGTTCTGTATGCTTCGGGAGCAAGCCAGTTTAGAACCGCTTCGACCACTCTTGGCCAATCCTTCCAGTCGAAGAATGCCGTTCGCTGTTCGATCGTTTGCCCACGATGCATGGCGAGCAGGCATGCAACCCGTCCCTTGCCGAGTTGCCATCCGACGAGGATAGGGCGATTGCCCGATCTCAGAAATATCTTGATTCCGGCGTCCTCTTTAAGAGCGGCCTGATTCCAGCTCCAGAAGGCTGGGCGGGCATCAAAGTCGGCCTCGACTTCCAGCTCTTTGAAATCAGGGCCAGCCTCGAATGCATGTGGCGCTGCGGTGTAGCGATTATCGAGCTGCTGAACACAGATCAGAGGCAGCAGCTCACGCTCGAGAACGGTGTGCGCGTACCGACCCTTTCCGAATGCATACTCGCCTCCAGTGAAAAGGGCCCCGCCGCCGGCCTTCACGTAATCGACAAGCGCATAGCACTGCCGGACGCCGATGCCTTCGTGAGTGATGTCCGTGTAAATCATGACATCCTTTTGCGGCAACTGTCCCGGCTGCAGATTCCATTGCAGCGACGCACCTGTGCCGCCGCGGCCGCAACTGAAACGGGCTTCGTGTACATTGAATTTCTCGAGGCGGGCAAAGCCTTCGTAGAGCCGGAGCTTGCTGTCGAGAACGCCGCGGGCGTAAAAGATATCCATCACGCCATTCCGCTCGGGCGTCATGTCGCCGAACTCTGGCGGATTCTTTTTGAGCTCCAGATCGGCAGGGAGTTTGACTCCGTACGGATAGCTCTTGATGTAGTGTTCAATGGGGTGTCGCGTTTCGAGAATCTTGCTGTTACGTTCGGCCCACGAGATTTGCTCGAACTCCTCTGGCTCGACCCACCACTCCTTCTCCAGTTGAGGGTAGCGAGCGGCGAAATCACGATTCGCCTCTTCGATCGGAGCTTTCGTCTCGAGCAAGGGCTGCTTCTTTCGGGCCACCTTCAGGCTCTTACGCTTGATGCCAACCGTTCTTGGCGGACCGTGAAGTTGGGCGATCGTAGGAGCGTCAGCAGGCTGCCTCTCGAGATCTATCACCAGCACCTGCCAGATGTTGATGGGCGGCAGTCGAAAACGATTCGCTTTTATTTCGGTGGGCGTAACCTGCAGTGTGAATGGATCGATGAGGTGCGCGCCTCTGATCTGGTAATCAGGAGGAAGCGTTAAAGCGAATTCCGATTCGGGAACGCCAGGCGCGAGCGTCATGGGACCATTTCCGCCCTGGGTGATCTTTTCCTCGCGTGGCAGATTCAAGAGGTTGACGACCAGTTGGCTTTTGCCGTCGTGCGATTGAGTTTCGTATACGAAGGCATCCCACCACAGGGATTCTGGAGTGGTATTGACGCTCCGCGGCAATGAAGATCGATTCACCGGTCGCAGCACTTTCTCCGGCTGCGCAATACGGCGAAGCGTTTCATCGAAGACGTATCTCGAATACCGAGTCGCATACCGATTGAGAATGGGATTCTCCGCGGCGCCGCTCATGGGCCGGCTACCCGCGGCGAAATGAAGGATACTTTCGACGAAGGTATCGCGGGCGGAAACTTCATCGCATGAAAACGTGAGGAGATAGCCACCACGTTCGCGGCAGAGGTCGGCCTCCACCTGCAGGTTTCGGGCGAGCCATTCGAAGGTTCGGCCGTAGCTTTTGCGGATGGATTCGTTCATCAGCAGCCCGCCGTCGCGGCAGAGCTCATCCATTTCAAAATCTTCGAGGGTCCATTCGTAGAAGGGTTTGGACTGCACGGAGAGATAGTTGTATCCGTGTCGGAAACTCGGATACGCCTCGCTCATGATGTCCTTGAAGTAGCGCACGAGGAGTCCTGTTTTCTGCTGGACTTCATACTTGTAGTAATCACTTCGTGCCCCTCCGGTTGAGCTGTGCCAACCCCCGGCGCGAGGGTGGCCATCCCACCGCACACCATCCCAGCCGAACATGGCGACGGAACGTTTCATCTCTTCGGTGGCGATGCGGACGTTGTGCGGCGTGGGGTCAGGATTGATGGGCATGAAGGGCAGACGCCCGTGCACTTTGTGGAGCAGGCCACCGGTGGCCGGTTCGGGGCCGACGAATTCCCTGTTCATGAAACGATCCAGTGAAGGCACACTCGCTCCCTGCCACATGCCGAGTGGATACGAATACTGTCCCTTGTGATCGAAGGGATAGTCATAGGCCGTCTTCCAGCCAAGAAAACCGGACATGACGAACTTGCCGTAGGTGGAAATGGCGATGCCGCGCTCGTGGGCCAGGTTGATGTAGTTTTTAAGTCCTTCCTTGCTGAGGTGGTAGCAGGTCTGGCCGGAGAACCAGAAATCCTTATCCGGGCTCATCTCGACCATGTCCTCTTCGGCCCAGAAGAAGATCTCACGGCAATTGATGTAGCTGCGCTTCATGACCTCGATGTCGTACTCGAGTTGTTCCTTTGGTCGGAACGTGTAACCGTGAAACGGTGATACCGCGTGGATGGCGACGCGAAAAAAGTTCTCCGCAACGTTGAAATACTCCGCAGCTTCAGAGATATCCTTGCCGTCCGCGGATTCATACCGGGCGACCAGCGCGTGGCCGAGCTCACGTTTTGGAAGTGGGATTTCAAACTCGAATTTCTGCGCGGGCTGACCATCCACATCGAAAGTCCTCACGACCTCCCTGGTCTGGACATCGTGTTCCAGGAAGATCGACAGCTTTCCTTTTGTGTCATTTTTCAGCGACTGTAAAGACACCCGCGCCTTGAGCATCTCGCCGGGCAGGTAACGTAGTTTGTTTACCCACACATCACTGACCACTGCAGAGCCGGACAGCCGTTCGAGCTGCGCGCCATCGAGCACGTGGTAAAAGTGAGTGTCAGGCGAGCGAAGCACATCGAGCTCGACTTCGTCCTCTTCTTCGGCATCGTCCGTAACGGGCACGGCGGTAAGATCCGGGCCGGCGCCCGTCTTGAGCTCCTTCGCGGCCTTTGAGTTTTCGAAGATCTTGGCATCCACAGACGCCGTGAGCTCAATCTCGATTGGCCGGCGACTGGGGAGCACAAACTCGATCGTCTTGGTTTCCGGCTCATGAATGCGCCCGAAGAAAATGCCTCGCCATTCGGCCGGCGTGCGAGCATCTGCTCCTGAGATGGAAACGCGCATCCCTCCGGCCCAGGCAATGGCATCGCTGACGTGTGAAGGACGAACTCGCAGGTTCAGTCGATAGAGCCCGGGCTCGTAAGGCTTCTCACTCTTGAAGTAAAGGGTATCGATCGCATTTCTGGGAAAACCGGTCGCACATTTCTTCTCACCCTTGAGGCCCATCACCTCGATGGTCGGGCCTTGCCACGCGTTAAGAGGTAGTGGCTCTGGGGCAGAACAGACCGGCAGCATCACTGTCAGTAAGACACTCCAGATGAAAAGTAGAGCCTTAAACGACTTGGGGAATGCGATCTGGATTCTGAGCATGAGACAATGACTCGTGCGCCATGGAGCACACTATTGTGAGCGGACCCGGCAACGAGCATACGCTGATTGCCAGAAAAAAAATAGCTTCTGATGAGTTCAGTTCACCCAGCTTTCCCATCCTTAACCGGCAAGGCGATTGCCCCGTTTTTCGTGAATCAGCTAGACTTCTGCATTCCGATTCCAACCTCCTGTCCCAAACAGACAATGTCTTTGCTCGATCAAATTCCCTTCTTGCATACCGCACGGGCTGAATCTTTCGCTCAGGAGCGCGGAAGGTCTTAACGGAGCGCACGTTGAACAGGTGGCCGAACTGATCCACAAGGTGAATCCGTCCTATTGGAGTGAGCACATCGCTTTCACAAGGGCGGACGGGGTCGACGTCGGGCACCTGGCGCCACTGCCGTTCTCGAATGAAGCGTTGGATGTCATCTGCCGCAATGTGGAGCAGGTGCGTAGAGCCATAGATGTCCCGCTGGTTCTCGAGAACATTACTTATGTTGTAAGGATGCCTGGTGCAGAAATGAGCGAAACAGAATTTCTGAATACCATTCTCGAGCGCACGGGCTGCGGGCTCCTGCTTGACGTGACAAACCTTCATACAAACAGCACCAATCATGATTTCAATCCTTACGAGTTTCTCGATGGCATTCCCTTGGAAAAAGTAGTGCAGCTTCATTTCGTAGGCGGGCACTGGCGTGACGAAGTGCTGGTCGACAGCCATTCCTCGCCGACGCCGGAAGAGGTATGGCGATTAATGGACGAGGTCGTTGAGCGCTGCCCGGTCAAAGGCATAATCCTGGAGCGGGATGAAAATATTCCGCCTTTTGATGAACTTTCAGACGAATTGGCCCGTGCCCGAGAAATCGGCAAGCGACACAAACGATGGGATTAGCGGAAACACAGAAGGCTCTTGTCCGTCTCTATACTGTTGCCAAATGGCGTGAGCAATTCTTTGCAGAGCCTGCGGTCGCTGGGTGTTCATTTGGCCTCGATAAGGAAGAGGCATTGGGGCTGGCCACCGCCAATCGCGGTCAGGTTGAATTCTTTGCCAATTCACTGCATCGCAAACGTCTGGGTGCGATTCGTCAACTGCTGCCCGTCACGCGCAAGGCCATGGGCAAACGATTCGGTGATCTGTTCATGAGGTTTTCAGAGACCTTTGTTCCGTGCGGCATCAGGAAGCACGAGATGGATGCGGTAGCTTTCAGTCGGTTTCTGAATGAAGCGGGCATCGACTGGGAGATTCCGTGGTTACCTGCCCTTGCAGCATACGAAGCCGATTGGCTCGAAGCATGGCATCCGGGCAGCAGGTGGATATCGAGGCAATACGCCTGGCCCGTTGGTCATATTGCTGTTGCCGTCAATCAGGGGAAGGAAATTGGCCGCCCCGGCGCGGGCTGCTATTCAGCATTCTGGTGGCGTCTGAATGCCATGGGTGCTCCGAAACGCGTTGTCTTTAAGAATCCTTTCAGGAGAGCTCCGAATCGTTCGTCTTAAGTGAAGAAGGCTATGGCCTGCCGCAGCTTTGGATTGTTGCCCAACAGCCTCGGAAAACCAAAGCGGTGACAGCCTGACTTAGCAGGAGGCGTGCAACAGTTTCCGAACAGACCACCCAATCACGAATTCAGCATGATTCAGAAAACAATGAAACCGCTTCTGCTTCCCATCTTCTGCTTCCTCTCTTTGCCCGGCCTCTTCGCACAAGGCACTCGCATCAAGGTTAAGACTGATAAAGCCAGCGTCTTCCTCGGCAGCCGCGTGCTCGGAACAGTCGAGCAGGGGCACGAATTCCGCAGCATGGAAAAACGCGGCAAGTGGTACGCGGTCACTGTCGTTACCGACGGCCAGGCAAGGGTCGGTTGGATCAAGGCAGCCGACGTGGAGGTGGTGGACAAGCTTGAAACCGCACTGATTGCGCCACCGTTGCCGGACGGTCTTTACAGGAAGGACGGGGCCGTCTTCTCAAAGAAGGATGGCGCCGTGCTGGTTCGCATTCCGGCTGGCGAGTTCATACCGGGCACTCGCAACTCGCTCCTGATGGGCAGAATCGAGAAGGAACATGTGGACGAGTTTTATGTGGATGCTTACGAGGTCACGAACGCCCAGTACATGAAATTTGTATCGGAGTCGGGGCACAAGAAACCGAAATATATCGGAGAGAAACGCTTCAACGGCCCCCGTCAGCCGGTGGTCGGCATCTCCCTTGACGATGCAAAGGCCTACGCAAAGTGGGCAGGTCGGCGTCTGCCCACATCGCTGGAATGGGAGAAGGCCGCCCGCGGCCCGAGCGGAAACAGCTATCCCTGGGGGAAGGAGGCGCCCACTACCAAACACTTCGTTGTTGGAATGAAGCTCAAGTCCGGAGCCCCCAAAGGAATCGGCAGCGCACCTTTGGATCGAAGTTTCTATGGTGTCTTTGATCTCGCCGGAAATGTCCAGGAATGGACGAGCACCCGTGACGGCATCGCCAACCACATGGCGCGAGGATTCTCATGGGCCATTTCGCTGAAGCTGAAGAATCCACTCGGCCACAAGTTCAGCGTACCCGTGAAGAAACTGGATGCGACCCGCGGCTTCCGATGCGCGGTGAGCGGGAAGTAGTGCGTAATGAGTAATGAGTAATGAGTAAGTTTGATTGTTAATTCCGATGTCCTTTGGCCTGCGGCTTCGAGCGCGATGTAGGAAGTACTCGATGTTTTTCAGCCAGAGCCGCATTTACAGCAACATCGGCCGTCTCAGCATTACTCATTACGTCTTACGTCTTACTTACTTATTACGCTTCTTCTTCTTTTTCCTCGGTTTCGGCTTAATCTCACCGTATTTCTCTCGCACGGCGGCGTACTCCGGGTTCACGCAGCGGCTTCCCCATCGATACATCACCTGCAGCAGACTATCGGTACTCTCAGTCTGCTGGCCTTTGTCACCGGTGTCCTTCATCCACTTTTCGAGGATGCCGCGATGGCGTTTGAGTTCCTCCGCGTATTTTGGATTCGTAGCAAGGTTTGCGATCTCGTGTGGATCGGCATCCAGGTCGTAGAGCTCTTCTGATGCCCGTTCGGGGGCCCAGAATGCCGACTGCACTTTGTCCAGCTTGCCATCGGCATACAGTTGTTTCATCGAACGGGTGAACGCCGTACCGTCCCGGTAATGCGACTGCATGTATGGTCGGTCGGTCAGAAAGTTTCGCAAATACTTGAACTGCTTCGTGCGAATCGCCCGGATGTGTTCGATAGTAAAATCGCAACGATCGCGAGCGGCAACGATGAACTCGCGCTCCCTGTAATCCTTTGCGAAGAAATCGCGGCCTTCCATGTAGGAAGGAATCTTGAGCCCTGCCAGCGCCAGCGAGGCCGCCGTAATATCAATCCCGCTCACAAGGTCAGGACGCACCGTGCCGGGTTTCAGTTTGTCCTGGCCGGCTGCCCAACTCGCAATCAACGGCACGTGGATGCCGCCTTCGTAGAGAAACTGTTTGTGCCGATTCAGCCGCATGCCGTGGTCGGTGAAAAAGAAGATGACCGTGTTCTCGAAACGTCCGGCGGCCTTCAGATCTGAAACAATCCTGCCGACCTCCGCATCCGTGTGCAGAACGCAGTCGTAATGGTGCGCAATCTCATCCCGCACGATTTCCGTGTCCGGGTAGTAAGGCGGAATCGGCACCTTCGCCCGATCCATCACTTTGCTCTTTGGTCTCGCCTTCCCGCCCCTCAATTGAATCTGCCCGAAGAATGGGGTGCCGGCCGGCACCTGTTTCCAATCGCCAACGTTGTACAGCTTCTTGCGATCGTAGACGAAGTTGTAGTCGTCCTTCCCTTTATTGAATGTGGAATACCCCGCGTCCCTGAATAGCTCGGGCACGGTCTTCACTCCATTCGGCAGGTGGATCATCCCGAGTTCTGAATGTTCGTTGCGGGCATTGTTACGAGAGCTTCGGTGGTTGTGGATTCCAAATGTCGTCTGCATTGTGCCGGTGATGATCCCCGACCGTGTCGCCGAGCAGACGCCGGCCGGCATGAAGGCCTTTTCGAAACGCACACCGCTCTTTGCCAGCGCGTCGATGTTCGGCGTCTCCACCAGTTTGTCGCCGTAGCAGCCCATCCACGCGTTCATGTCTTCCACGTAAAGCCAGAGAATATTGGGTCGCTTTGCTGGTTCGGGCATGGCGCGCTCGGGGGCATAAAGGAAAGTCAGGAACAGGAATGCCAGTAAATTTCTGCGCTTGTGTTTCATTAATTTCTCCAGGTGGATTACGTCTTTGCTTGCCGGACTGTTCGCTTATACTGCGAATCGGTTCAGCTTAATCAAACATCTCCGCATTCGTGGATTCTATGAAGCGCGCCTATATCTACATTCTTCTCCTGGTCTGGACGGCACTGACCGTTCCGTGGTTTTTTACCGAAATCCGTAGCGAAGCGATCCTCGGGTTCCCGCCCTGGGCGTTCTATTCTTTCGTGATGACGATTGGTTATGCGATTCTTATTGCCAGCGTCATCCAATTCTGGTGGCCCCTTCTTGCAGGGGAAGAGGATGCAAGAGATGGGGAGAACGAATGAACGGAGAAGCTCTTCTCGGCACAGGCGGCATGGTCTTTATGGGCGCGTACCTGTTGTCGCTGCTTCTGGTCGGCGTGGTCGGGCGGATGGCTCGGAAGGAAAATACCCTCGCAGATTTCTATCTCAGCGGACGGAACATGGGGATGTTTGTCCTGTTGATGACGCTCTACGCGACCCAATACAGCGGCAACACACTGATCGGCTTTACCGGTCAGACCTACAGAGGCGGATACAAATTTCTGGTCAGTGTGACTTTTATGATGGGTGTGATTGCCGCGTACCTCTGTTACGCGCCCCGACTGTTCAAGCTTTCGCGAGTACGCGATTACATTACTCCGGGCGATTTCTTACAGGACAGGTTCGGTTGCCGGGCTCTGACCAACCTGGCGACGGTGCTGTTTATTATTGCGCTGGCGAATTACGTCTTGACCAATCTGAAGGCTATCGGTGCGATCGTCGAAAGCACCACAGGCGGCAATGTCTCCGCAGCGGCTGGCATCATTGGTCTCTCGCTGATCATGGTCGTCTACGAAACCCTAGGCGGCATGCGTAGCGTGGCCTGGACAGACATGATCCAGGGCGTCCTTTTGCTGCTTGGCTGTGTGCTCATTTTCGCAGTCATCCAGATGCATTACGGTGGCCTGTCGGGCGCGGCGGAGGAACTCATGCAGAACGAACAATTCTGGAAACCGCCCGCAGCACAGGCAAAAGTGACGTGGATGAGCCGCCTGCTACTGATCGCCCTCGGCATCTCGATCTATCCCCACGCGGTGCAGCGCATTTTCGCGGCGAAGAGTGAGAGCACGTTGAAGCGCTCTCTTCAGATCATGGTCTTCATGCCGATCTTTACGACGTTCTTCATGATCGTGGTCGGGCTCGTCGGCGCGGCAAAGTTCCCCGGACTCGATAAAGCGGGAAGCGAAAAGATCACCCTCATCATCCTCAGCGATCTCGCGCACAGCTTTCCTGCGATCAAATTTCTGCTCATTCTGTTCTTGTCTGCCGCAGTCGCCGCGATTATGTCCACTGTGGATTCAGCGCTTCTATCCATTTCGTCGATGGTCGCTCAAGACCTATACCTGCCGATGAAGCCGGACACCCCGCAGGCGCGTCTCACCTTCGCTGGCAAAATCATTTCGTGGGCAGTGATGGCCGGCACGGCTCTGCTCGCTTTGGTGGTTGGAGATACTATCTGGACGCTCATCAAAATTAAGCTGGAGCTCCTGTGCCAACTCGTTCCGGCCATTTTCCTTGGCGTGCAAAGTAAATCTCTAAAGGCCAAACCAGTTTTTGCAGGATTGGCGGTGGGAACTGTGGTCACAGTTGGATTCCTGGTGTTCGAGAAGTTTGGGCCAGACGAGGTCTTTGGCTGGCAGGTTTCATCCACCCCGTTTGGCATCCATGCCGGCGTCTTGGGATTAGTCTTGAATCTGGCGGTTCTGGCCACTCTGCATGTGCTGACAGAAACCGAAGAGAAATAGACTGGTTGCTGACACGGCTTTCGGCCCGTTTGCGACGCTCCTGTTGGCCACACCCAAAGAGGATGGCTGGGCTAACCGGGAACCCTGTTCCTATGGCTGGAGTTCAGAGATGTCACCACGAAGATCCTCATCCGCAAGAAAGCGCGGTTTCATGAGGATGCCCCGCCCCGCGGAAGGCCAGCAGCCCGGATTCGGTCCAGCAACCCACCGTTTTGAGCTTCACTCTGAACCTTTAACTCCGCCCATCGAGACGACTGTTCTTGAAGGTACTTGTCGAACGCCTCTTTGTTACAGAGGTAGAAAGCTATCGCCCCATAGACCATTTCACTTGAAAGTGCAGGAAACTCTTCGGCGATTGCTTCCGGGCTCTTCCCTTCCCAGTAAGGGATGACGATGGAGTCCAGCGAGATACGGCTGCCCACGATTCTCCACGCACCCGATGAGTCCTGGCAAACATATTCGGCTGAGTTAGCAATCATGGTTCTGTTCCAGACTTTGGGGAGCGACTCAGTGAATTCTAAATCTCGGGCGAATTAGTCCACCCCGGTCAGCCAGACATCCGCGCCTTCATCATTCAATGCCACACCAACGTGACGCCAGACGGATTCAAACTGTTCGTGCGTCATTCCAATGAGGCCAGAGGCCGGGTCGCCAATAATCACGTGCTGATCGGTTACGGCCAGGACGGTGACGAAATGCGCGGCAAACGTAGTCCTATCGACGATGGTCAGGAAAGCATCCGCACCCCGAATTTCGTCGATACTGCTGTAAGCCCCAAGTTTCAAAGAAATGGGTTTGCCGCGGCAGTGTTTCTCGAGAGCTTCGGTAAGGTTGACGATATCCGTGCCCATCACCGGCGCTGTGCGCGATTCGATCGCCACCTGTCCCTCCTGAGCATCAATGCCGAAAGACCTGAGGGCGATCACCGCTGCGGTCGGGCCGCAATTGAATCCGTTACTCTGAATACAGACCCCATCTTTGTTAAGCCGGTTAGAGAGAGACATCTGGTGCGGCATGGCCAGGACCGGTAGCGCGAACGGCAGAAAGTTATAAAGGATGGCGAGCGCCAACAGCAGCTTCACCATCCCCCGCTGTCGAGGGCTTTTTAACTTGGGCATCAGGGCACACAGCATCACCGAGACGCCGGCGGCAAAAAACACAAAGTCAAGTCGGCCTTTTACCATCCAGGAGACAACCGGATGAAATTCTGCTGTCGGCAGCCTCCGCACAATCGCAATGCCAAAAACCACCGGTAGAAAAATCGCGTACCCAATCCCCCACCACATGGGAGACAGGTTCGAAAGACGTTTGCCAATAGCGATGGCGAGACATACCGCCAGGACAAACCCTGCGCATTCAAGTAGACAACTCAGCAGAATCATCTTTGAACCAGGAAAGTTTCAGGAATAGAACGAAACAGCTTTCTAACGGAACAGATTTCTAGATCGCTGTTGATATCTTAAGTTTCGACAGGAAACTGCTTCTCATTAACTGATGGCGCCGCCCAGGTACTGAATCCACTTCGTGCCAACATCATACGCGAGTTGCGTCTCTGAAAGTTAATACGGAATCAATGTCCCGGTGTTAGAGTCTGAATTCAGTTTCTCCCGACAGATGCCTCGGCATCCAAATCTCAATCCTGCGAATCCTCCAAGAAGAAGTTCCGGTGTCAGTAATCCTGAATCCTGAATCCGTGCATCTTGAATCCTGAATCAGTGCAACTTGAATCCTGCAACTTGATTCCTGAATCGGCGCAACTTGAATCGTGAATCCGTGCATCTTGAATCCAGAATCCAGAATCCAGAATCCAGAATCCAGAATCCAGAATCCAGAATCCAGAATCCAGAATCCAGAATCCAGAATCCAGAATCCAGAATCCAGAATCCAGAATCCAGCAATCCTAACCTCGT
>JASLXP010000635.1 GCA_030740295.1 Planctomycetota bacterium
TGAGGGCCTCGATGATCCCCGAAAGATCCAGTCCTTCGAGATGTTTGGTGAACATGATGAACTGCATGGTTGTGTCCTCTTGAATTGGCGAAAGGCGGACGAACTATCTGCACGGAATCTGAAAGTGTCAACAGAGCGGGCAAAGCGGACAAACGAATAGGCACTTGAAATCCTGGTCCATCCGGGCGAACCTCATGATCGGGCTTCTGACGGTCCAACGTCTCTTTTCACCATCGCATTCCAAATGAAACCGCTGCTGCTTCCACTCTCCGCCATCTGTTTTGCCTTGGTTGGCTTCGTACCATGCCATTCCGAGGATGCCCCAAGCTTCCATGTCGCCATTGCTGGCAGCGATGATGCTGACGGTTCGTCGGCGAATCCGCTCAAGACGATTAGGCAGGCCCAGCTTGCTGTGCGGCAATTGAAGATGAGACAGCCCAATCGAGTGAGACCGATCGTCGTTCGGATCTCGAAGGGCCAATACTCGCTGTCAGAGCCGATCACCTTTACACCGGAAGATTCCGGATCAGAAGATGCCCCCATCATTTATGAGGGAGTGTCGGAGGCTACTGTCATCAGCGGCGGCGTTCGCATCAAGGACTGGAAAGTGAAAGACGGCCGATGGGTCACGACTTTGCCAGAGGTGCGCGATGGTCGGTGGCGTTTTTCACAGTTGTTCGTGAATGGCCAGCGGCGCTTCCGGCCGCGGCTGCCGAAGAAGGGATATTACTTCATTCAGTCCGGGGCCATTTCGCACAAGAAGGATACGAAACAGCAGGGGCACAACCGTTTTCACTTTCATGAAGGCAATATTCGCAGCGACTGGACGTCCCTCAACGAGATCGAGGTTCTGAATTTTCATAGCTGGAGCATGTCTCGGATACCGATTGCGGCCGTCGATGATGACCGGCGACTCGTGACTCTGTCCGGTTTCACATGGCATGACAAGATCGCTTCGCTGCCGACACAGAAGCGATACCTGCTGGAGAATGTGGCTGGCGCGCTTTCTGAGCCGGGGGAGTGGTATCTTGATATGAAGACGGGCGTTCTCGAGTACATCCCGATGCCCGGTGAGCGGCCCGAGCAGGCAGTAATCATTGCGCCGAAGCTCGGCAACCTCGTCTCTTTCAGAGGAGACGTGGAGAAGGAGCAATACGTGGAGCACGTTCATCTGCGCGGGCTGGTGTTTATGCACACAAACTGGGGTGTGCCTGCCGGCGGCTATTCTGTGGCCCAATCGGAGGTGAGCCTGCGAAACATTCGGCCTGATTCGCCATTTCAGAGTGCTATCGATGCCGAGGCGGCCCGAAACTGCACCATCGAAAAATGCACGGTGGCGCATACCGGATTCTATGCGATAGATCTCGGACGTGGCTGCCGCAACAACCGCGTCGTCGATTGCGAGATGTGGGATCTGGGCGCGGGCGGCGTCATGCTCGGCACAACCGACTCATTCAAGAAAGGGGACAGAAGGCTGGCATCTCATCAGACCGTTAAAGACTGCCTCATCGCTCATGGAGGCCGACTTCATCCTGCCGCAGTTGGCGTGTGGATTGGGCACTCAGCGGACAATCGCGTCCTGCACAATGATATTCATGACTTCTATTACACCGGCATTTCGGTCGGATGGTCCTGGCATTACGGGTACAGCCCGTCCAAGCGGAATCTGATTTCGCACAATCACATTTACAGCATCGGCCAGCATCGTCTCAGCGATCTCGGGGGCATCTACACGCTGGGCGCGTCCGAAGGTACAGAGCTTCAGTTCAATCGGATTCACGATATCTCCAGGGTCGAATACGGTGGTTCGGGCATTTACTTTGACCAGGGCACGACGGGCATCCTGGTCGAGAACAACGTGGTTTACGATACGCAGGACGCGACCTTCACCGTGCACTGGGGCAAGGAAAACACGGTGCGCAACAATATCCTGGTGAACGGCGAAAACATACAGCTCGGGATTGGGCGTCACGACAAGAGCGGCGCATTGCTCTTTGAAAGGAACATCATCGCTTGGTCCCAAGGCCGGGCCACGCTCTCTCGCAAAGTGCGGGACGATTGGTCGTTCAGCAGCAATCTTTACTGGCCGTCCGGTGACGCAAAGGTGGACTTTGGACAGGGGCTCTCCTTTGAGGAATGGCAGAAGCTCGGCAAGGACAGGGATTCCATGTTCGCCGATCCAGGGTTCAGATCCGCAAAGGATGCCGACTTCGAATTAAGTCCCCAATCGCCCGCATTCAAGCTTGGCTTCAAGCCTTTTAAAATGGATGACATTGGCCGGCTCACGAAGACCAGGCGTTCGAAGAAATCACCAGAAGTGCCGCATGGTTATCCTGAGGCAACACTGCCTCCTCCGATGGCGATTGCCATGGATTTCGAATCGTTCAATGCCGGAGACAGTCTCCCCGGCGTCGCCGTTTATGAAAACAACAAGAAGGAAGTTGTCCGTGTGACGGATGAGCATTCGGCTTCGGGCAAGCGCTCGCTCAAGGTCATCGATGGCCCCGGGACGGGTCCGAGCTACAACCCGCATTTCTGTTTCCGTCCGAACTACAAATCCGGGACGCTGGTCTGTTCGTTTGATGTTCGTCTCGGCGTGGGCAGCCAACTGATGCACGAGTGGCGGGACTGGCAGTCGGCGCTGATTGCGGGCCCGTCTATTCGGATCGACCAGAAGGGAGCGCTCTTCGCCGGTAAGAAGGAGCTGATGAAGCTGCCACACTCTCAGTGGCTCGGAATCAAGATCACCTGTGGCCTTGGAAAGCAGGCGAAGGGCCAATACGACCTCTCAGTGCGGCTGGCGGACGGCACGGAAAAGACGTTCGAATCCCTGCCCTGCGCGCCGAATTGCCGGCTCTTGAACTGGCTGGGCTGGGTGGCTTCAGGAACGGAGAGCTCGACCTTTTATCTGGATAACCTGAAGCTGGAGCCGCTGAAGGAAGAGCAGTAATCGCTGGTGTCTTCCAACTTAAAGTCGCTCGAATCGGACCGTACACACAATGAAGATCTACGAAGAATCTGGAATCACGTATGGAATCTGTTCTGCAGCCACAGGTGTAAAGAGGAGCAGGACGCGGAACGCATCGTTGTGGTCGCCGATATCCGGTTCTTCAGAAATGTAGAGTGCAGCTATCAGGTCACGCCATCGCAAGATCTCACGGAGGAAGCTGGATCTTTTCTGAACTCTTATGGTCAGATCTGTCAGGTTCAAGATGCGTTCGTAAGCCTTAGACAGATGGCCCTGATTTCCAGAAACGAGTTGTTTGGCAGCGCGGTTCATTTCGTTACCGATCATTAAGATCTGCTGGTCTAAAGAAAACTCGGCCCAGCGCTCTGGGGAAAGTGTTGAATGTTCGTTAGCCACTCAGAGCGCCTCCCCCTCGCCGATCAATTTGAAGGTGAGACGCCTGATAGCATCACGTATCTCAGGGTCACACACATCCATGCTCCGATTGTTCTGGGACGGTCTGATATTGATGAGGGCCGTATATTCGATGCATTCTTCCGCTCCCTCACCTGGGAGGTAGTTCGCTCCCCAGAGGTCCGACTGAGAACTACCAGATTCCAGCAACAGTTGCTCTGCATCCGCGTGAAGCTCACCACCAATGGCCACCACCTCGCGCCGCACATCCACGACATACTTGATCATATGCTCGAAGAATGTCTCGAGCATAGCCGCCAATTCATCGGGGCGCGCTTTGCGGTCAAGGATCAGGATGTCAGCCTGTTCGCTCATCTTGCTCTGTCACATGTTCAAGAAGATACCATCTATCGTATGACAATTGATTGAACGGACAATTCCAATACGCTCCCTACTCTTTCAGTTGTCCTTTTGCATTGGCGGTTACGAGCGACTTCTTCAATGACACTTCGTGCCATCATCCTGGGCCTCATCCTTGGGGCGGTAACCGTGCTGATAGTCAGCTATGCGGAGTTGGTGACGGCAGCGATCATGATCGGATTTCTGCAGCTCCCGCCGGTGGTGGTGGCGCTTATGTTTGGGATGGTGCTGGCGAATAAGATCCTGCAAAAATACTTTCCAGGAAGGGAGCTCAAGCCGGCGGAGTTCGCTGTCATTTTTGTGATGATCCTCACGGCCTCGATGATTTCGTCCCGGGGCGCGATGGAGCGGTTGCCCGGCGGGATGGCCACGTTGAATTACTTCGCTTCGGACTCCAATCGGTGGCAGGAGTTGTATTTCGGACATACGAATCAGTCGCTCGTGCCGTGGGATACGACGGGTGATCCGGAGCAGAAACTGATTGTCGATTTCTACGAGGGCAAGGATGAGCTGGATCCGGTCCCCTGGAGGCCCTGGGTGCGTCCGATGATGATTTGGGGTGGGATGATGGCGCTGGTATACGCCGCGTTCATGTGCCTTGCTTCGCTGATTTACCGCCAGTGGGCGGTTCATGAGCGGCTCAACTTTCCCCTGGTCGCGCTGCCAATTGAGATGATCGAATCAGGCCAGAAGAGCAGCTTCTGGAGAAACCCGGTCATGTGGATGGGGTTCGCCGTTCCCGTCTTCATATTCGGGCTGCTCGGCCTGCAGCAGATCAACCACGATGTACTGGCCATTCCCGTAAGCGGAAGTCTGAATCACGTTTTTGCCCAGTTCCCCTGGAATCAGATGGGCTACCGTCACTGGTTCTGCTCGCTGGCCGCGATTGGCCTTTTTTACCTGCTGCCGACGCAGGTGTTGTTGAGCCTCTGGTTCTTTCATTTCCTTGCCCGCGGCCAGATGGTCGGGATGGCTGCTTTGGGATTTACAAATGGTGGTGGTTTTGTCAGAGACCAGACCATCGGCGCATGGGTGACGCTTGCCGTCTGCTGGCTCTGGCTTGGGCGCGGGCACGTGAAGAAGGTTTTCTTTGCCGCGCTCGGCAAAAAGGTCGATGACGAGCACGAAATGATGCCGTACGCCATTTCGTTCTGGGGGCTCTGGATTGCCTTCGGCGGCATTGTCTGGTTCGGGTGCCAGATGGGGATGTCCGTGCCTGTCGCCATCTTTATGTTTGGGATTTACCTGTTCTGCCAGGTGATCGTCATGGCAAGGAGCACATCGGAAGGTGGTCTGCCGATGACGGAAGGATCGTTCAGACCTTCTGAAGTCTACGGGGTTGTTGTTGCGCGGGATTCGATGGATCATTCGAACCTGAGCGCGATGGCATGGCTGGATCAGATGTTCGCACGGGACCTGCGCGGCCTTTTGCTGACGGGAATGCTTGACTCGCAAAAGATGGCTGAGCAAACGGGCCTCAGAAAAAGAAAACTGGTCGGAATCTTTGCCATTGCCGTTGTGTTCGCATTTGCCGTTGCCGCCGGTGTGCAGATCTGGATGCCTTATGAGAAAGGTGGCCTGAATTTATACAGTTACGCCTATCACTGGCACAGCAAATGGATGCTGAACCATTACTCACCAGTGATGACTCACGGTGAGTCCTATCAAACTTCCCGGCTGATTGGCGCATCGACCGGGTTGGTCATTACATTAGTGCTCTTCTGGCTTAGATCGGCAGTCTGGTGGTGGCCTCTCCACCCCTTGGGCTACGCGCTCTGTCACACCTGGACGTTGATTGTTTTCTGGCCGCCGATCCTGGCTGCCTGGGTAATCAAACTGCTGGTCACGAGATATGGCGGCAATGCGGGTTACCGGAAGCTACGGCCCTTTTTCCTTGGTCTGATTTTCGGTGAATTCACCATGGCGGTCTTCTGGACTCTTGTCTCGTCCATCTTCGATTCGAAGGCCCCACATTTTCCATGGCCGTAGGTTCGGTCTCACGGGCGAGCGGAAACATCACCGACTGACTCAGATTCTCTGTCAGCGTCCACATTTTCTTCGGTGATGGAATTTGAATCAGGCGAAAGGGGACAGATCGCGACCATCGAAGAACCCTAAGTGACGCTTAAGCATAATCTTAAGATCCCGTTGTCCCCCGCTCCGGTCGTTGGCCCGACCATTGCTTAACCATTCACCATTCACCTTTGACCATTCACCATCAACCATCTTCCTCCCCATGCCTCTCAACGATCAAGACCAAATCTCCCGCCTTAACGAACAAGTCCTACAACTTTATCATCAAGGCCAGTATGACTCGGCCTCGACCTTCGCCGAACAGGCCCGGGACCTCGCCAGGATGTCCATTGGTGAAGAAACCGTCGGGTACGCACATACGGTCGAGAATCTCGGCGAAATCCACCGTGCCATGGGCAACGCGGTTTCCGCAGAATCACTGCTCAAGGAAGCCCTGATTATCAAGCAGCGCGTGCTGGGCGAATCCCATCTCGAATACGCGAACACCCTCAACAATCTTGCCGGCGCCTACAAAACCATGGGCGATTACGCGCAGGCCGAACCTCTCTATAAGCAGGCCATTGCCATCCGTGAAGAATGCCTGAACGAACGGGCCCCCCTGGTCGCCACCACTCTGAATAACCTCGCTGACCTGTATCGCGAAATGGGCAGGTACCATGCAGCCGAGCCGCTCCACAAACGGGCTCAGAAGATCTTCCTCAATACTCTGGGTGAGTTTCACCCGGATTACGCGGTCAGCCTCAACAACCTGGCCCTGCTCTATAAATCGATGGGGCGTTACTACGAAGCCGAGCCTCTCTACGAAAAAGTGATCGAGATAGATCGCCAGGTGCTCGGTGAAAACCATCCTGATTACGCCACCGACCTCAACAATCTGGCCGAGCTCTATCATTACGTCGGCAAGTACCGTGAGGCAGGCCCTCTGTATTACCTGGCCGCGGAAATCCGTCGAGCGGTACTTGGCGAGAATCACCCGGATTACGCCAGCAGCCTGAATAACCTCGCAGCGCTCTACGCGGCCACCGGTCGGGAATCCCAGGCCCTCACCCTTCTCGAGAAAAGTGCCCGCATCGACAACCAGATTATTCAGCAGGTATTCGCCATCGAATCAGAGAGCCAGCGCATCGCCTTCCTGAAAACGTTCCAGGGTAAACAGGATCTCTACGTTTCACTGGTGACAAGGTACTTCAGCCAGACCAGCGCGGCCGTGAGACAGGCATTCACTCTGATCAAAGGGCGCAAGCTCGTTCAGGTCGATGCGAGAGCCTCCAAGCAGGACATCGTGCTTGGCCTCAAATACCCGGACCTGAAAACGAAGCTCCAGCAACTGCAGACGCTCCGCATGCAGAACGTCGAAGGCACAATGAAAGGGAAGCTGCCGCCGGAAGCGCAGAACGACCTCGAGAACCTCAAACATAAAATGGAGCAGGAGATCGCCGAACAGGCCCCAGAGCTCGACGCACAGACTGCCCGGAAGCACAGCGAATTCGAAGTTATCTCCAAGGCGATACCGATGGATTTCCAGCTCCTGGATTACGTCCGGTACAACGAATTCGATTTCGAGGCAGTCCCTGCCGACGGCCGCCCCCGCTGGAAGCCGGCCCGCTATCTCGCCTTTGTCACACCGAACGGTGAATCCGAAGAAATCCGAATCATTGACCTGGGTGACGCCGCAGAGATCGACCGGCAGATCTCGTCCAGCCACTGATCTTTGGAAATAGTCTGACGAAAGACGCCCGCCTGCTGCTGTTGCACTGGCGGGCGTTTTTTTTCGGGTGAGAATCACGAGCCTTCAGAACCGCGTTGGGAGAAGTCTGTGGCAGGAAAGAAGCTCGGCGAACATTGGATACTCGAACTGGTCGGATGCCCGGAGGCCCTGCTCGATGATCTCGATTTCGTCAAAGAATCGGCAACCGAAGCCTGCAGGCTGGCGAAGGCGAAGTTCCTGAACATCGAGACCCACAAGTTTGAGCCGCAGGGCGTCACCGCAGTAATCCTGCTCGCGGAATCCCACCTCTCCATTCACACCTGGCCTGAAGAGGGCTATGCCGGCGTGGACATTTTCACCTGCGCAGATCACCTCACGCCCGGCAGAGCCTGCGAATACCTGATTGAGCGTTTCCAGCCATCTTCGCATTCAAGCACGGTTTTCGAACGCGGGACGAAAAGTGACCATCCTCGCCAGCTCTGACTCAGTCGTCGTAAGCTGGCATCTTTCGTCATCAGTCAGTCACCAGGTTTCTCGGATTCACTACCTGGCCCCCCGCGTAACTCGATCGTTTGTCCGAATGTACCCATCCACAGACCAACCATCCGCTCATTCCTCCTTCCACTCCAGCCTGAACCGCTCTTGTGTGCCGAGAAGAATTTCGTGCTGCTTTTCTTTGATATCCGAGATCAGAATTCGGTCGATTCGTTTGCCGTCCACGAACGTGCCGTTGGAGCTTAGATCCTCGATTTCAATGCTGTTTACGTTGTAGTAAGTGACCCGCATATGTTTGCGGGAAACCGTCTTGAAGTCCTGCTCCAGGTCCCTCTCCTCCGGGTCGAGCTGCAGCCATTTGGAGCAATGCCGGAGCGAGACGTCACAGCTCCTGCTGCGACCGATGATGAGCGATTTGCCGTGTTCCAGTTGGAATTCTTCGCCCACGACGAAGCCTTCAACGCCGACCAGAACAGGATTGGGTTCTGCCATCTTTTCGTCTCTTTCGGATGTCATAACCTACTGCGGCAAAGCGCAAAACATGCTAGCAAACACCCTGTGCACGTGCAATGGGTCAAAGCTTGACGCTCGATCAAGCCGCCTATAGACTTTTCCCCCGAGTCGGGGAACGAGCACAGAATAATGATTTTTTCTTGCGGCCACTTGGGCGCTCACCTGTGATTTGAACTGGCTGAAACAGCTATGCTGCTGCGCTGCCCAAACCCTGAATGCAATAAAGTGCTCGATGCCCCTGACCGACTCGCCGGGAGGCACGTCAAGTGCCCGGCCTGCGGCGTGAGGTTCTATGCCCCTTCGACAGTCAGCGGCGAACAGAAAGATCCTTCAGTCGCCGGCGAGAACCCTGCCATCGGAGAGAGGCTCCCCGAAGCCACGGTGGTGATGGGCACTCCGGATGCTGACAGAGACGAAATGATCGGGCTCAAGCTTGGAGGGTGTCAGATTGAATCCAAGCTCGGGGAAGGGGGGATGGGTGCCGTGTACAAGGCAAAGCACATCGGGCTTGACAAGGATGTCGCGGTCAAGGTTGTCCCCCGCTACCTGGCGGAAAAATCGCAGCAGTTCGTGGAACGTTTCCAGCGTGAGGCCCGCGCTGCCGCCCGGCTCGACCACCCTAATATTGTAAAGGTACATAATGTAGGCGAAGAGCAGGGCCATCATTTCATGGTGATGGAATACATCGAGGGCGAGAGCCTCAAGGAAATGCTGATGCGCGAAGGCAAGCTCGACTTCGAAGCCGCAGTCAGCATCTTCCACCAGGTTCTAGCGGCGCTCTCGGCTGCACACTCCAAAGGCATCATTCATCGCGACATCAAGCCTGACAATATTCTTCTGCGCCACCTCAAGCCTGGCGAGACAGGCAGTTCCATCGAGATGCAGCGCAACTTGCTCGGCGCGGTCGAAAAGGCGCGCACGATAGCAAAGGTGGCTGACCTGGGGCTGGCGAAGGTCCAGGATTCCCATTCCCAGGGCTACACCATGTCAGGCGTGATGCTCGGCACGGTGGACTACATGGCGCCGGAACAGGCCGAAGATGCGAAGAACGTCGACGCCCGGGCCGATATATATTCGCTCGGATGCACGTTCTATCACATGCTCTCGGGCAAGAAGCCATACCCAGGCGCGGCCATGATGGAAGTCATGATGAAACACGTGACTGCCCCCATCCCAAGCGTATTGGATGAGCGGGAGGACGTGCCGGCAGATATCGATGAGATCGTCAAGAAGATGCTGGCCAAAAAGCCCGACGATCGCTTTGAGACCGTTGCTGAGATCATGAACAGCCTTTCTGGTTTCGTATCCGCCATGTCCGGCGAAGTGCCGGCGATGACAGAATCCCTGCCGCCGGACATGGTGGCCTGCCCCAACACATCCTGCGGCAAGCCGAACCGTCGAGGCGCCAAGTGGTGTGCCGGTTGTGGAGAGGCCCTGGTCGAAAAATGCCTCAAGTGCGGCGAAGACGTCTTCCTCGGAGAAACGTTTTGCATTCACTGCGGCACGAACCTCGAAGACGAGAAGAAGATTCTCGATATCGTGGAAGAGGCCCGTTCACTGCTCGTCGCCAAACGGCCGCGCCTGGTTCTGGACAAACTGGAGGAGGTCTTCACACTCGATCCTGAACGCGAGGATGCGCTCAATGTGAAGGAACGGGCTGAGCCCATTGTCAGCCGCATCGACGCGCTCATCACCCGCGCCAGCGAATCCGATGAGGCCGAGGACTTCGAAGCCGTCCAGGCCGCTTTGCAGGAAGCGCTCGAACTCTCGCCCGAAGAAGAAGACCTCCAGGAACAGCTAAGCGACATACCGGAAAAAATCCTCGAGCGTGACGTCCGAGGCAGCCTGCGGAGCGCCGCCGAAGCCTGGGACGAACACAGGCCACACGCGGCCGAGCAGTTCTACCGAAAAGTGATCACCCTGGATCCGGACAACGATCAGGCCATGGACGGCATCGAAACCTGCCAGGCCCTCTACGACACCATCGCTGATAAGAAGGATGAATTGAATCAGCTCCTCGATGAGAAAGAACTCAACCAGGCGCGTGAGGTCTGCCTCTCGATCCTGGAGCTCGATGCCGATGACGAAGAGGTGCAGTTCAAGAGTAAAGATCTTGACGACCGCTTCGAAGAGATAAACGAAATCCTCTCATCAGCAGGCATTCTGATGCAGTCTCAGAAATGGGAAGAGGCGGGTGAAGCATGGCAAAAGGTCCTCGACATCTGGCCAACACACGCCCCGGCAACAGATGGCCTCCAGAAAGCAGAAGAGTCACAAAGCAGATTCAACGAACTCGCCGAACGTGCCACCAGACTTGCCGAGGAGCAGGACCTCGGCCAGGCGGAGGAGGCGCTGCAGGCTGCCTTGGACGCCGGACACTGGGAAGAGGGCGTCCTGATCATCAAGGCCGTGCGCGAGAAAAAGGAAGAGGCGGAGGACCTCATGCACGAGGCGTGGGATCAGTTCAAGAAGAAAGACTGGGTCATTGCGATCGAGGAATTTCAGAAGGTGCTCGAAGCCTGGCCCTGCCACGCGGCCGCTCGCAAAGGACTCGAGGACTCGGAATCTTCGCTGAAGGAATTCCAGGATCTGGTGGAAGCCACAAAAGCCCCCCTCGAGTCCCGCTCCCTCGCGGACGCGGAGAATGCACTCATCAAGGCCCTTCAGGCCGGCCACTGGGAAGAAGGCCAGCGACAGCTCGAGCAGGCCGAAGCGGACCTAAAGCAGACCACCCAGCTCCTGAAAAACGCACAGACAAATGTTGATTCGCAAAACTGGAGCACCGCGCTTGAGGCGTTGAAAGAGGTCAACGATCTGTGGCCGGTTCATCCGACCCACAAGCATCTTTTCGAGCAGGCTCAGAAAAATGAGGAGGTCTTCCGAGCCCGCCGCGAGGAGGCCGAAGCGCTCCTCACAGAGAACAAGCTCAGCTCTGCCATCACAGCCCTCGAGCTCGCCCTGGACGCAGGCAACTGGCCCGAAGGCGCAAAAGCGCTGCTCGAAACCCAGGAGCACGCAGACGCCGCGCGCAAAGCCGCAGGCGAAGGCGAAGAAGAAGCAGACGCACGCAAGTGGCATCAGGCGCTCCAGCATCTCGAAACCGCAAAAGCACTCGACGAAGAATCCGTCGACCCCGCCCAGCTTGAACAGGTCGCAAAGCTCGCCGCGAATCTCGAAGAACACATCAACGCGGTACGACTGCTCTGGGAACAGAATAAGTATGAAGAGCTACTCCATCGCGCGGAGGAGGCATCGCAGATCGGCGCAGACGATGAGATCGAGCGCCTGAAACAGCAGGCCATGATGAAGCTCAACAAAGTTCAAGAGCTCGAAGCCGCGGCCAGCCAGACGGAAGCCGAAAACAACCCGAACAGAACCGTAGAGATTCTGTCCGAAGCACTGGACATCCAGCCCCACCGGGAAGACATCCGCCGCCAGCGAGACCGCCTCGAACAGCGCGCACGGCAATCTCACAGCCTGCTCTCCCAGGCCAAAGAGTCTTATCGAAAGAAGCAATGGGCCGCCGCGCTCCATCAGGCAAACGATGCCCTCGAGCTGGATTCGCACCTCCAGGCAGCCAAGGACCTCGCAAAGCAGGCCAAGGCAGCCACCGAGGGCCAGGAAAAGAAAAAGAAAATGATGATCGCCGCAGCCGCCGTCTTCGCGCTGGTGGTGATCCTGGGCGCCTACTTCAGCTATCGCGCACAGCAGAATGCAATCATCGAGGAGCGGCGCGCATCGGTTACCAAATTCATGACCGCCGCCGGCACCAACAAGGAACTGGCAGAGAAGGCAATCTCCGCCGGCGACATCAAACTGCTGTCCGCCCGCCAGAATGCGGACGAGAAGGCCGCGCAGGCCGCGTCCGGTAACTTCGGCACGGCGGTCGGCGAGCTAAAAGAGGCCCTTAACAAAGTGAAGCAGGCGGAGGCCGAAGTTCAGGAAAACAGTGACCTCGCAACCGACCTCGTCCGCATCAATCGGCTGAAATCAAATATCCAGCCCATATCGGAATCGGCGGATGCCAAGGCAGCCGAAGCGAAGAAGCTCCAGCAGTCCATCCAGAGCTTCGCCAAGTCTCTGGCCGCAGCCCGCAATCTCAAGGACAACGAAAACTGGGAAGCCGCGTGGGGCGCGTACAGCGAAGCCATCCAGATTGCGACCACCGCAAATTTCGGCGTCGAAGCCCGCAAAGCAGCAGACGAAGAGAAAGAAACCGTAGCGACAAACTACTTTCAGACCAGCCTCGATGCAGGCGTCAAGCACAAAGAGGAAGGCGCACTCAGCCAGGCCAAAGAGGAATTTGAGACTGCACTCGCCATCGCCACCAGGGTCAATCGCAAAGACCTGACGGAACAGGCCCAGGCTGCTATCGCCGCGCTCGATGCAGACGAATACAGCCGCCTTGTCCGCATCGGACGTCAGGCCGCTGCCGAAGCCCAGCCAAACTGGGCTGTCGCACGCAAAGCGTTCCAGGACGCCATCGCCTTCGCCACTGACAATCTCAACGATGAAGCTAAAGTTGGAGATGCAACCAAGATGCTCGAAGTGCTCGACAGAGGCTTCTTCCGCCATCAGATGAGCATCGGCGACGCGCTCGTCAAAGACCAGAAATGGGCCGAAGCCGGCGACGCGTACGAAGTGGCCAAGCTCGCGGCAGAGGAAACACTGAAGAACAAGGAACTCGTTGCGGAAGCAGAGAACGCCATCCGCCGCATCGGCATCCAGCTCGGCCAGGCCAGGTATCAGGATCACCTGAAGAAGGGCGACCTGGCGCTCAAGGAAGGCATCGCGCTCGAGCAGACTGCGAAGAAGGCCCCGGCCGACAAAGCCGTCATCAGTTTCGCCCAGGCAACCCGGAAGCTGGACGCGGCGAAAAAACACTTCGAAGACGCGCTGAAGGTCGCCACTGAAACAGTCGGCACAGATTCTGCCAAATCTGAAGCAACTTCCCGGCTGAAACAGGCGACCACGAACCTCGCCAGTTGCGGCTATCAGAAAGCAATGGTCGCAGGGGAAACGTCTTTCGCGGCCGATGACTTCGCCAAAGCCCTGGAGAATTTCAGAGAGGCAGAGCAGACAGCAACCGATGGCAAGCTTGATCAGGCCCTGATCGATTTAGCCCGTCAGAGGCGCACCAAAACGGAAGAATCGCAAAAGGGAATGACCGAATATGGTGAAGCCCTCCAGAAGGCAGCAGATGAAGAAAAAAAGAAAAACTGGCCCGCAGTTCGTGATGCCTACGTCAAGGCGGAGAAGGCCGCGCAAAAATATCAGCTCCCCGCCAAGTTTCTGATTCAGGCGACCTCCCGCGGCCTCGAGGCCACCTATCAGAGCAAGATGGCTGATGCCGCAGCCAAAGAGCAAGAGGGCGATCTGCAGAATGCCATCCTCACCTATCGTGACGCGGCCAAGTTTGCCGCGCAGAACCGGCTGGCATCCAGTTACGAGAAAGCTGCCACCGAAAAGGCGCAGCAGGCCACGCTCAAACTGGGAGCTACCCAACTCGGCGCAGCCATCGAAAAGGCGCAGGAGCAGGAGAAGCAGGGAGATGAACAGCTCAAGGCCAAGTCATACCGGAACGCGGCCAAGCTTCTCGGCAACGCGCTCAATGGATTCCAGATGGCGGAGACCTCCGCAAAACAACGGAATCTCGCCGGCCAACTGGCAAAGGCAAGCGCCGCGGTGAAGCGGATCGAATCCAAGCTCTACACTGCCGAGTTCAACTCCGAAATCGCCGATGCCGACGCCCGGGTCGCGGAAGCGGAAAAGTCCAACAATGACAAGAAATTTCCGCAGGCCAGCGCCGCACTCCAGGACGCATCCCGTCTCTACCAGAAAGCAAAGGCCCTGGCCGAACAGCAGAAAGCCGGGAAAGACGCAGACCTCGCAACACAGCAGATCGCACGGATCCAGAAACTTCTTTTGAGCACTCAGGTCGACGTGGCCCTCGAACAAGCTCGCGGCATCGAAGCCGGCGCCCAGCGTATATCACGGGCCGACAAATTCGCGGAGGCCGCGAGCGAATTCCTGAAAGCTCAGGACGCCTGCCAGAAGGCCATCACTCTTGCAGAAAAAAATGGACTGGCGGATAAGAAGGCCGAAAGTGAGAAGCTTAAAGCCGCGGTACAGAAAGTTTACTTCGAACAGATGTACCTTGTGAAGAAAGAGGCCGGCGCTCAGATGACTGCCGATGCCACGGACCTCATCCGCCAGAAGGAACACCTGCAGGCCGCCAAAAAGCTGCAGCTTGCAGCAGCCCGTTTCGAGGAAGCATCCGGTTATGCAAAGGAAAAGAAGCTGGCAGAACAGGCAGTCGAAGCCTCCGCGCTCGCAGTAAAGTCTCAGAGTGACAGCCACGCCCAGGAATACGCCAGCCTCATACTTAAGGCCGACGAGCTCATGCTCAGTGCCGGCGTGAATGCACAGGGCAAAGAGTACGATGCAGCGGCCGTGGACTACGACAAGGCCGGCAAACTCTACGGAGCCGCTGAAAAACTGTCGAAGGAAAAGAGCCTTGATGAAGCTCTATTGAAAGCAGCGGAAGCGAAGGCCGCGGAGGCCGAAAAAAACGTCGGCCTTCAGTATTATCAGGCATCCATGCTGGCGGGATCTGATGCCGAGACCGAGAAGGACTGGCCGAAGGCAAAGGAAGCATTCGCACGGGCAGTCCAGATGGCAAAAGAAAAAAAACTGGATGCAAAACTGCTCGACACCAGCACTGCAAAACTTAAGCGCGTCTCCATCCTTGCCGCCTCTACCAAGGATCTCCAGGACAAACTCGATCGAGGGAAACTCCTCCTCGAACAGGAGAAGTGGCAGGAAGCATACGAGCTCTTCGCAGAGGCATACGAAATCGCTTCTTTCGCCAATCTGAAGTCCTCAAAAAACGAAGCCGAGCGCAGCCGGCTCAAGGCTGGCAAGGAAGTCGTCAAGAAGCTCCAGGCTGAAGCGAAGAAGAGTTTCCTCGGCAAACGCTACCAGGAGACCATCGATCAGATCAAAGAAGCCGAAACAATCGCCGGCCACATTTCGCTGGCCAGAGAGCTGCTAAACGAGCTGAAACAGGAACGGGAGAAATCAGAGAAAGCGATGACGGCCTGGAAAGAATACAAGATCACCCTGGATACAGGGCAGGCAGCCCTCAAGAAAGGCGATTGGCAGACTGCCGGCCGAAACTTCACCGCGGCCGCCAAAGCCGCGGGCGATGCAGGGCTCGGCGACGATATCCTGTCCGATGCGCAGCAACTGGCCCGGTCCGCCAACAACATGAGCAAATCCGTCCAGGAGTTCGCGCAGCTCATCGAGGACGGCAAAGCGCAGGAAGAAAAGAAAGATCTCCTGGCAGCAGTAGAGACCTACACTAAAGCCGAAAATATTGCCGCATCACTTCAGAAGAGTCTCGGCGAGCAGAAAGAATACGTACCCACCCTGACACGCATGAAGGCCGATGCCGCCGGATTGCTTGAAGCCGTCCTGCCCAGAGTCGCCGGCGCGCAGATGAAGAAATCTGTCGAGCAGGGCGAGCTGAATAAGAAGAACATGAAATGGGAGCTCGCCCTGGAGAACTATCAGCAGGCCCTCCGCGTCGCGGGCAGCGCGGGCGCGGATAAGGCGGGAGTCGACAAGCTGAATTCGGAAATCATCCTCCTTCGCAAGATGGTTGAAGGCACACAGAAGTTCACCGCGAAAATGGACGCCGGCGCCCGCCTGCACGGTCAGGAATCCTGGGATGATGCACGCAGCTCGTACGAAGAGGCGGTCGCCCTCGCAAAAGAATTTGGATTACCGGATTCCTTCAGCGAACGCGCGAACGCACGCATCAAAGGGATCGCAGAAACCCGGTTTACCAGGCTTACGGACTCCGCCAGAGCCATGGTAAATCAGGGCAAGTTTCTCGAAGCCAATCGCATCTATGCCGAAGCAAGGGCCCTGGGCCGGAAAGAATCGATAGATGCAGCAAAGCTCCAGGAGCTCTCCACCAACGTGGCCGCCATCAAGGGCAAACTGCTCGAATCAATCGTCTACTCCCGCGGCGATTTCAATTCCGCCGAAGCCGCCAAACGGCAGGAGGAAACCGCTCAGGTCCTCGCCATTCCGGCCCGCCTCCAGCTCCCGATTGCCAACGATACCCCAATCGCATTCCGTCTGATCCCCGCCGGCGAATTCAACATGGGCAGCAACGATTCCGAGAAAGGCCGCGACAGAGACGAAAGCGTTAAAGGCCAGGGCAAACTGCGAATTAAGATCTCAAAGCCCTACTACTTTTCGGAGACGGAAGTCACCCAGGTCCAATGGCGTACCCTCATGGGCAACAACCCGAGCAAATTCAAAGAAGGCGATGACCATCCCGTCGAAAACATCTCCTGGGTCGACTGCCAGAAATTCCTGGAAAAGCTGTCGGCAAAGACCGGCCGCAAATGCCGCATGCCCACCGAGGCCGAATGGGAGGCCGCCTGCCGCGCCGGCTCGACCAAGCAGTACTGGTTCGGAGACCGCCACCCATCCGTCCGGCAGATGGCCCCGTACATGTGGTTCTCATACAACGCGGACCAGGGCCGCCGAAAAGATGAAATGTTCGACCCCGAAAACCCAATCAAGAAATGGGGACGCGTCACCAAGGTAAAACACAGCCCCGTCGGCATCAGCATCCAATACAACCGGGGCGGGCGCCGCGTCCCCCGCAAGCCAAACCCCTACGGCCTGCACGACATGCACGGCAACGTCTTCGAGTGGTGCCTCGATTGGTACGACATAGACTATTTCTCCCTGATCAGCAAAACTGATCCCCACCTCAAAAGCGTCGAAAAACCAAAGGCCCGCGCCATTCGCGGCGGCTCAGCCGGCTGCAACCTCTGGTGGTGCCGCAGCGCAGAACGCGACGGCGAAGACCCTCTGCAAGGCATCGAGGACGTCGGCCTGCGGGTGCTGCTCGAGGTGGATTAGCGGTGCTGGCGCGCCGCGACAACTCAACGACAGATGTCCCGACAGGTATCTCTGGGCAACCAGCATTTGAAGGCCTGCCAGATTGTGGGAGCGCCGTCACTAGGAAAGCTGCCGGCTTCCTCGCTCATGATTTCTCCATCCACCGTGGCTGGCCTGCGCTGCGGCTGCGATATCGTTCCCTCCTCCCAAAACAGATCATTCTTCATCACTGGGGGTAGTAGCTCAGGATTGGCGAAGGCCATACTCATCGTAGCCTGGGGCAACGCCCCAGGATCGAGAGAGAGCGACGATCATTGGCCGAAGGCCATATTTAACGATGCAACGTCGCCGCTTCGGTGAGTATAACCTTCGGCCAAAAGGCTGATGCGAATCACAGTCCCTGGGGTGATACCCCAGGCTGCGATGAGTATGGCCTTCGGCCATTACGGGCGCTAAACACGTACCCAGCGGGACGCTTGGTAATGTGAAAAAGACGGGCACATCCTGGTTGAATATCAGTTTTCCCACTACTTCAACGAAGGAGGCCCGTCTTATGTATACGGTAAGTGTAGACATACACTCAGCAAGTTTCACTATGGCTGTTTTCAACGAGAAGAAGAATCTCTGCCGGACCTTTACGTGCAGTACTACGGTTGAGAATCTCATTGAGCAAGTGTCAGAGATTCCGAACCCCAAGACGGTGGTTGTCGAGGAATGCCACTTAGCCCAATTGGTCAAGGAAGTGCTCGAGGAGCACGTGGATAAAGTGGTTGTTGCCGATCCAGTCCAGAACCGATGGATTGCAGAAGCTGAGTTCGTCAACGACAAGAAGAGCGCGATTAAGCTAGGCAAGCTGTATCTTAACGACGACATCCGCGAGGTGTTTCATCCGGATGCGGACGGTGCGAGTATCCGCAGTGAGTTTCTGCACTACCGGGACCTGGACGGCCATCTCACCCGGTCAAAGAACAAACTGAAGGCGACCTTCAAACAGGGAGGAGTAAAACACCCCTCCGATTGGGGAGAGATATTCACACGTAAGAAGCAGTTGCTGGGGCAGCTTGGCGAGCGCCCTCACCTGCAGTTCCGCGCTCGGCACTTCTACGAGATGGTTTCGAGCTTCGGGCATATGAAGCAACAGACTTATACG
>JASLXP010000636.1 GCA_030740295.1 Planctomycetota bacterium
CGCTACCCGGAATTTGGCAAACACTGGACACCCGCAGCGCACGTTTTTGTAGCAGAGAAGGTTCTGGAGCTGTTGAAAAACAACGGCTGGGTGGGAAAGTGATGAATGTTGCGGGAGTAGATTTAACGTCCCCATCCGGGCGACCGGCGAGCCCATTAGGGTCCTGAGAATCACTCAACTGAGTTCAGATCAAGGATCCGGCAGATGCTCTGCTGTCTCCTCAAACATGCGCCAGTTTTGAAGAGTGAGGCGCATGCAGCGTTCCCAGGATTCGATGCTCTGTTCATCAGGATGGCCGCGCATTCTCGGACCTTCGAAGGTGATGGCGAACGTGTATTTGATGTCGCGAAGGGCTCGCACGAGATCGATCCAGTTGATGGTTCCCTGGCCGGGGACCATGTGCAGGTCCCGGGCCGGGGTGATGTCGGCCTGTGTGCCTGGCTGAGAGAAGTCGAAGCCCCGGACGCCGAGATTGTCGTGAAGGTGTGTGTCCCGCAAAAGTGGGCCGGCCTCGCGAATCATGGCTGCTGGGTCTTCACCGTTTGCGTGGGAATGGCCGCTGTCAATGATGTAGCCCAGATTTGGCAGTTTGACTTTGCGAATAAGGTCGAGGATCTCGCGGGAGTCGCGTGACCATCTAAACATCGGCAGGTTTTCCATATTAATCTCCACGCCGGCCTCCTTAGCGTATTCGCACGACGGTGGGAGGGCTTCTTCCAGCAATCGGTCGAGTTCATCGATGGATTTCGTATTCACCCGGTCACCGCCTGACAAGTCTTCCGGCTTACTGAGATGGATGTAACGAAAATGCCAGACCGTGCTGCGAGCGCCGAGAGTTGCGGCCGCGTCGATGACATCGCGTGTGACCTGTTGCCCATACTCCAGGCCCTGTTCCCAGAGCAGGCCTGATGGCGAATGCAGCGCGACGAACGAGAGCCCGCGTGCATCTGCAGCAGTTCTGATGGCGTTCAGCGCATGCTCATCCCGAATCTTCGCCAGGCTCAATCCTGTGCCGACATGGCGCACGCCCATATCTTCAAGGATGGCAAAGTAATCGTCGTAATCATCTCCAAGACATTCGGCGTAAAAGGCGACTTCGAAGGAATGGTTCATGGTTTATAGTTGATGGTTAATGTCTGATGGTTTTCAACGTTTTCATCGTAATCTACAGACGCTGGCCAATCATTTCACCGCAACGCCTTGGTAGGTATATCCCAACGGCTTGGGGGCATTGTCCAAATAGAACTCTTGAAGGTTTTCAAAGCTGAACCCTGGCTTTTCGATGATGGCCTTCATGTCTCGGTTCAGATGGCAGCCCACGGCGAAAATCTTTTGAAATGGCGTAAAGAAATTCTGCCAGCGTTGGATTCTTGCCTCGTTGCTCAGTCCATGCTCGACGAAAACCAGCCGGCCGCCCGGGCGCAGGACTCGATGCATCTCGATCATTGCTGAATCGATCTCTCTGATGCTGCAGAGGGTCCAGGTTACGACGATGCAGTCAAAAGATTCGTCCACCATGGGCAGGCTTTTGCCATCGAGGATTTTACTGTCGACTTCGATACCGGAATCTTCGATTCGCTTGAGGGCTTTGCGATTCATGCCCTTGCTCACTTCGACCGTCGTGATCTTTCCAACCTCGGCCGGGTAGTGCGGAAGGTTGAGTCCAGTGCCGAATCCGATTTCAAGAATCTCGCCGCTGACGTTTTCAAGGGCCTGCTTGCGTATCCGCTGCAGATCGGGCGCGGACATCAGTGTGTCGCAGCAGAGGGGGAAAATGTAATCCGCATATAGACCCATGAAAGTGAAGATAGCTTAATGGCTGAATCCCCCGAATCAGGCCCGCCCTACTCACTCATACCCAGCAGGAATTCCGCGTTGCTGTTTGCCTTCCGCATGCGCTCGATGAGGAGTTCCATGGCTTCGAGGGGATTCATTTCGTTGAGCACTTTTCTGAGCACCCAGATGCGGTTGAGCTCTTCCGGGGTAAGAAGAAGCTCTTCCTTGCGAGTGCCGGAGCGATTCACGTCGATGGCCGGGAAGATACGGCGTTCTGCCAGGCGACGGTCGAGAACGAGCTCCATATTACCCGTGCCCTTGAACTCCTCGAAGATGACCTCATCCATGCGGCTGCCGGTTTCGATAAGTGCGGTGGCGATGATGGTGAGGCTTCCGCCTTCTTCAATGTTGCGTGCTGCGCCAAAGAACCGCTTGGGCTTCTGCAATGCGCTGGCATCTATACCACCGGACAGGATGCGTCCGGTATGCGGGGCCTCGGTATTGTAGGCTCGGCCGAGACGAGTAATGGAATCTAACAGGATGACCACATCGCGGCCGCATTCGGTCAGCCGTTTGGCTTTTTCGATGACCATTTCAGAGACCTGGACGTGCCGGCTGGCAGGCTCATCAAAGGTTGACGAGATGACTTCGCCCCGGACGGTGCGCTGCATGTCGGTGACTTCTTCGGGGCGTTCATCGATGAGGAGTACGATGAGGTAGATATCCGGGTGATTCTGGACCAGGCTGTTGGCGATCTTCTGGAGAAGGATGGTTTTACCGGTTCGCGGTGGGGAGACGATCAATCCGCGCTGGCCTTTGCCGATGGGGGCAACGAGATCATGGATGCGCATTTCCATGTCGCCTGGCCCGGTTTCGAGGATGAAACGTTCTTCGGGGTAGAGGGGTGTAAGGTCGTCGAAGCTGACGGGTTTCTTTTCTTCGTCCGGTTCTTCAAAGTTGATGGCATCAACCCTTAGGAGCGCGAAGTAGCGTTCGTTATCTTTGGGCTGGCGGATGAGCCCGGACACATTGGTTCCGGTGCGCATTCCGAACCGGCGGATCTGCGAAGGCGAGATGTAGATGTCGTCCGGGCACGGCAGATAGCTGTAATCCGGTGAGCGGAGGAATCCGAATCCATCCGGCAAGACTTCAAGGACGCCTTCGCCGTACATCATGCCATCCTGCTTGAGACGGTGTTCAAGGATGGCGTAGATGAGGTCCTGCTTTTTCAGGCCGGATGCCTCCTCCATCTCTTCCTCTTTTGCGAGGGCCTGAAGCTGGGCGATGGTCATTCGCTTCAGTTCGGCGATACGCATTGCGTTCTGTGGTTCTTCGGCTGAAGGTATGTTGTCCGGCTCAGACTTCTTTTTGGCTGCCTTCTTCTTTGCCTTCTTCTTTGGGGCGTTGGCTTCTGCCATTTGAGTGTCTCCGTCTACACGGGTGTTATCGAAATTCTGTCAGGAGATCCGTACACGCGAAAAAATTTCGAATGAGTCCTTAATTTGAAGGGGTTTTCACCTGTTCCCAGAATTCCTGAATCTGTCGGCGAAGGTGTTCCAGGGGGCCATTGTTATCAATGATAAAATCTGCCTTGTCCTTCTTGACCTGAAGTTCGGTTTGAAATCCCTCTCTGCGCTGCAATTCCTCTGAATTCCAGCCTCTGTCAGCACACCTGGCCAATCTTGTTTCATCCGAAACATCGAGGAAGAGGAGATAGTCGCATTTATTCGAGAGCCCAAATTCTTCCAGTAAAGCGGCATCGATGACCACGTGGTCTTGAGCTTCGTCAACCTGTCGCTGAAGCTCTTCGAGTAGCGGCGGATGAACGATACGGTTCAGTTCTTTCATCTGCGAGGGATTATCGAAAACGATTTTGCCCAGTCGTTTGCGATCCACTTCCCCGTCGGAAGTGCAGATATCATTCCCCCAGTTCGCCCTCAGTTGTTCTTTTGTTTCTTCACGCTTCAGAATTTCATGACCGATTTGATCAGCATCGATGACGCAAGCACCAGAATCCGAGAGAATCTTTGCGGCAGTGGATTTCCCGCTTCCGATGCCGCCCATAATCCCGATCATCATTTTTCCAGCCTCGGGCTGGACAACACCATGTCCATTCTCCATTACATGAGTCAGAAATTTTGGATTTGGGAGGGCGAATGCCCGGGGGAGGATTTCTGGATTGAGCGAAGGTCTCGTTTCTGAGACAACCGCGCTCACGTGAGGATGTTTGAGATTTTTTGGACGAAGGGCTGGTTGGCTTCCTTGCACCAAGCCATTCGGGATGACAATTCTGTCGGCAGGTAGAATCGAGGGCGGGGTTTTAGCAGATACTCTAAAGGGTGTCAACGTTAGCCTCGTGCCTGTTGACGGCCTTCAGATACCTGCCTAGAATCGTTCGCTTTAAATGAAGGAATGCGCACAGCTCTGCCGTAATTAATTAGAACACGAAGTACGGCAGGTACTTCCATCCGGCATCTATCCTCCTTGAAGGCTTACGAATGGCACGTAAAAAGAAATCAGACCTCCCGCTGGCCATTACAGTTGCAGCGGTCACTTTCGCGTTGATTACCGCCATTGCCGCGTTCGCTCTCTTTCAGAAACTCGAGCAGATGAAAGGCGATCTCAAGAAGGCCGAGGATGAAACTACAGCCCAGCGACAGATTGCCGAAGACGTCCTCAAGAACAGCGCGGATGCTGCGGTGGCTATCCTTGGTGGACGCAACCCGCGGCTCGAAGCCGAGCAGGTAGCCATGGTGAAGGCCCTCGTAACCGACAACAAAGACCTGGTTACCGATGGCGTTGCCGATAACGTGGCCGCCCTCTTAAGAGAGATACGGCAGGAGTCTGAGTCCCTGAAGAATAAGATCACAGATGCCGACACGAAACGGCAGCTCGCACAGGACCTGCTGGAAAACGCCAAAGCGCAGGCCCGCACTAATGAAGAAAACGCTGCAAGAGAAATCGAAAGCCTGAAACAGACGCAGGACGTCATTAAGAAAGAACTGCGGGAGATTCAGAGAGTTAACAAAGAGGAGGTGAGCCGCCTGAAAAAGGCCCATGGCGACGCGCACAAGAAGTGGAGCGGTGATCTGTCTAAACAAAAGACCAAGGTGAATGAAAGAGACAAAGTGATCGTGGATAAAGACAAGGAGATTGCCCGGCTTGAAGATCTACTCAAGCCAACTGACGAGGCAATAACGACACCTGACAAACCCTATAAGGACAAGAATGAACTTGCAGACGGCAGAGTCGTTTCAGTGGATAACGAGCTCCGATTGGCCGTTGTGAGTATTGGCCGCACAGCCGGTGTGAAACGTGGGATGCAGTTCAATGTTTTCCGAGACATCGGGGCATCGAAGCGCCATTTAAAAGGCCAGGTCATTGTCAAGAAGGTGTACGAACATATCAGTGAGGCATTCGTTACTTATCAGCGCGGTCTGGGGCAGAATTTCTACTTGCTTGGCGATTTTGATCAGCCGACTAAGCCGGAACTGGTCGAAATGATCGGAAATGAAGGCGGTAAAACTGTGGGTGAGTTCACCGTTACTACCAACTACCTCGTCGTAGGCAACAACGCGTCGAGGGAGGTGATTAGAGAAGCCGAGAATCTGCGAATCCCAGTGCTCCGCGCCCACCAGGTGGAGAGCTTCCTGACTTCACCGGATCGCATCAAACCTAACGACGTCCTGATCAATCCTGCTTTCAGTATTAACAAAAAGGAAAAGTTCCTTCTCTTCGGAGATTTCAAGACAGCCTCCATCCTCTTGCAGCAGCGTATCGGCAAATACGGCAGCACGAGTGCTGAAGTCAACAATCCGGATCAGGTAGTCCCAGGCTCGGACTATCTGGTGGTCGGAGCGCGTGGTACAGGCGAAGCCAACACCTCGGAAATCTACAAAAAGGCCAACGAATACGGTGTCACCGTAATGCGTGAAGAAGAGCTCCTGGCTTTTCTTGAAGAATAGAGCGGCAATCGGCTGGCGGGCTGTCTGCTCATGATCACCAAAGAACAGATCGAGCAATTTGACAACCGGGGAGCGGTCACTATTGACACGCCGCTCACTCCCGAGCAATTGGCGGCTGCACGAAAAACATTTGATGAAGTCCTGCCTCAGAAAGAGGACGCGTCCGGTAACCGACGCAGTCGCATCGGAAAGACGGGAAACATCTTCGAGCAGGAATTGCTGGACATCATCCAGGCCCCCTTTCTCGAAGAAGTGGCAACAAAAGTGCTCCGGACAGAGGCGATCTCGTTCTTCCAGACCGCGATCATTAAAGCGTATCCAGAACCGGATGTGGAGTTTAGTTTCTCAGAACACACGGACATCCAATACTGCACTTCAGACTTTGAAGCCATTCCCCGGCGCTTGGTTTGCAGCTACTTTCTGTGGCTGAGCGATGTCAATGAGAAGCGGGCGCCTATGATGCATCGCCCGGGCAGCCATCTTCTGATTGCGCAACACAGGCAGAATGATCCGGAATTGGTGAATGCCGTTCCCGCAGTTCAGGGGACCCCCCAAGGCCCACCTGCCTGATTTGCCCTACGCGGACCCGGTGCCAGTGATTGCTGCCGCCGGGCAGGTGAGTGTTCTGACAACATCCATGGTTCACGGCGGCTCTACAAATGTCGATACTGAGTCGCGGTACGCCATCGTCATCACGTTTCATCCTAAGGATGTCTATATTGGCCTGCCCGAGAATCAGGCGGAGGCAAAGATGAAATACGACCCCGAGCTGAAAGAGCACCTCCGTCCCGACCGGCGGCACCTGATTGACATAACCTGGCGGGGTTGAACATGACGAGAACAAGCGACACGGGCGAAGCTGCAGAGACCACCTCCGGCCCAACCCGACGTCGGATACTCTCAGGCAGCTACATCATCATCATCGCCATCTTCTGTTTTCTGAGGGTGAAGAACTTTGCGGCCATCGAACAGGCGATGGTGACATCGGATACCAAAGCATTTATGGGTATTGCGGCGATGCCACTTCTGGATCCCGGTTTCTGGAGTGCAGAGCGTGCTGCCACTGTTCCGTTTCTCTACAAAATCCTGTATCAGCGTCAGGACGCCATCTGCCTCTTTCAGTTTGGCCTTTCCGTTCTCTCGTGCATTGCTTTGGGAAGGATGGCAGGATTGTGGAATGGAGGGACCTCTTCTATTCCTGGGGCCGCTTGCGTAACAGCACCAGCACACCAAACTGAGCACAACACTCCCATCTGAGAAATGAAATGCGAAAAGTCCTTCTGTTCATCCTGGGAGCAGCCATTGTGCTCAACACCGGCGAAGCTCAGGACAAGATCAAAGTCCTGATTGTTGACGGCCAGAACAATCACAATTGGAAGGCCATGACCCCGGTCATGAAAGCGGAATTGGAAAAGACCGGCATGTTCACCGTCGATGTCTCGACCTCACCGCCCCGTCCTCCCCGTCCACCGCGCCGCAAGAAGGGGTTGCCGCCACAGGAAAACAGCGAGGAGCAGAAGAAGGAGTTCGCCGCTCTTCGAGCTAAATTGTTAAAGGAACTCGAGGAGTGGAATCCCAGATTCACAGATTACAGGGCTGTCATCAGCAACTACAACGGCCAGCTCTGGGGTGAGCAGACGCGCAAGGATTTCGAAGCGTACATCAACGGCGGCGGTACGGCCCTGATCATCCACGCGGCCAATAATGCGTTCTCTCAGTGGAAGGAATACAACCAAATGATCGGCCTCGGCTGGCGGAATAATAAGTTCGGTATCGGGTACTATTACGACGACGCTGGCAAGCTCATCCTCCGCGAAAAAGGCAAAGACCGCGGCACAGGCCACGGCAGCCAGCATGAATTCCAGATCACCATTCGCGACAAAGACCACCCCATCACCAAAGGCATGCCTGAACTCTGGCTCCACGCGAAAGACGAGCTCTACCACGGCCAGCGAGGCCCCGGCGAGAATATGCAAATCCTGGCCAGCGCTTTCTCATCCAAAGAAAAACGCGGTACCGGCGTACACGAACCGATGGTCTGGATTATCCCATTCGGCAAAGGAAAGGTCATCACCAACGTTATGGGGCACGAAAACAGAAAGTCTCTCCAGTGCATCGGATTCATCGCCCTGATGAACCGCTCCGTGGAATGGCTCGCCACCGGCAAAGTGACTACCGGCATCCCGGCTAACTTCCCGACCAGGGACAAGTCGAGCTCGACTAACAAGAAGTAGGTCTGGTGCAGGCAGCCTCAGCGAAGAGGCTCATTCTCGACCAAAAGTAAATCCCAGCGGCCCCATCTGATCCTGAATCTGCTCCAGTGCATTCTTCACAAAGACAATATCCGAGCCGTGGCAGATGAGTCTTGCGCCCTGATCCAGTAGCACCTTTGTCTGCTGGGGCGTGCCGCTCGGCATGCCCCAGCATTTGCCCTGGTTCGCCGCGGCCTGGGCAATCTTCTCGACCGCGTTCTGCAGCTTCGGGTGATCGAACTGCCCGGGAAATCCGCTCAGAATGGAGAAATCGCTCGGACCCAGGAACAGAACATCCACCCCTTCCACAGCGGCCATCTCTTCTGCATTTTCAAGCGAGTTCTGGTCCTCGATCTGGATGGCGATCCAGGTCTCTTCATTTGCCATCTCCAGGTATTCGACCGTATCCATCGTGCAGTAAGGCATATCCGGGTTGCCGCCATCGAATCCTCTCGTGCCGAGTGGCGCGAACTTCGACCATCGCACCACCTCGCCGGCTTCAGCCGCATCGTCACATCGTGGATACAGAATCCCCTGCGCACCGGCCTCGAGCATTCGGCCCAGCCGCATGAATTCACCTTTCGCCGGGCGGCACATGATGTCGCTTACTCCGACGCGGGCCGCTCGCATCATCTGATTGACCGTCCCTAAATCGTGTCCGTGATGTTCCATATCAACCCAGATACCGTCGAAACCCATCAGGCTCACGAGCTCGTAGACGGATGCATCCATCAGGTGCAGACAGGTGATGAGGGCAGGTTCGCTGTTCTTAAGCTTGGTTTTGACTCGGCTTTTGCGCATGGGGTCGATGGGTTGGGAGTTTTGGAGAGTGGCGAGAATGAAAGCAGTGTATGTGGTCGCAGGCGGTCTGTTCAACCATGCCTCGCTCCACGCACAGGCTGATCCCGGTATTTGGGGCATTACTGCCTCGGCCGGGCCCGGAGATTGACGCTCTGAAGCCCTTGCGCTATAACCCGTTGCCCTCCAGGATCAGAGTTTGTCACGCCTTTTGCGGTCAGGTGAGCAATAAGAGGATTTCCCCCGTCCTGTTGATTTATTGCTCATCATTTAGAGAACCCTTCCATGCCGCGTCTCATTATTAGAGATAACACTGGTGAAGAGATCTTCGATATGATCGAAGACGAGGTGATTGCAGGTCGCGCCAAAGACAACCTGTTGCACATCGATGATGACGGGCTGTCCCGTCAACATTGCCGGTTGTTCCTGGATGAAGACTGCTATCGTGTCGAAGACCTTGGCAGCAAGAACGGCACGCTTGTCAATGCCTCAAAAGTCAAAGAGCCCCATCGCCTGCGCGGTGGCGATGTCATCGGCATCTGTGGGGTAGACATCGAATTCCAGTGGCTTCAAGGTGAAAGAGAAAAGTACGAAGCCCTCGATGAAGATGAAGAAGAAAATGTCATGGAAGCCGGCCCCGATCCCGAGGCCGCCGAGGATGCCCTCGAAGCACTCGACAGCAAGCAGGAGAAAGGCCAGCGTTTCAGGCTCACAATGTTAAGTGAAAGCCAGTCCTTCCTTGAACATCAATTTGATGACGAAACCATTACGATTGGCCGGCGAAGCGATCGGGTCATTACCATCAAAGATGAAGCCGCTTCAGGCAATCATGCCAAGCTCATTCCGGATGGCGATGGCTACAGGCTCGTGGATGAGGACAGCCGCAATGGCACTTTCGTCAAAGGAAAGAAGGTGAACGAATACGACCTCGATTCAGGCGATGTCATAAGAATCGGCAAAACCGAGCTGAGATTCTTGGACCTCAATAATCCGCCTTCAGAGGCGCATGAAGAGAATGAAGAAGGACCGAAGAAGAAGCCTGAATCAGAGCGCAACGGCTGGCCGGATATCCACGGCATCCCAGTGTGCAATGGAGATACCCGGGAGCTGGCCAGGGCCGATGATGTCGAACACTGGCGCAACGCCAGGGCCGAATCAGATGAAGAGGAAGACGATGACCTGAGCAATCTGTTCGGAGGGGACTCCACCACCCGGACACGTGACCGCAAAACGAGCACGGAAGACCTTCAGGTCACCAGTTCCGGCCCGGTGACCAAAATGTTCAAGATGGGCGTGGTTAAGGAAGAAAAAATCGACAGGGACGAAGACGATTATGATACGGATGATTCGGAAGAACAGGTCGTCCAGCGCAAGACTGTCAGGCCCAAGCCTCACAAGAAACACGCACACTCGCACCACCATCATCACCCGGCCACTTCGATCCTTCCGACGCTCTTTGCCAGCCTGCTCGCCCTGGCCATCGTCGGCGGAGCTGCATACTTTCTTTTCTCAAAAGACAAAACTGAAAAGGTCAAACCCAAGATTGCTAAAACGGAAAACAAAGGTGGTAACGCCAGTGTGGCCTTACCTCTTTCGGGCGATGGCGCGCCAACCCTCGTTTCCGCAGCCCAGGTAGCCATGTGGAAGGCGCCCCTGCCTGACGTTCCCGAGCTGAAGACCGAAAGCGCGGCGGTGGCCGCAGTCAGTCAACCCAACCCAGGCGGGACAGACATGGTCGGCGACGAGCCAGTCATCCGGGCAAGGCCGCTGAACTCTACCCGGCGCGGCAAAAACTACGGCGGCATCCTCAGCGATCTGATCCAGGACGTCGCTGTGCAGAACCAGGCCCAGGCACTTGGAGATGAAGACCTCGGACACCTGGCACGCGCCAGGGAACTGATGAGCGATTTCAAGCTCTCGCTCGCCCGCCGTGAGCTCCAGGCCATGACCAAGAAAAAGTGGGACTACAAGTCTGCACTCGAACAACTGAAAATCATCGGCGGCATTTTCACCCACATGGATGATACCTTCGCAAGCGGCAAGAAAAGAATCTCGCTGAAACAGATTGCCGGGAGCGCCGGCGCCGACGGGCTGCTGGTGGGCACCTCTGAAAAGGGCATCATGTTTCGCAATGCGGACGGCGAGCCCGAGGAAGTGAGCTGGGCCGATCTGAAACCTGAAGAGAGATACGCCGCGGCCCAGAGCTGTTATTCAAAGAGTGACGCTGCCGCCCGTGCAAAACTCGGTATCCTCTGCCTCAATATCGGCCTGACCAGCGAGGCCAAGACGGAATTCCAGGCCGCGGAAAAGCTGGGCTTCAAAGATATCGAACGTTTCCGCGCACTCCTCGAACGCGAACCGGATTCACTGCAATGACACGTAATATCATTCTGGGGCTGATTGCTCTTGGCGGGATTCTGGTCTTCACCAGTACCCGATCCAGAAACCAGAATGGTGAAATCTTTGTTGGCGGCCCCGCGGTCTACAAAGAAAACAGTTGGACTCAGTTCAATTTCCAGGAGGTCGGCCCCAGCAGAAGCGCGGACTACGACTTCAGTTTCAAAGTCACCACTAAACCGGACGCGCACCTCCGGCTGGCATTCGACCAGCGGGACGAACGCAACTACTACTTCGCAGACCTGACCGCCGCAGGCATTCGGCTCGGCCGCATGGAAGAGGATTTTGAATCCAATCTCGATGCCGATGAAGCCAGGCTGCTCGAAGCCGGTAAGACATACGACTTTCTCCTCAAGCGCCGCGAAGAAAACATGTCCTTGAGCGTCGATGGCAGGCTCGTCCTTCAGGCGACCGACCTCGTCTTCTCCAACGGGAGCATCCATCTTGGCACACCCAACGATTCCGTTGACGTGCCGAAGGTCCGGCTCCAGCCTGTAGGCGATCTTTTCTTTGCCGATGATTTCATGAGACCAAGCGACGAGCTAGGGGATTGGAAGGTCATCGTCGGCGAATGGAAAGTAAGAAGCGTTGACAACCCCAGCCTCAGTGCGAATGCCTTCACTTTCGAAGGCCATTCTTCCGGAAGGCCCGCCACCGTCGTGGCCGGTCATACCTTCTGGGATGGCTACACCTTCCAGTCCTCGGTCAGAGGAGCTGGCTGCGGCGAGATCGGGCTGGTTTTCTACGCCAGCGGATTCAATGAACAGCACAGGATTCAGGATTACTACACCTTTCGCTGGTCTCCCGAAGACAAGCAGGCAGTGCGCAAGAATCTCCGGCAGCTCGTGCATGTGAAAAACGGCGAATCCGCGGTGCTCGCCGAGGCAGAGGGAGGCTACCGCACCGGCCAATGGTATAAGCTTGAGGTCAACATCAAGGGCAAACAGATCCGGACGTTCATCGATGGACACCCCGTCTTTGACGTCATAGACGAGCATGCAGTCGGCGGCAAATTCGGTCTCTACTCCTCATGCGATCATCCAGGCTGCGGAAATGTTACCAGCTTCGATGACGTACAGGTGCAGCCGACCGATTCGCTCAACGAAAGTTTTACAGAGACCAAAATCGCCGGCTGGAAGACCTTTGGTGGAGACTGGAAATCAGCGGAGGGATCTCTCACCTGTCAGAGCAGCAAATCATGCCGAGCGGTGACCGGGCAATTGGACTGGAAAAACTATCGGGTCGAGGCCGATGTCGACCCGGGCGAATCGGAATGGGCTGGTCTTATAGCCGCCTACCTGGATGAAGGCGCGCACCTGCTCTACCGGGTCTCCACTCTCGGTAAACAAGAGTTGATTCGCTGGCGGGATGAGAAACCTGAGATCCTCCGGGAGAAACCCGGCCTGCCCGCTCAGTGGAAGCCCGGGGCAAACAGAATGACCATCGAACTGAACTATGGCGTGCTCACCGCCTATGCCAACGGCGTGCCGCAGTTCCATTACTGGCTCGGATCAGGAGTTCGTGGCCTGGCCGGTCTCTACGCTGAAAAAGCACAGGGCACCCGGTTCGATAACTTCAAGGTCGAGCCTATCAAAGGCAACGTTCCCGTGCTCAATGTGAACCCCGTTTTTGCCCGCGAGAAGAGCATGGCAAACTGGGCCGCAGCGGACAGTGACTGGCCCCACGCGGGGACTTATTCCGAGCCCGGCTCTTATCTCACCTCGCATGTGCATCGCATGGAGTTTTTTGACGATGTCGAATTCGCCGTCACCGCCGAACGCGTTGAATCGCTCCGAAAACTCCGGCTGAGTATCGGCACCGATGCGGACGACCTCGTCAAAGGATATCACTTCAGTGTCGAGCCGTTTCTGCTTTCCGATGCTCCCCCTGCGTTTGCTCCCGACGAGAACGAACCAAATCCAAACATCGGCTGGAAGGCAGTGCTCTATCACCAGCAGAACATGCTGGCCGACAAACGACTGCAATCCGGCACTACGCCAACCGACCTGCATTTCCGCCGAACCGGCAAGCTCCTCGTGGCTTCCATCAACGGCGAGCCGGTCCTCATCCACGAAATCAGCGAAGAGCCCACAGGCACTCGTATCAGCTACGCCTACCGCGGAGGCAGGATACTGCCAGCCAAGACGAAAGTGCAGGCGAAAGAAAGCTGGTGTTACCCATTCCGACAGGCCACCACAGACTGGCGCGTGGGCAGCGGAGAATGGCGGGTAACCAATCGATGGGAATGCGATCCTCGATGGACCTTCTTCGCTGGCTTCAACTCAAAACTCGCATGCATTTGGAACAAACGCCAGTTTGAGGGTGACATCTGTGTAGACCTTGCCGCCGGTATCAAAATGAACCGCAGCCGCGGCAGCCGCTACGAATACGCCAGCGACCTCGATGTCACCATCTGCGGCGACGGCAAAGATCTGAGCTCCGGTTACAGCTTCATCTTCGGCGGGGATAACAACCGTTCCACCTTTATCACCCGTAACGGAAAAGTAGTGGCCCAGCGCCAGCGAACCATCCCAATCCACTCAAATATCCACCGCCGCTGGTTCCACCTGAAGGTCGTAAAGCGCTCGAGCCATCTCTACTATTACATCGATGACGAGCTCGTTCTTGAATACGAAGATCCCCATCCCCTCCCGGGCAAACAGATCGGTCTCTGGACCTGGAACAACGGCATCATGGTGGCACAGGTCCGAATCTCCGGCAAGAGCGGCCAGATAGAAGAGCCCAGCCGAAAAGTACGCGAAACGCCGTACTGCTATTACACACTGCCGAAATTGGATGAGGAATAATGCGTAAGGTGGCACTCGGGGCGTGGCGCTGGATTCTCGATGCTCGGGATTCGGAACCTGATGGCAAACTTATTCGTAGTATTCGCAGCCGTGGTGTTTTGTAAGCTGGCCAGTTAAGTTAACAGAATGTGGAGCTTGTGAATGGTGAATCGTGAATCGTGAATCCTGCTCTTGAATCTTGAATCCAGAATCTTGAATCCAGAATCCAGAATCCAGATTCATGCCTACCTCACCGCGTAAAACAGACCCACCAGCACTTTGGGGTCTACCACCTTTCCGGATGCGACCTGCTCTTGCAGCCAGCCTTCTGCACTGTGCGGAGGGATCTCGTGAACGGTGATGTTCTCCGTGCTCTCGCCGCCGCCTGGGCCGGTCCTTTTTAATCCCGTTGCTCGGACGAATGTGAGGATTTCGGCACTCAGCCCGGCGGAAGGTGGGCCTTCTATCAGGATCTCGAATGACTCGGCTTCGTAACCGGTCTCTTCGAAGAGCTCGCGCCGCGCCGCGGATTCGATGGCTTCGTCTTCATGGCCTGGGTGGTCTCCGGCGAGTCCAGCCGGGAGCTCGATGACGTTCTTCTCGACTGGTTCGCGAAACTGCTCGACGAAGATCATTCGTCCGTCTTCGGTGACCGCCAGAATGACGATAATGGCGCTCGTATTGTTGCGTTCGACGAATTCCCATCCATTGCGGCGGACCATGTTGATGAAGCGCCCTTCGGCGATCGTCTCTTTCTTGTTGGTCATTTCACAGATTTCCGAATCTCAAACTCCCAAAGAGATGCAGGGCGACGAATAAGAACAGGGCTATGGAAGCCGGCCCGTGCAGCAGCAGCCACAGGCCCGATGCGCGGTGCAGCCAGTATTCCAGATCGAGCTGGCGGCGCGCCTCGATGATGCGCCAGAGCTCGTCTACCAGATCCTGTTGGCTGGGCTTAAGGATTTTTGAGATCTGAGAATGATAATTTCGCGGAATCGGTTCGAGGGCCCGTTCGGTGAAGAACCATCCCCAGCCCGGCCAGTCTGTCTTCAGATGAGGGCTGACATGCTCGGTAAAAAAGTCTTTGAAGGTGATCGGAATCTCGTCGCAGGGCTCGATGTAATCCTGGCATGCCTGCTCGAGCACGACGCGATTCAGACGGAGTTGCAGCGAAGGCGCCGGATCTCGAATGGCCAGAATCTCTCTTGCTACTGTCGGCAGTTCTTCGGGGATGAGCTGTTTGGGGCGGTAGAATCTTTTCCGAGACGAGGGCCTCAGGATCTCGTTGATCGAGCGGACGATTCTCTCCTTTTCGTAGTCACCGAGCTCCAGCTCTGCCCCGCGCTGCAAAAGCTCTCTGACCGGTGCAGGAAGGATGCTCCACACGTTTGCGATGACGTTAAGCTCTTTTCTTGACGTGGACTCGGCTGAGGTGCCTTCGCGGCAGAAGCAATCACAGAAGCCGCGCCAGTCTTTAATTGTCTCCCGGGTCAGCAGCGAGTAACCGTTGACCAGTTCTTCTGCCCTGAGCGCCAGTTGGTTACGGGTCTCGTCGAGCTTCTGCAATCCCGCCTCCCGGTTGTGGGCGTTCGCATCCTTGACCATGAGCCCCATCAACCGGTAACAGAATTTCTGGAGCAGGTAGCCACCGACACCGGATGCCATGACCAGCGCCAGCCAGAACATGGACCAGAAGGTCAGGAAGCCGGAAGCATGCCCCCGGCTGTGCAGAATGGCCAGACCGAAAGCGATGAAAGCAGCGCCGGCATGCAGCCTGAGCCACAACCGAAGACTCCCCCAACTCCGATGAAGAAAAAGCCTGCGGACGGGATACAGATAGGTGAACAGCAGACACGCAGCCGCGGGGAACCCAAGCCAGGAGCAGAAAGTTCGGAAGACCGTTGTCGAGGGAGCCACCAGATGCAGAATCAGCCAGAGGAAACAGAGCAGGAGGAAGAGCCCGGCCATGACCGCCGGCCGGAGAATGATGCTCTCAGTTCCTTTTTTCGATTTCAGGATTGACCCCATGAGTTCCCTGCTGGCGCGCCTTCGGTGTCAGGTTGCTGTCATACGGAACAGGCGCAGCATTGCGGATATTTCTCAGGTAGTCAACGGCTCTCCTTTTCTATGATCTCAATATTGCGACGGAGCGTCAGTCCCTTATCACGCTCTCTCATCCAGAATTCTTCGAAACATCTCCGCCGCCAACCGGGATTCTTCTTCCGTGTTGTATAGATAGAAAGAAAGCCGGATGCGGGCCACCTTTTCGCCGCGAATCTGTCGGCAGTAGGGCGAGACGCAGAAATCGCCGGCGCGGAACATCATGTTGTACTCGTCCGCCGCGCCCATGACCGTCTCCAGGAAAAAGCGGCCCATGTCTTCTCGTTCGTGTTGAGGGTGCACCTCAAAAGTGCAGATTGAACCTCTCTTTGCCGGGTCAAGCGGGCCGAGGATGGTCAAGATTTCTTTCTCGTGACAGGGCAGCAATGCTTCGGTCACGATTTCATTGAGCCTCAATACGTGGGCCGGAATGTCTTCGATCTTATCTTCGAGATATTTCACCGCAGAGCGGGCCGCGATGATGCCGGACCAGTGCTGGAGCCCGGCTTCGTATTTATGGGGGGACCGCAGGTAGATGGACTGCCGGCCGTCGTCGAATGTGTTGGCCACCGTCCCACCTCCGGAGACCAGGCCACGTTCCAGAATGTCCGGATCTTTCATGTAGCAGACACCGAGCCCGGTCGGACCGCACATCTTGTGAACGGAGAAGGCCATGAAGTCCACGGCCATCGCCTGAACGTCGACCGGCTTGTGAGGCACAATCTGAGCGCAATCGAGCATGACATAGAAATCCTGGAGCTCGTCCTGGAGTTCCTCCGAATGCGCGTAATCGCAAACTTTCCGGATGTCGGACGCACTGATTGAATTGCCGTCGAGATTGCTGCTCATGGTCATGCTGACCATCTTGATATTGTCAATCGTTTTGAGTTCACCGAGGAAGTAATCCACATCAAATTCGGCATGTGGGCTCTCTGTGCCGTCGCGGCTGATGACCTTGCGTTGGATGCCGCTTTCCCTTGAGATGTCTACCCACACGGTGCGGTTGGAATTGTGCTCCCGGTCCCCATTAACCACGACGTCGCCTCTTTCCCAGTGGAGCCCACGGGCCACGAGGTTGAGGGATTCGGTGGTGTTCTTGGTAAAGATGATCTGATCCGGATCACTGGCGTTGATGAACCTGGCGATGGCATCCCTGGACCGGGCCACCTCGTGATCCACCTTCTTTCCCCAGTAATGCGGGCTGCGATCGCCGCAGGATGGAAAGTGGATTGAGTAATCGTTCAGCGTGTCTATGACCTGCTGACAGGGGATGGTCGCACAGGCATTGTCGAGATAGATGGGCGGCCTTCCGTTGCGTTCTGTTGCCAGAGCTGGGAAGTCCTTTCGGATTTGGTCGACGTCAAACACTTGCAGCGGGTGTAGTTGGGTCACAGAAACGTTTCTTTATAAAGCGTTTGCCTTATAAAGTCAGTGCGGGCGGCGGATTATATCCCTGCCTGTCGAAATCGCTAAGGAGAGGAGAATCGCGAATCGTGAATCCAGGTCCAACCAGAGTGGAATTCTCTCAGGGCGCGGCGCACAATCACAGGGAGTGATCGAATTCAGACGCAATCGAATATGCCCAAGAAGCTACTCATCGCCATCATCTGCTCTGAGATACTCCTGACGGGGGTGTTTCTCATCTGGCGTGATATGAACAGAACGAAAGGGGAGCAGCAGCTCAAACGGCACGCAAACCAATACGTGCATGCTGTCGCAGAATCGAAGGAAAGTAAACAGACACCCGCCGAATCAGCGGAGGCCATCTTCAATCTGCGCATGGCGCAGGCATGGAATCCCGCTGACCCCAGTTACGCCGCCCGCATCTCCAAACACGAAGCTCTGCTTTTGCGCACCCTTGGCTCACAGGACAGGCGGGAGGTGGCAGACCGTATTGCGAAGCTCAAGAAATCTCTGGACATCGAAGATTCTCCGGCGGTTCGGACCATGCTGAGAGAATTCGATGCCATCCATGCCGCCCGCGAGATTCGACCCGATACACCTCTGAGTCAGCAGTACAGAATCATCACCGAGGCCCTGCGGGTCAGATCTGATGACAAGCTTCAGAATCGACTTACCATGATGGTGGTCCGCGTCCGGGTACGAATGGCCCTGGAAGAGCTCGAGAGCATCCCACAGATCGATGACAGACAGGAAATGCACCAGGCTTTTCAGGCTCTTCGTGAGTCTTTCCGCAACAGACCGATAGATGAGAATACGGTGCTCGCGGTCGAAGAATCCATGGACAGGGTGGATAAGGTTGAGCAGGCCAGCCGCGCCTCGGGAAGCGTCCCGGCCGGGGAGGGCTCGGAACAGGCCCAGGCCCTGCTGGAACAGTTGGAACGGACTCTCCTTCTCAAGCTGCGAGAAGCAGAGACATCCATTGAATAAACGCTCAAATAACGCTCTGTGATTGATCCGTGTTGCGTTTTGAAGTAGGTATAAAGATGCAGCAGTTGGATGGCCCGGTTGCAGGCAGGGCAAAGAACGGCTCTGCAGGATCAGTTGCGCTTAACAGAACTACGCCAGAGAGGATTCAACAATGCCATCTGTTCTCAGGGAAGACCTTGCCATCGGACTTTACATCGGCCTCATCATCGCGTGCATCGTGTGGGCCAAGTACCTCCTAAAACTTCGAGAGGCCAATAAAGAGGTCAAGAAGCTCAAGGGGCATTTGCAGACTCAATTGGATCTGGAGGCCGAATCCAAAGAGAACCGCAAACAGGAAATCGAAAACCTCAAGAAGGAAAACGAGAACATGCGGATCACCCTGGCCAACCTGAGCCAGAAACCGGATAAAGCCGAGATTCGCCAATTCTATGTTTACCAGAAAGCAGTCGACCTCATGTTCGAACGCGCCCCCGGTTTCGCGCCCGCCTGGCAGAGCACGATGAAGGAAGCCGAAGCAAGCGTCCAGGATGCCGAGCAGGGCATCGTACCGCTCATGAAGCGCGTGTTTGCCTCTCCATTCAAGAACAAGGCATTGCCGGCAAGTAAAGAAGAAGAATCAACTGAAGAGAGCGCGGAAACTGCAGAAGCGACTTAACGTAGAACAATCGTAGAGACCACGGATTGTCTGCCGCTCACTCGGGCTGCCGGCAATCCGTGGTTTTGTTTTAAATGCCGGGCAGGAATCTCGGATTCCAAGACCCGAATGACGCAAAACGTAATTCATCCTAAATTGAGCGTTGTTGAAGAACCCCCTTGGGTTCATCCCAATGACGCAATGTTTCCCCGTGAATGAACTCCGAATAAATATCGCCGGCGAATTTGCACGAGTCCGGCTCTCCCGTGATGGCCGGCCGGATAAGGAGCAGATCGTGCCATTCACGCTCCGGCAATCTGAGGAAGATAAAGAGCTCATTCGCTGGTATTGGGAAGATTTCGCTTTCTGCGCGCTGGAGCAGGAACGGCATAAGGCGACCGAGGCCGAAGCACTGCTCGAACTCACCGGCCAGCGATTTACCACCGCCCTCATTAAAGAACCAGCCATCCTGGATCTGTTCGCCGAAGTCTCACGCAATCCCGGCGAAAGCCGCATCCTCATCGAGGCCGACGATTCGGGGTTGCCGTGGGAACTCCTCGCTCGTGAGAACCAGCCGAACCTGCTGGCCGAACAGGTAGAGTTCGTTCGATCTGTTGACGTGCGCGGAGAGCATCCCGAACAAGAAGAGCATGCGGATGAACCGGGCCTGATCGCCAGCCTCAACATCCTGCACGTCTGTCCTCCTTCAACGCAGCCCTTTCAGCCGGTCATACGTCACCTTCTGGAGGCATTCCGACCGCAGCGGAAATTCCTCAAAACCAGAATGCTTCTCCCCGCCACTTTTGAGAGATTACAGAGAATCCTCGAAACGGAAGAAGAATACTATCATCTCATACACATAGAGTGTTCTGACCAGGAGAGCATCCTACCTCGCGGCAGATCCTCCGAACGGGTCGAGCCATCCGAGTTGGTCGGTCTGCTCCTCGCCCACCAGGTTTCAAACGCCGTCATCAGCGCTGCCAGCCCGGGCCTGGTCGAGCCCGTCTGTGAGTGGTCAGAGGCTATGTGCCGGGCAGGAATGATCTCCGTTGTGGCTCAACCTTACGCCATTGATCCGATCATCAGCAGCATTCAGTGGCAGGTGTTGTACAGGGCCCTCTTCAATGGGGAACGCATGAGCCGAGCTGTGCTGTCCGCGCGGCAGGCGGGGCAGCGACACCGGTCTCGAAAGACGTCCTGTGGCAATGTTGAAATCCAGGATTGGCCGTCCATCCGTCTCTTTGAATCGCGGTCCGTCGCCCTGAGTCAACCAAGGGTGGAGAGCCAACTGATGCTCGAAGGCGAGCCGCCGAGATATCAGCAAGCTTCGGCGCGCATTGAAGGAGGGTTGCCAGCCACACCGGAGCAGGGGTTTATCGCGCGGGAATCGGAGCTCCTGCAGATTCTTGAAGATTTGCGGACCCGGCCTGCGATGCTGATCCATGCTGTCACGGGCACGGGCAAGACGACACTCGCCGGTGGCATCCTCCGCTTCTGGTCAGAAAACAGGGGGCCCGGCATGTGCCTCTATTTTTCATTCGCCAGTTATCAGCCACTCAGCCACATCTGCGATCGCATTGGACAGGTGTTCACCAAACTGCTCGACGCACAAGAGATGAACTGGAATCTCCTGAAGCCTGCCGACCAGCGAACAGTCGCCAGACAACTGCTGAGACAGAGCCCCTGCTTCATGATCTGGGATGACTTTCAACACGTGCACGCTGAGGACACGAATTGGACTTCCGACGAACGAGATGAGCTCCTTGAGTTCATTGACGGATTGAAGGGCGGCCTGGCAAGGCTGCTGATCTTAAGCTCTCACCAGGAACCATGGATGGGCGACGATCTTCCACGTCACAAACTCGAAGGTCTCGACCATCGTTCCTCAGAGCTCATGCTTCGAGCAAACATGTGGGAAGCAGCCATCCCGCTCCCTGCGGAAAACGACCGAGCAGCCTATCTGGATTTGCTTGGATATCTCCTTAGGAATCCCCTGGCTCTCCGTTCCATCCTCGACCTCGTCGTTGTCGGTCTCGATTCACGAAAGCTCCTGGAGACCTTACGGGGATTTGAAGCAAGGTTCACTTCGGCAGATTCAGAATCAGGACATGAAGCTTACGTCCTCGCTGCGCTGCAGTTGGGGCTGGCCAGGGTGGACCCGGATCTCGGGCAGCGACTCATCGTCCTGGCACATTTTCAGCGGTTCGCCGATGCCGAAGTTCTCGCTTTTCTCTGCGAGGATGAAGCTGCACCAAAATTCGTCAAAGGCCGGACCGAAGAACAATGGGCGCGGGACCTCACAGCACTCGCCCACCTCGGGCTTGCTGAGAAGGCCGGCCCGGGAATGTATGCACTCTCCTCCTCGATCACCTGGTATGTCAGCGGCACGATTAAACACCTTCTAGAAAGCAACAAAGCCACCATCGAATCTGCATTTACAGACACCTACGGTCAACTTGGGATCTTTTACGAACGCCGATACCACGAAGACCCTGAAGTGGTGATGTCATTACTCACCAAAGAAGAATCAAACTTTCGCCACGCTCTCTGGCTGTCGTTGCGACTGAAAAGATGGCAGTCAGTCCAGGGCCTGCTCAAATCGCTCTGCAATCTTATGCGCGGCCGTAACCGTTTCGCTGAGTGGTATCGACTGATTGACCAGCTCGCACACATTGTATCCACAGAACAAGGGACACCCCTTAAAGGCACAGAAAGCCTGTGGGAGACGGTCAGACTGTTCCAGGCCAAAAACTCAGAAGAGAGGGGCGACCTTACCCAGGCGGAATCCAGCTACCTGTTGTTGAAAAATCACGTCGAACTCGCAGCGGGAGGCTGGCAGGACGCGGAGGAATTAACACCGAGCCAGCAGGAAGCTCTGCCGATTCTCGCCACAACAGTCCAGAAACTAGGGGGATTTGCAATTGAGCGAAACGACTATTCAGAGGCAGACCTGAGGTACCTGCAGGCGTTAGTCATGTGCGAGAGACTGGGCGACGTCGCAGGCAAGGCAACGGCCATGTATCAATTGGGCCGCATATGTATGCTCAAAGATGACCTGGAAGAATCCACACGATGGTATCAACAGGTGTTGCCCATCTGGGATGTGTTGGAGGAAGCCCGGCAGAAAGCGCTCACACTTCATGAATTAGGCATTATCGCGCTCAAGAGAAATGCACTGGACGAAGCAGAACTCTGGTTCAGGCAGGTGCTCTCCAACTGGAAGAATATCGAAGACGGACACCGAATAGCGGAAACGCAACATCAATTGGGCATTGTCGCGGAGGCCCAGGAGAATTTTAAAGAAGCAGAAGACTGGTATTTTCAAGCCAAGGAAAACTGGGAAAAACTAAATGAAAAAACAGGGCTCAATCTCACCCTTTATCACCTGGGCAAACTACTACGTGCGCGTGGTAAATCAGAACAGGCAGAAGCTTATTTGCGGCAGATACTGCCGGTATGGATTAAAAACTCAAACCATGAATATAAAGCGGACGTTCAATACCAATTAGGTCTTATCCACGAAAAAAGAAAAGAATATCGCGAAGCTCGAGGAATGTTTAAAGCCGCAGAAGAAACATTCGAGAAAATACAGGATTCAAAAGCCGATGAAGTAAGAGACTCATTAAAACGCCTGGGAAAACTAGGCATGACCAGGTACATGGAGCGGGAAGCGTAGTAATGAGTAATGTGTAATGAGTAAGTTCTTCAAGGTGGCTGATGCGGTTCTTTGGTTGTCTCTATAATTTGCTGCTGAACTGTGCGGGGGTGCGAACTTTTTGTGGGGTTAAGGAACGTCTATGTCCTAATCTTAATCGCCATAATCCAGCATCTATTCTCAATCCTTGAATAGTGAGATGTTGAGTTCAGTGTCGCGCATCCCATTATCTGAGCCTGACCAGTTTGTTTAAGGATCAGGCTGGAAGCCTAATCTACAAATCGCTGCTCGAAGACTATGAGATGGAGCGACAGCATTAGAGACAGGAGAGGATTTCTTCATTGTGTTGCCTTTTCTTCATTGTGTTGCCATCAATCGTGTTGCCTTAATGTAATAAGGAATCAGTTATTAGCTTTGGTTGTCTCAGGCCCCTGGTTCTCTTTCTCTTCCCTGGCACTGAACACATAACCCAACAGGATCGGCAGAACCAGCAGCGTCACCACCAGGGCGCTGCCGACTGCAATCGTCAGCAGGAGGCCCAGGCTGTAGATACCATAATGGCCCGCGCACATCAGGCTGCCGAAACCGACCATCGTGGAGAGGAAACTCAGGATGACTGCCCGCGCCGTGCTGCTGACGAGGAGATTGTCCGCACTTTTCTCCTCGCGCGCCCGGTGCACCATGTGGATGCCGCCATCCACTGCGATGCCGATGATGAGAGGGATGACAACAAGATTCGCCAGATTGAATTGAAGGCCGAACAGCCACATCAGGCCGACCGTCCAAAGTGTGGCGATTAAGACAGGAAATAAACAGAGCAGCGTGTCAGAAACACGGCGGAATGTAATGAAAACGATCAGCAGAATCGCGGCGAATGCATAAAAGCCACCCTCCACGTATCCGTCTTTCATCAGGGTGATGGATTCGCTTCCAACGACCGGCGGGCCGGTGACGTCCGGATCGACGGTACGCAGTTCGTTCACGAACTCGAGCATCGTCTCGCGCTGCCAGATGTTGTCCTTTGCGTAAATGCGAAGCAGATAGTGTCCATCCGCGTTCACAGATCGCTCGCGAATCGCGGCTGGCACGTCAGCGAGTTCCAGCGGGGTCGGGGATGCGTTTGTCTTGAGCATCGTGAGTTTGTCGATGAAATCCGCGTGAAGCTGTTCCTGAAAACCGCCCAGGCCCTTAGCTGCTTTGGACGTTTCCAGGTTCTTCAGCGATTCGATAAGTCTGAGCAGCTCGGCGCGCGCGTTCTGAATTTCTGAATCCAGTGAGTCCTCTTTATCGTCCGTGGTGCGGAGGGTGAATTTCACCTTGTCCAGGATGACGAGCAGCTTCTGGATGTTGGGTTCTTCAGGAGTGGCCGGCTCATCCAGATCGAATTCATCCAGAATCTCTGCCACTGATTCGAGCGCTTCGATTCTTTCAGCCTGTACCTTCCGAGGCGGAACCAGATCGAGAAGGCTCTGGACCCGATCCACTGTGGGCAGCCGTTTTAATGCGTCCCTTTTCCTTACCGCTTCCTCCGCTGATTCCGCGCTTGCTAGGGCGAACCAGGAAGATTCCTTCGCGCTCTCGAGAATCCTCTTCTCCCACCGAACGGATTCTGTTTTCGATGACTGCAGATTCAGAAGATTGTAATCAAAACCAACGCTGAACAGCGCGGGTATTGACAGTGCCGTAGCGATGGCAGCGCCTCCGAGAATAGATTTCGGTTGTCTTTGAATCCGCCCCACCAGACCCGATCCTCTTCGCTTGAGTTTTTCGGGATCAGGCGTTCTCTCCTTGCGATCGATCAGCATCAGAAAAGCGGGCAGGCAGACGATCGTGGAGAGGAATGTCAGCATAATGCCACCGCCGGAGATCCAGCCCAGCTCTCGAATGCCCTGGAAATCAGCAAGCATGATGGCAAGGAAAGCCAGAGCCGTGGTGATCGAGGTGGCGAATAAGCCAGGCAACGTGTGGGTGAGGGTGATATCGAGCGACTGTTGCGGATTGAAGCCCTTGAATCGCTCCTCCTCATATCGAGTGAGCAGATGGAAACCGAAGTCAATGCCCAGCCCTATCAGGATGGATGTAAATGCCACGGTCAGAATGCTCAGGTGTCCCACCGTCAGCGTGAGATATCCCATAGACCAACAGATACCGATCAGCAGGCAGATCACGACCAGGATCGGCCGGCGAATTTCGAGGAACGCCACGAAGTAGAGGAAGGCAACGCCGGCCAGCGAGAGAAATGCGGCGAGTTTCATATCGTCTTGCGCAGATGTCATCTCATCCGCGCCCAGCGCGGGCTGCCCGGTCACACCGGCTTCGATGCCCGGGTAGCTTCCCTTTAATTCAGCAACGGCCTGCCTGATAAAAGAGATGGGCCCAGCGTGTTTCAGAAACCCTTCACCAGGCACATGGCGGACCTGCATGATCAGGTAGCGGTCGTCTTTTGTCGTGATGTATCCATCGTGCTGCACTTTTCCGCCAAAGAGTTCGGCCCAGGGCGAGACATAGATTTCCTGTCTGCCGGCGGCCGCCGCATTCATCTGCCTGAGAAGGGAAGACAGGAAACGGATCTGATGCGCATCCTCCGAATCTGACTCCTCACCGATCAGCCCAACACCGATAATCTCTTCGACCAGTGCCTCCTTCATTTTCCGGTTGATGAATTTGAATACCAGGTAAAGGGAAGGTTCCTCCAGCAGCTCCTCAATGAATTCCTGATGATCGCTGAAGTTGTCGTAAAGCTCTTCAATGTCTTCCGCCGTAAGGAACAGCAGTTTCTTGCCTTCAAAAAGCTCGGGATCGACGCGATGGAAAACTTCGGCGACCTGTTCTCTGGCGGCTGTCAGTTTCGTTGCCAGTTCGTCAGCAAAATTCCGCATCTCAGTCTGGTTCTCTGATTCTATCGCCACGATCAGATCGTCCAGCCCTTTGAATTCATTCTCATACTCCGCCATCCGTTGCACGTATCGCTGATGCTTCGAGACCAGGTCATTCCGGTCCGTCTTGAACTCCAGCGAATGTGCCGTCAGCCAGACACCTGCGGCAGCCAGGCAGAGGCTGGCCGCCAAGGCAGGCAGCGGGTGCTCGCCGCACTTGAGTGAAAGTTTTCGAATGTGATTCTGTCCGACCATGACCGAACTAAGATCGCCGGATCGGGGGAAGTTCGCTACCGATTCCCTGGTGTCGAATCATCTGATCGAATCGCTCACCCGTCCGGCGCGCTTCGTGGAGGAACTCCACCTCGTCTTCGATTCCGCTGTTGCGCTGGACGACCTCCATGCTTGTCACCTTCTCATAGGAGGAGCGGGCGATGATTTTGGCAAGGCGTATCCAATCGACGCTGCCCTGGAAAAGCGGCTGATGAAGATCGCCGCTTGCGTCGTTGTCATTCAGGTGAAGTGAGATCAGGCGATGCTTGACCTTGTCCAACTGATCGAGTCCGTTTCCACAGATGTTGCCGTGGCCGGAGTCGTAACACACGCCGAGGAAGTCGGGCGAATATGAATTAAGCAGCGAGTCCAGTCTCGGAAAACTGTCAGGCACCAGGTTTTCGGCTGCGATCCTTATGCCATGCTCGCGTGCAAAGGGCTCGAGGGAATCGAGGGCTGAGCGCAGATGGTCTTCGAGAAAGTTCTCTCGATCCTGGTCCTCTTGAATGGCCGGGACGTGCAGGATGATCACGTCGCCGCCAAGTCTGGAGGTCATGCTGATCCGGTTTCGGATCAGTTCCAAGCCGGCCTGCCGCTCGTACTCCAATTCCGACAGCCAGTGTTTTTCACGGCCAACGGATGCATGGCAGTCATTGAGTTTGAGATTGAATTCGCTGAGCCATTTACCGATCTGTTCGACCTCACTGTCAGAGTAAAGAAAGTCGGTGTTCCAGTGATGGCACCAATGCAGGTGGGTGAAGCCTGCCTCAGCGATGGCGCGCAGATAGGGCTCCGGGCATTCACGGTCTTTGACGTAGTCGGTAGTGATTGAGAGTTGGATGGTCATATCGAAAACATATTGTCGGGGGTGCCGAATTCAGTTGTTTTCACTTGGCTTCGCGGGTCACTAATTTCGCGCCGGTCATCTGCAGCTTCTTGAACTTCACGCTCAGAATGAGGGCGGTCGCTGCAGTGGCCGAAAGGCGCGGGCCGGCTGCGTAATCCTGCGGGTTGTTATCACGATTGGGCTGATAGTAGAACGTGCCATCCACACATTGCGAGAGGCTGAAAAACCACCGGTTGTGATCCATCAGCTTTCTGAAGCTGCCGGCATCCACGTGTGCGCCAAGGCCGGTCCAGGCGAGACCCAGGAGTGGCGAGCCGTGGGTGTCATGGAATGTGTCGGGGTTGTTGCCGATGCAGGACGCGTTCAGTCTGGCGAAATCCTGGTATGTCTTGCCGCCCACGGGGCTGAGGGAGTGGGCGAGGGCGGAGGCGCCGGTGCGGCCCATGTCCGCATACTTTGGTTTGTCCTTGCCGCGGTCTTTGTACCAGACGTAGCCGATCTTGTTCGTTCCCCTGACGGCAAAATCGTGAGCGGCCTGGTATCGCTTTTCGTCCACCTTAATCCCGCAGCGCATCATCAGGGACCAGGCCATTTTGCATTGCATGGTGATGACCTGAATGGCGCCGTAACCATTTCCCTCTTTCCTGTGAGGCCGGTGTCCCCAACCGCCGTTGGGTGCCTGGGCCTGTTCGATCCAGGAGTTGATCTCCTGCAATTCCGGCAACACCCATTTCTCGCCGGTGAGGAGGTAATATTCGGCCAGCGTCGCACCGAACATTCCGTATTTCCAGCAGTCAAGCCCGCGGAGTGTAAGCTTGGCGCCAGTCACCTTCGCCATGGCTGTGACGGCCTTCTTCACCGCGGGCATATGTTTCGGATTGCCGCTGGCCATCAGCGCCAAGGTGGCAAATGCCTGGATGTGCGGGCGGCGGTGCCACGTGCCGTCGTCTTTCTGATTCTTCAGAAGATGGGCATAGTTTTCTTCGAGAATCAGGTCGGTCTTTTTGCAGTCGTATGGATACGTTTTCGAATACATCCCATAAGTATTCGGCAGCTTGATCTTGACCTTGATCTCGTCTCCGTCTCGGAGCACTTTCAGAGATAGCGTTCTGAACAGTTTTCCCTGACTGGCTTCCAGTGCGTTTCCGAAGTCCATCATCGGGCCCTGGTAGCCAAACTTACCGACGCCGTAGCCGAATTTATGCGGAGTGACGAAATCCTTGCCGTTGGCGCCAATGACGATGTCGCCTTCCTTGAGGAGGCCCCAGGCAGGCGTGTCTTTGAACACATACTTGATGACCAGTTGCCTCGGCTTGTTTTCATCGATGAGTGCGCGGGCGCCGGTGATTCCCAGATTGATGTACCAGCCCGGCACCTCCGCGTCCGGGCCAGCCTTTGTCGTTCGATTCCATGTGGACATGCGTCCCGTGCGAAGGGCCCAGGCGGGCGTGAAGGATATGACGAAGACAATCAGGAGAAGGAGGCGTTTATGGTGTGTGTGAGGCATCTGGAGAATTTGGATTCGAAATTCAGGATACAAGATTCAAGGGGATTCAGGATTCAGGATTCATGTCGGCCTCTGGATGGTTCTTTGGAATGCCTCTTGAAACCAAAATCATCTACTTCGTTACTTCCACCTTCGCCGGGCTGGCGTAATCGTTCCAGAGGGCGTTCGCCAATGCAGCGTCAGGCTTGCCATCGTGAATAAGGTAGCGGTATCGGGAGATATATTCCTTTCTCGGCTCAATCTTGAATGGGCCGAGAACGAGTGGGGCAAATACGAAATAAGGCAGCTTGGGGTGCAGGCGCACAGGTTGGGGAAACCGAAAGTTTTCGGGATGGCCCAGAATCGTCGTGCCACACCAATGTCCATC
>JASLXP010000637.1 GCA_030740295.1 Planctomycetota bacterium
CGCAGCCTGAATCGGGTACGGATGAGTTTCCAGCATGCGAAACGGGCTGAAACGTTAATGAGAGCCTGTTTTAAGCGCTTTTAGCTGGAATTAGTTTTCTGACCTTACGACCATGTGGACCAAGCGTCATCAACAAAGCCATTAAGTCCGCGGCGAGGGAGGTCGGGCTGTCGAAGAGCATCAGCGCTCATACGTTTCGGCACTGCTTTGCCACGCATCTGCTTCAGCGAGGCGCTGATATCCGGACGGTGCAGGCTCTGCTACGCCATAGTTCACTGAAGACCACCATGGTCTATACACACATCTTGAATCAGGGCGGTCATGCTGTGATCAGCCCACTGGACGATTTGGAGCTTGACTAATAGAACATCAGACCATGTGGGATTCACCAACCGGTATACGTGTCTTAACCAAACCTGAAGCCGACTGCCTTGTAGAGGCGTTGCGGCTTGAGGCGGACATGCTACTAGGAAAAGGCCCTGCGAATTTGGACGATAAGTGTCCAGGGGACGGGATTACGGGAAAGCAACGATGGGTCTTACTTGCGCAAGTTGCTGATTCGATGTTGTGTGACACCACGTCCGCCCCTCAACGATCTGCTGTGTTGGAGGGCTTCGCGGCTGGTCTCTTCGATCTACTGCTTTCCATGGTCGAAATTGAGATCGATGCGGAAGGTGAGAGTTGGACTCCCAGCGAGAAGACGCAGGATTGGGTCACCAGGCGGGGCCTTCTAGCTTCTGCGGCCGAGGAAGCCGGCTTAGAAGTTCCGGATCCTGAATGTGTCACTTTAGAAGTGTGGCAACAATGCCTTGAAAATGTTCGGAACCAGATCGTGTTTGAAGATCACGAGATGGCTCATGATTTTCTCGATGTTGCTCCTGAGCAAGGCGATCATCTTAAGATGGTGATGGGCATTCCTGACGACTACTTTTCCCTACCACTTCCGGACCCCACGGACGCAGACGTCGAGAGTGCTCGGCGGTACATTGAGCAACTGTGTACCTGAGACGACCGCGAAGACAGTGCGACACGTGCCAGTAGCTTGTGGCTCAAGCGTACACTCTCACCTCAGAACATCAGCCCCGAGAACACCACATAGCACCCAACCATGCCCGCTGCGGCGATGGCCCACCAGTAAAGCAGGTTCCGGTACCAGGGCGTTCCCAACCGCTGGAATATCTGAAGCGATGACCAGTCGGCCACGAGATCCTTGGTCGTTTTCTCCGCGGGTGGCGGCGCGGACGCGAGACTGACGATCACCTGCAGGATAATGCACGCGGCCCACACAATCGTCGCCCGTAAGGTAAACGACATCTCGGAAGAGATTTGAATCACGATGCTCGCCAGGATTCCGAAAATGATAGTAGCGGTCGCAGAAACCCCGTTGGCTCGCCTCCATAGTATCCCGACCAGAAAGACTGCGGCGAACGGCGGAGCGAAATGGGCATACAGGTTCTGTATGTAAACGAAAACGCTCTGCCCCAGCAGCCCAATGAAAGGCGCGAGCAGGACGGCGATGGCCAGCACCACCAGCGAGGTCCATTTGCCCATGCGTGTAAGCGAGGCTTCGTCCGCATCCGGCTTCAGAAATTTCTTGTAGAGGTCGAGAGTGACGATGGTCGAGGTTGAGTTCATCACCGAATCGATGGACGACTGGATCGCTCCGAACAGCGCGGCCAGAAGAAGACCCTTCATGCCAGTCTGGACGTAGGTCGTCACCAGCACTGCGTAGGTCTTGTCAATTTCCGTCTTCTCCGTTATGCCGGGCTCCATGGCGAAGTAGATGAGTCCCGGAATGACCACGATGAGGGGGAGGAAAATCTTCATGAACATCGCCAGTACGATGCCCATTCGAGCGTGCCAGTCATCTCGTGCGGCGAGCACGCGCTGCACCATGAATTGATTGATACAGTTGTACCAGATGCTGATCGAGAACCATGCGGTGAAGATCGTGACCCAGGGCACGATGGGATGATTCATCGGCTGAAAGACCGAAAGCCGTTCATAGTCTTTTGAGCCGATGTGCTCTTCGCCGGACGCGGCGAGCGCATTGGCCCAGGCGTCGCCTTTGCCGAGGTTGCGGTCGACCATGGTCTCCCAACCGGCGAGCACGCCCTGGCCGTCGCCCAGGGCTTCCAGGCCGAGCCAAGTCACCAACACGCCGCCAACCACCATGATGGATGTCTGAAAGAGATCGGTCCAGGCAACGGAACGCAGCCCGCCGTAAATCGCATAGCTGCCGGCCGTAACGGCCATGACGATAACCCCGGTCCAGATGTCCCAGTCAAACATCTCCTGCAGCCCCAGGGCAGCAGCGTAAAGCACTGCGGCAAGGAATGCAGTGACGTTGGCGATGACCGTCAGCACGGCAAACAGCAGCCGGCAAGTTGAGTTGTAACGGCGTTCCAGAAACTCGGGCGCGGTGAAGACCCGGCTGGCCAGGAGGAACGGGATGAAAAACCAGATGAGCATGGAAAACGCGAAGATGTTGCCCCATTCCCAGTGCGCCACGCACACGCCGTAGATATAAGCCGCACCGACCATCCCAATGAAGTGCTCGGTCGAGATATTCGAGCCGATGAAGGATGACCCAATCACATACCAGGGAAGATCTCGCCCGGCGAGAAAGTAATCCTCGCTCGTCTGCTTTCCCCTGCGTCCGACGAACAGCCCGAGGCCGACGAGAACGACGAAGTAGGACACAAAGACCGCGATATCCAGACTGCTTAATTCATTCATAGAGTTTCAGAATAGGGCAGAGAAAAAGTATTGACAGCAGAACGGCCTGGCTGCTGTCACAGAGTGGTCGGTAGTGGTGGCATTGATCGGAAGTTACCAAAGCCTCCTGAGTGCCGACGAATTCTAACAGGAACCTGAGATGGAAGGGCGCAGAAATCTCAGATGTCAGTCTGCGATGATTTCATGGACTTCGAGGCGGATGGCTCTGGCAAGCCCGGGCCAGTTCGAATCGTGGTCGGGTACTGCTCTCAGGAAAGAGCCGGATACTCCTCAAGGATTGCCAAGCCTGTGGCATCACCGGCTGAATGATGTCTGAATCAGACCCGCAGAAATCGAAGCCCGACGAACTGTCGTTGGTGTCGACGAATCCTGAATCCTTAACAGGAACTGAATATGTATGATGTTCTTATAGCTCTGATGATGTCTTAACAACTCTGACCAGTACGAATGAACAACTCAATCCCACTAACACGAACGAACATCCTCTTTATTCTTGCGGACGACTGGGGCTACGGTGATCTGGGATGCTATGGCAACGAACAGATCAAGACTCCTTGCCTCGACCGCCTAGCGGAACAGGGCACGCGCTTTACGCGGTTTTACGTCGCGAGCTGCGTTTGCTCTCCGAGCCGGTGCAGCTTCGTCACGGGCCACTATCCGGGACGCTGGCAGGTGCACGCGCACTTCGCTCGTTACGATTCCAACGAACGGCGAAACATGCCGCACTGGCTCGATATCGAATCCCCTTCGTTGCCGCGCCTGATGCAGCAGGGCGGATACCGCACTGCGCACTACGGAAAATGGCACCTCGGCGGCGGTGGCGGCATCCACGGTCATCCCGATGCGCCGTTTGTGAAGGAGTATGGATATGACGATACCCGCACCTGGAATGGCAACGGGCCGACCTGGTACGAGACCACCCCCTGGCCGTTCACGCTTTTCAACGACTCCGACGCGGTCTGGGCCGCGAACTCCAGTCGGATGGCCGTGGACGCGACCATCGACTTCATCCGGCAGGAATCGGAAAAGCCGTTCTTCATCAATCTCTGGCTGAAAGACCCGCACACGCCACTGCACCCCACCGAGGAACAGCGTGAGCCGTTCAAGCATCTGTCCGAGCCGCAACAGACCTACTACTCAGTCATCCATAACGCCGACCGTCACATCGGCCGCCTCATGGATGAGCTGGACGAGTTGGGCCTTGCCGACAACACGCTGGTCATATTTTCCAGCGATAACGGGCCGGAAAAAGTCATGCTCGAGCACGGAACTTTCGGAACGCCAGGAAACATGCGCGGCCGCAAGCACGTTCTGTTCGACGGCGGGATACGTGTGCCTTTCATCGTGCGCTGGCCCGGGCATACACCGGTCGGGCACGTCATCGATGACACCTGGATATCCGCGGTCGACATAGTTCCCACGTTTCTGGACGTCGCCGGAATTCCGATGCCGCGAGACTGGAATCCGGACGGCGTAAGCGCACTGTCGGCCCTGCACGGACAGGAGTTCAAACGGGACAAGCCGATGATGTGGGAATGGCGCAACGCAAACTGTACCGGCAACGACGAAACCATCGACAACTGGCCCATGCTCGGCATCCGGCAGGAGGAGTACATGCTCCTGATGAACCCGGTGAGCGGGCTCTACGCGCTCTATGATACTTTTGGCGACGAAGCCCAGTCCCGAAACCTGGCGTCCGACAAGCCGGACCTGATCCGTAATCTTGCCGGCCAGATCGAGGACTACAGCCGCTCCCTGCCCGGTTACCCGACACGGCCCGGTGCCGCGGCAGAGAATTGATGCGGAGAGGAAGCGCCGATGGCTTGAGGCCGTGATTGATGTGGAGGATTGCAGGACAGGGACGCCAGGCCGGTGTTTCACAACCCGCGTTGGGTCTATGCTGCCGAGGCAACTGAGGAGAAGAAATGATGAAAGCAAAACCAACTGTCTACATTGCCAGCTTCTGCGCGTTGGCCTTCGGCACCGGCCTTTCCGGCGGCGAGCTGGCGAAAGCCCTCCTGTCTACTCGTCTGACGAACGGCGTGATCCTGTTGGTGAATGCCGGCAGTGAGACTTATGAAGAGGCAGCGGACACCGGATGCACAGTGCGCGGATTGGAGACCGATCCGTCAGCGGTGGAGGCCAGCAGAAGGCGATTTATGGCCAGGGGAATCTACGGCAGGCTCTCCGTTGCCGGCTTCAACGGCAAGACGCTTCCCTGCATCGACAACCTGGTGAACATCGTGGTTGTGGAGAATGGCGAAGTGACGAGGTCGGAGGTGATGCGAGCGCTGGCCCCCGGTGGGACCGCGCTGGTCAAGACGAAGGCCGGCTGGGAAACCCACGTCAAGCCCTGGCCACCGGAGATGGGCGAGTGGAATCAGTACCTGCACGGCGCGGACAACAACGGAGTGGCCAGGGACAGCGCTGGGCCGCCTGAGCGGCTCCAGTGGACCGCTGGCAGTCGGTACGGTCGGGTAAAAGTCCTCATGCCGTCAGTGACTTCCCTGGTGACTGCCAACGGCCGGATCTTTACGGCCGAGGATGTGGCGACCGTCGAGTCGGCCGCTCCGAGGAAGCAGTACGTGCTGCTGGCCCGGGATGCGTTTAACGGCTGCGAGTTGTGGCGGCGTCCGTTGAAGGAGTGGGACAAGGAGAAACTTGGGCCGGTCAAGGTCATACCGGTGCAACTTCAGCGTCTGCTGGTCGCGGTCGGAGACCGGGTCTACTGCACCGACGGGTACGACGGCCCGGTCACCGTCTTTGACGGCGCCACCGGTGAAGTCCTTTCCACATTCGCCGGCACGGGAAACACCCGCGAGATCGCCCATGCCAACAGCGTGATTTACGGGATCAAAGGCCAACCCTACGCGTACGGCGTCAGGAGACGCAGAACCGAGATAAAGGATCTGAATATTCACGACGTGACGCTCTACGCACGCGACGAGGCGAGCGGCAAGTCCCTGTGGGAAGTCGTTATCAAGGGCAGCAAAGGTGGAAAGGAAGGCTATATCGGGGGAACGCTTGCCATCAAGGGCAACCATCTGACCTACATCACCCGAACGCAGCTCGTCTGCCGCAATAGCAGGACCGGCGGTGAGCTCTGGAGCCGGGATTTCCCTTTCTGGGAGGACATGCCCCGCAAGGGGGTTTTGGTGCTGGCCTATCATAATTCCCCACCGACCATTGTGATGACCGACGAGCAGATATTTGTGGCCGAGCTGGACCGCGTCAAGGCCTACGCGGTCGCCGACGGCGCGCTGCTCTGGGAAGGGAGAACCGAGTGCAACTACACCAAGAACGGGGACCTCTTCTACGCCGGCGGTCTGGTGTGGAACGGTTTTCTGGAAGGGCTGGACCCAGCCACAGGCGCGGTGAAGCGCAAGGTCACCCAGAAGAGGATCGGTCCCATGGTCCATCCTCGCTGTTATCGCAACCGGATCACCCACAAGTACTACATCAACTCCAAGACCGGCGGCACAGACCTGCTTGCGCTCGACGGCAACGGCGAGTTCCCGAGCCCCTGGATGCGGGCGACCTGCGGTCTGGCCATGACGCCGAGTTACGGCCGGCTCTATTCTTCCCCCTATGTCTGCGCCTGTGAAATAGGCACCATGCTGCTCGGCTTTAATTGCACCTACACCGAGACGCGTGACAAGAACAAGGTCATGGTGGTTAAGCCTGACACGCGCTTGATCAAAGGCCCGGCCTTTACCTCTGTCCCAAATCCGAAATCCGAAAACCTCCCGAAGGGCTCTCCGAGAAATCCAAAATCCACTGGCTGGCCCACGTATCGGCATGACAATGCCCGCAGCGGCGTCACTGCCACGGCGATCCCCGAACAACTCAAAGTGGTCTGGAAAGCATCTCTGCCCGCCCAGGCCACGGCTCCGGTGATCGCCAACGGGCTGTTACTGACGGCCGTCCGGAGCATGCACACCTTATACGCGCTGGACAGCCTGTCCGGCGAGCCCAGGTGGCAGTTCACCGCGGACGGCCCTGTCGACTCCGCGCCGACCTGCTACGGCAGGCTGGTCCTGTTCGGTTCTCGCGACGGCTGGGTCTACTGCCTCGACGGGCAGACCGGCGACCTTGTCTGGAAGTTCTCGGATATGCCAGAGGTCAGGCTGATGTGCGCCATGGAACAGCTCGAGTCGGCCTGGCCGGTGAACGGGAGCGTGATGGTCAAAGACGGCCTCGCCTATTTCGCGGCCGGACGAAACTCGTTCCTGGATGGCGGCATCGTCGTGTACGCGTTGGACCCGGAGACTGGAGCGGTGGTTCACCGCAGGGCCATGGCCGGACCATATGACAAAAAGAACTTCCCCCGAACCCAACCTGGTTTCGCCCACAGGAGCGAAGGGTTTAAGTCGGGGATCTTTTCCGCCGAGGGTGGCAACCTTTACATCCGACACCAGGGCTTCAAACCGGACCTCACCCCGATCAGTCCCTTTGACATCAAGCAGCCGCACCTGATGGCTTCGACAGGTTTTCTGTGCGCCGCCCCCCAGCACCGGACGTACTGGACCATCGACACCGAGCTGAGCTACGGTCCCGGTAAAGGCTACGATACGGACGGCCCCAACGGCGACATCATCGTGGTCGCCGGCGATGTCTTCTATGAAGTCCGCGGCGACGCCCCCGGCCGGCACACTGGGAAAGTTACCGATCCCCTGAAGAAGTACCGGGTGGTTTCCGGAAGAGCCCGGAAAGGACGTCTGAAACGGCACCGGGATCCCTTACGGACTTCGCCCGGAGGCCCACTTGTACCCTCCATGGGCCGATGGGACAGACGCTGGACCACGCACATTCCTATGGCCGGGCACGCCATTCTCGTCGGCGGCAAAACAGTGGCCGTGGCCGGCGCTCCCATGCGCAAAGGCTTCCTCCCGCGTGACATCGAGGCCGCCTACGAGGGCAGGAAGGGCGGGCTCTTGTGGACCCTGGACGCAGAAGACGGCACGCCCCTTGGGGAATTGGCCCTCCCCGCGCCGCCGGTCTGGGACGGCCTCGCCGCCGCAGGTGGGCACGTCTATCTCCCTCTCAAGGACGGAACCATTCTCTGTCTCGGCGCATCAGACACAAAGGCCGAGCGGCCGAAATCAGTTCTGCCCGGCGAGTGGGCCAGAATCGCCGAGGAACGGAAGATGGCGCGGCGGACCGCTTCCGGGCCCGTGACCCTCTACAAGGATGATTTCGAGTCTCGCAAAGCAGGCAAGGCGCTGCCGGGCGTCAATGGCGCGGACAAGGCCAAGGGCGCGAAGGTCATCGTCACCGACGCGGTGGCCGCCCAGGGCAAGCACTCCCTCGCGTTCCATGACGCACCAGGACTTCCGTATGGCTGGATGCCATTGCTGGAAAGGAAGTTCGGCGGCCCAAAAGAAAGAGACTCCGGGACCGTGACGCTTTCGTTTGATGTGATGATGAGCGCGAAGAAACCGGGGCAGCTTACTGTCGCACTGCGCGACTACACGCAGCGTCCAATCAGGACCCCGTTCACTCTGTTGGTGCTGCCCGGCGGGGTGATCCAGGTCAACGGCAAGAAGGTCAAGGCGCCAAACGGCACCTGGTACAACGTGAAGATCGCGTTCGAGCTGGGCAACCGCGACAGCCGAACAGTCAAAGGCACAATCAAAGCAGCCGACGGAGGGAACGAGACCTTTGAAGTTCCACTTCAGGATCCCAAGTTTTCCACGCTGACCTGGCTGGGTATTTATGCCGGGGCCCAGTCACGAGCGGTGATGTACGTGGATGACGTCATGCTGAAAGTGGAGGAGTCACCGTGAGGTTGCCAGGAACATCTGCCGCAGTCGCACTCGCTGTTGCCGTCGTCATACTCGCAACCCGTGCCGAGGCTGGCAAGGACGCCAGGCCCGGAAAGCAACCCAATGTGGTTGTCATCCTTTCTGACGATCAACGTGCTGACTATCTGGGCTGCCAGGGCCACCCAATCGTCAAAACACCTAATATTGACGCCCTTGCTGCTGACGGGATTCGCTTCAGTCATGCTTTCGCCACATCCGCTGCCTGCACGCCCAATCGAACCTGTATTCTGACGGGACAATACGAACGCAAGCACGGGGTCACTTTTGGATCGGCGAGCAGCCTGAAGCTGGAGGCCTTCGCTGAGACCTATCCCATACAGTTACGGCAAGCTGGATACTACGTCGGCTACGTGGGGAAAAACCATACCCCGGTTGGAAAGTCGGCCAAAGGCCTTGGGTACAAGAGTGGCGTCATGGAAAGCCAATTCGACTACTGGTATGGCAATCATGGGCACTCCTCGTTCTACCCGAAGCGGAGGCATCCGATTTACAGGAATGCCGCTGCGAACACTCAGATTGAGATTTTCCAGGAAGGAGCCATGAGCTTCCTGAAGAGTAATCCTGAGTTTGCGGGCACCAAAGACTTTCTCCGGACAAAACCCAAAGACAAACCCTTCTGCCTGCTGGTGAACTTCAACGTGCCACATGGGGCCGGAACGGGCTCCATGAAGCAGCTCCCGAATGATCCCGAGCTCTACCGCACAAAATACCGGGATCGGATCAAAGAGATGCCATTGCCCGAGGCTTATATTGCCAAGCGTGACACTAAGACACCGAAGATTCCACAGCATGTCTACAACGGAAAGTTCCTGCGTGGATACAACTATGTTCAGACCCCCGAAGCCCTGCGCGAACGTATCGTGCTCACCTGCCAGACCGTGACCGGGATCGATCAACTGGTCGGTGCCGTCATTTCCGAGCTCAAACGCCAGGGCGAGTACGGCAACACGGTGATTGTCTACACCTCCGATCACGGGCTGCACCACGGAGAGCATGGACTGGGCGGGAAGGTTCTTCTCTATGAAGAATCGATTCGAGTCCCGTTGATCATTCATGATCCACGCCTGCCCGCGGGCCGCCGCGGGACGGTCGTAGATGAACTTGCTCTATCTATGGACATCGCTCCAACCATTCTGGAATTGGCCGGCGTGCCCATTCCCGGCGAGGTGCAGGGACGCAGCCTGAAACCCGTCATGAGTAAGGAAGGCAGTCCCTGGCGTGAGGATTTCTTCTGCGAAAACATGTTTATGGGACAGAATTATCCACGCATCGAAGGCGTACGCAGCAAGGAGTTCAAGTACATCCGCTACTTCGATAAGAAGAAGGACAAGCATCATATT
>JASLXP010000638.1 GCA_030740295.1 Planctomycetota bacterium
ATAAGGAAGGTTCTGAAAAAGGAACAGCTTGATAGTCTAGGGAGAATATGGGCTCAGAAACGCAAGATTCAGTTGACTGCCCTGACAGAAGACAACGGGCCGTTAGCACCTTTCTGAACAAAGGGACAGCGAAACTGAGCAGCTTCGCTCAAGACTGCCGAATCTGCCGGGTTATCGATCGAGTTATTATCTGCCGTCCGATGGGACGCGCTGACCACAACAATCTGAACTCCCTGACTCCGATTCAGTCCTATTGAGACGGCTCTGGCCGGCCTCTATACTCTGACCCTTCAGACGATGGATTACCCCTCAGTTATCCTGAGCAAAGGAACATGGCGTCGGAAGGGTCTGTTACGCAGTGGCTTGCGCAACTCAAAGCAGGGGACGAAGAGGCGTTGGGACAGATCCAGGGCCGATACTGGAAGTTTCTCGTGAAACTCGCCGATCGGCAGCTCGATGGTGCACCACGCCGGGTCGAAGATGAGGAGGACGTGGCGCAGAAAGCTTTCTGGTCGTTCTACAACAGCGTGAAGGACGGCCGAATACCGCGGCTGGTCAATCGGAGCGATCTGCTGTCACTGCTTGTTGTCATTACCGCCAGGAGGGCTTCCGATCAGGTCGAACACCATCAGCGGCAGAAACGGGGCGGAGGTAAGGTACGGGGCGAATCCGCGCTGGATTTCCTCAATCATTCGACCACCGATGCCCGCGGATTGGACGCTGTAGCTGGGGATGCACTGTCGCCGGAAGAAGAGGCCACGCTGAATGATTCGTATCGTCAATATCTGGATGAACTGCCGGAGAAATTCCGGGAGTTCGCCGAGCTCTATATCGCCGGCTTCACCTATCCGGAAATTGCCGAGGCAATGGACTGTTCGGAGCGAACAGTGGCCCGTAGAATCCCTATGATACTGGAGCAGTGGCAGCAGATGGCGAGGGACAGCCTGACGAGGTGAAGTGGGGAGTGGGTTTATGGGAGTTTGAAGGTGGGAAGGCCAACAACCGAAAGCGGGCCGGAATCTCGTGGTGAGTAGAAAGTTATGTCTATTAGCTTCCATTGCTCCAGTCTTGAATGTCGGGCGAGGCTCAGAGTGGATGATGTCCGGGCCGGAAGGAATGTCCGATGCCCGATATGTCAGGCCATCACCGTTGCGAAGGCAGGTCTGACAGAGCCCGCGGGAGATCCCCAGGTCTATGAAGCCGTGCTGGTGGATACCGCTAATGACGCGGACGACACATTGTCCCTTGCTGATTGGGTTGACGACGTGGCAAGCCGGTTTGACAAGTCATGGAAAGGCGGGGCTGTGCCTGACATCCGGGTTTTCCTGGCGGGCGCCAAGGGTGGATGGAGAAAAGCGCTGCTTCGTGAACTCGTCAAGGTTGACCTGGAGTTCCGCTGGAAATCCGGGGAGCCCAGACCCCTGGAGCAATACTTGAGCGACTTCCCGGAACTTGTGGAAGCGGATCAGGCAACGCGTGAAGACCTTGCGCAATATCTGGCCGATCTTCGACGGCGACTTGGCTCTCCCTCACCATCATCTGCCCGCATGGAAGGAGACTCCACTTGTTCTACTGGCGACGAAGTGCCGGAAAGTCTGGAATCGGTGCTGGAAGAGACCAGCAGTGCATTCCGCCGATATCTGAAGGAAAAGGAGCTGGCACACGGGGGAATGGGCGCGGTCCTTGTCTGCCGGGACAAGAGCATACGACGTCCGGTTGCGATGAAAGTGATGCGCCCTCAGATCGCAGGATCGGACGAGCATCGGACCCGGTTTCTGTCAGAGGCACAAGTGACGGGCCAGTTGGAGCACCCGAACATTGTGCCCATCCACGAACTGGGTCGGAACGGCGAGGGTAATCTCTATTTCACGATGAAGCTGGTGAAAGGGCGATCGCTGGGAGAGATTCTGAAGACCCAACCTAGCTCCGCTTTTCAGAGTGGAGAAGCGGAGAAGACATCGGGTCCAGAGACCCAGGCTACGGTATCGCTCGCCGAGCTCCTTGCCATCTTTCTCAAGGTCTGCGATGCCATCGCGTTCGCTCATTCTAACGGCGTGATCCACCGGGACCTCAAGCCTTCCAACATCATGGTGGGGGACTTCGGTGAAGTGCTGGTCATGGACTGGGGGTTGGCGAAAGTTCTGGAGCAGAAGTCAGCAGGCAGAGCTCAGACGTTGAATGTCCAGCCTTCAACGGAAGGACAGCGACAGAAATCAGAATCTGATATTCGAGAAGCCGACACCGTTCCTGCTGCCGATGAGTCGGGCACCCAAACACCGGCACACCCGGACGACCACACTTCCTCCTCCGCACCAGACTCCCACACATCTCCCCTTCCGGTTCGCTCCGTTCGATCTGACGACGCCTCAGCCCGGACAATGGCGGGTTCGGTCAGCGGGACCCGGCGTACATGCCTCCGGAACAGGCCGAGGGCAGGATTGATGACATCGACCATCGATCCGACATCTATTCTCTGGGTGTCATTCTCTACGAAATTCTGACACTCGAACGGCCGGTGGCCGGCGAGTCAGTTCACGAAATCCTTCAGAATGTCCTGGAGGGGAGAATTCTGTCCCCTGAGAAGCGTGCTCCTGACCGCAAGGTTCCCCGAGAGCTCTCCGCCATCGCCATGAAGGCTATTGATGCGTCTCGGCACAGCCGTTACCAGTCGGTCAAGGAACTTTCTCAGGACGTCAACCTGTTCCTCGAAGGTCGCTCCGTATCGGCAAGAGAAGACACGTTTTTCGAAAGCTGCCGGAAGCTGGTGAAGAGGAACAGAGGCATCAGCCTTTCTCTGGCGTGCGCGTTTCTTGTCCTCCTCTTCCTGTCGACTGCTTTCGTCTTTCGCTTGAAGCAGGAGCGAGACGTCGCATTCAGAGCCAGAGGAAAAGCGGAGGCAAAAGAGCAGGAAGCCGCCGAAGCAAAGGAACTGCAGCGCTCAGAAGCGCTGAAAGCCTCGGAAAAACTGGCACTGCAGTCCGTTCGAGCCGGGGAGGAGGGCCGTTGGGCGGAAGCGGAGACACGGGCCGATGCGGTCCTGGAATTCGCGGGCGACGACAATCCCTGGGGGTTCTACGCCAAAGGAATGTTGTCAAAAGAAAAGAAGGACTACCCCAGTGCACAAGATTCGTTCCTCAAGGCATTGCAGGTAGACCCGGACCATGTTCCATCCCAGACCATGCTTTCCAACGTCCGTGGCACCAACAGAGACATCAGGAGAACTCTGGAACTGATCAAACACATGGACGCGATGCCGGATTGGCGAAACCGCATGGCTGCGGGATTGACCCTGTACAGAGCCGGCTACTATCCGGAAGCCATGGTCGCCCTCGAGGCCACTCTCGACCGAATGGGCTCATCCGACAACGTGCCTGTGCAAACCCGTGAAGCCATTCAAAAGAAGCTGGGCCAGGCGACGGCCTACGTGAAATGTGAGGGGTTCTATCACTCCATCGAAAACTCGTCTCTCCCCGAAAAGTCAGAGCGCATCAGACAGAAGTTCAAAGAACTGCACGGCCACGACATCAGCATCAGCATCCTGACTGATGAAGTTGCTCTGACGGGAATAACGATCAGGCATTCGCCGCTGAAATTTCTTCAGCCGCTCAAAGGTATTCCTCTCAAAGAAGTGATTCTGAGTCACGTTCAAGTGACGGATTTAAGCCCTCTCAACGGTATGCCGCTCACATCACTGACTTTGGTAGCCTGCCCGGTAGAGGATCTGAGCCCCATCCAGGGCATGCCACTGACTGGGCTTGCACTGACCCAGACAAAGGTAACTGATTTAGACGCGCTCAAAGGCATGCAGCTCGAGTGGCTTGACATATCTGGAACTCAGATCAGTGACCTCACCCCCCTTTCGGGCATGCCCCTGAAACATCTCCGGATTTTTCACTGGGTGAAGGACATCGGCCCGCTCGAAGGAATGCCACTTACAATCCTGGAGATGCATTCCGCTCCAGTGAAAGACCTGACCGCCCTGAAAGGCATGCAGCTCAAACATCTGGAGTGCATGTCTCCCGCGCTGACAGATTTAAGCCCACTGAAAGGCATGCCGCTGACTTACCTCAAGTTGCACGGTGCACGGCAAGTGCATGACTTGAGCCCTCTGAAAGGCATGAAGGACCTGAAAAACCTGAATCTGGTCTACACTGCCGTTAGCGACCTGGGGCCTCTGGAGGGCATGGAATTGGACGCCCTGGATTGCTCGTACACTGACGTGACGGAGCTGATTCCGTTAAAGGGGATGCCGCTCACATCGCTTTGGTTTGCCTTCTGCCCGATCAGGGATTTCTCACCGCTTGAAAGCCTGAAGAGTATTAATGAAGACCAGTCTCCGTTTGTACCGTTCCTGCTGGGAAGACTCTCCAGGAAAGAACTGGAGATCCGCTCCAAGTTAGTGGCTCGAGGCGTGTTTGACCCATACCCATACATCGGCATGAAGTTGGAAGCCGATGGGGCTATCAACGAAGCGTTCTCCGCCTATGAGAATGCCCTGAATACTCCCCATCTGCAGGCCACCTTTGTGCAGAAGATGCGGGCGCGTATCAGAGAGATGAGATTACGGAACTTAATCCAGGGCCAGAACCCTCGTTGATGGACTTGGTTCCTTTTCTGCTCGAAACGATTCTGGAGCAAGGATGTTGCCCTTCAATCCGCGCATTCGTGACCTCCCTCTCTCCAGTCAGAAGTGAAATCATGGAGCTTCAGGATCCGGTCTCCGCACGAGGTATTTCAGAGGCAGGATCTGTCGAGGACGGCTGGCGCACTCAAGGGCGATGACAGATGCGGGGCTGTCGGGTGGCTTGTCGGGCAGGCCTCTCACGAACAGGCGCTCGCTGGTCTGCTCGAACGGCACATGCTCACCAGTGGCGAGGAGACGGGCGCATTTCACACGCGAGCGCAGACCCGCGACCACCAGCTCCGGGCCGGGCCAGGCGAAGACGTGAAGGTAGAGGGTCTTGCCGCGTGCCGTGTGCGCGTACGGCATGGATTCTATCTGCGCACGTTCGGTGTTGCGGATGGCTTCTTCGTTGCGGCTCATCCAGT
>JASLXP010000639.1 GCA_030740295.1 Planctomycetota bacterium
TCCCAAACAGCATCGTGATGCCGAACGGAGTTGTATACATGGGCCGCATTAACACCGGATTAACAACCAGCAGCGCCCCAAAAACAAGGAACGGCATAGCAGATAAAACCATCGCCTGGAGCCGGCCCTGGCTCGTCAACGCTTTTATCTTTCCATCTAATATAAACCGCTCCCGAATTGTGGCGGCTATGTTGTCAAGCACATCCGTCAGATTGCCCCCAAGCTCCTGCGCCACTCTCACTGCTGAGACAAGTAGATCCAAATCTTCGCTCGGCATCCTTTCCTTTAGCTTGGCCAGGGCCTCCACAGGAGGCATGCCGAGATGGATCTGTTGATTCATGACCCGAAATTCCTGGCTTATTGGATTAGGCATTTCACGTTCAATTAGCTGCAGGCATTGCGTCAGGCTTAACCCCGAGCGTAGCCCTCGGCCAACAGCATCAATGGCTCCAGGCAACAACTTCACGAACTGAATTTCGCGCCTTCGCTTCATTAACAGAATTGTCAACCGCGGCAGCCAGAATCCAATCGCGCCACAGATAAATGCCACACTCCACAGCGAAAATGACAGCAGGCCCACGGCCCCGAACAGGAAAAATACAAGTACGGATAAATACAGAAGGTGTTGCGGGCGAAACGATAAATAAAGCGCCGCAAGAGTTCCTTCCGCACCCCTGACGTATTTCTCCTCATAGGACTCCCATCCCCTGCTGAACAATTCAATCCCTGCATAAACAAACAGGGCAGTCCCCGCGAAAAGTGTTGTTGGCAAAGCAAATATCACAGCGGCCTACTCATTAAAGAGACCCAAATCAACGGGAACGTTTCTAGACCTTAATTCGTGAACGAATTTAGGCACCGCCCCTGTTGCTCGGTACTTTCCAATAATAACGCCATCATCGTCTTGGCCCGAAGATTCAAAACGGAAGAGGTCCTGCATTATGATCGCGTCTCCCTCCTGCCCGGTAAGCTCTGAAATCGAGATAATTTTTCTTGTGCCGTCAGGCATCCTTGCCTGATGGATGATTATATGGACTGCAGAGGCAATCTGATCCCGTATCGCTTTTACCGGCAGATCCATGCCCGCCATCAGTACGAGAGTTTCGAGGCGATTCAAGGCATCCCTGGCCGAATTAGCGTGCAAGGTAGTCAGCGAGCCGTCATGGCCTGTATTCATTGCTTGAAGCATATCAAGTGCTTCCCCGCCGCGGCATTCCCCAATGATGATTCTGTCCGGCCGCATGCGCAGGCTGTTAACCAACAGCTTCCGGACAGGGATGGCGCCTTCACCCTCTATATTCGCTGGTTTCGCTTCAAGGGGAATGACATGAGGCTGGTGCAGCCTCAATTCCGCTGCATCCTCAATAGAAACGATTCTCTCTTCTTCTGGAATGAAAGATGAAAGGACGTTCAGCAGTGTTGTTTTTCCTGACCCTGTTCCGCCTGATACGAGCACATTTCGCCGATACTGGACTGCCAGCCTCAAGAATACCGCCATGTTTTCCGTCAGACTATCCCTTTGAATCAGGTCGTGAATATCAAACCTCTTGGATGGGAATTTTCTTATAGTGACGACCGGCCCAATCAGGGAAAGCGGCGGAATGATTGCATTCACTCTTGACCCATCCGGCAGACGGGCATCAACCATCGGGCTCGACTCGTCTATCCTTCTACCAATCGGAGCTAATATCCTCCGAATGATATTCATGAGCTGGTCGACGTCTGTGAAGCTTTTATCTGTCTGAGTGATCCTTCCTTTCTGCTCGATGAATATCGTATCGAAATTATTTATCATCACTTCGTCGACCGTTTCGTCCTCCAGGAACATCTCAAGCGGGCCGTAGCCGAGGGCTTCATCCAGCAATTCGGCCACAAGCGCGTCGTCCTGAAAATCTGAGGCTATTTCATCTGATAAAAGCTGGTTGATTATTTCTTTCGTGCGAGCCCGAAGAACTTCAAAGGCAGTGCTCGCAAAATCGAGTTTAACTAATTCCGGATGGTTCTGAAGTTTGCCGTGAATCCTTCGCCGCAATTCCCTTGTGATGACGGTCCCTTTCCTTGCAGATGAAGTATCCGAGACCGTCTCAGGAAAGGGGAGCTCTTCCTCGAGTGATTCTTGAGACTCAGAATCAAAGCCGCTTTCTTCAAGCAACTCCAGCTTGAATTTGCCGACCAGAACCTTATCGCCCGCTGAGAACAACCGCAGGTCATCTACTTTACTTTCATTCAGAAGAGTACCCGCAGTGCTATCCAAATCCATGACGTGCACACTCTCGCCGTCCATGGTGATCTGGCAATGATGCGAAGAAACGCTTTCGTGGGGAAGGATCAGATCGTTGTCCTTCTTTCGACCGACTTTGAATGGGGTCTTACTCAGTTTTAGTCGTTTGCGTTTTGCAGAGACTAAATCGGTGACAATCAAACAGTACATCTCTCTTTATCCCGTTTTCGAGCTTCATCTCTGATAGTAAATTTCTGAGCGGGCCCGTTCATTCCAGAGTCGGTTGTTGCTGCTGGTCGTCGGGGGCTTTCTCTGGTTGGGGTTCCGGCTGGCCTCTCTGTTCAAGAATCAGGGCGTCAGCAATTTCATTCATGTTCTCCGTATCAATTGTCTCTGTTTCTTCCTCAATGCCAGTGTCCTCTGGCTTCCGAAGCAAAAGGCCTACATCCCCCGTACGCTGTGCAAACATCAGCAGCCTGGCGGCGCGAGGATTTACAGCCAGTGTTACTGAGGAATACCCGCCCTGCCTTAAACGCCGGTCACGTTGCAGGCTCATCAGATTCGTCTGGTTATCCACAGCAAGGACCGGCACGTTGTAGAGCAGGGGCCTCGTATACGTGCCGCCTTTTGATTTAGCGGATTCGTCCGAAAACGAGCCAATAACATCCACCCTGCTGCCTGGCAGGATGAGGCCGGCAACGCCGGAGATCTGGTCTACTTTGATGGTTACGGCACGCTCGCCTGGCTCGAGCTTGACCGCGGCTTCATCCTTGATGTCACTCGGTCCAATAAAATATGTCCATTGCAGGATTTGGCCTCGATCGATGTTAATCATCGGGGTCATCCCCTGAAGCCGATGCTTCTGATAATCCTGAATATGGTTGGGATCGGCGAGGTCCTTTGGCACTGGCTTCAATTCGAGAACTCCCAGATCGCTGATTGGCTCGCCTTTCGGCAGCGGCATTCTGGCAGAGAGTACCGTTACGGAACTCCGATCCTTCGTCTGCTCTTCCTGTAAACGGAGCATGTACATTCGAAGCCCAATTGCGGCTACCAGGCCAAGGGCAAGGGCAACGACTAAAGCCAATTTTGCTCTCAACTTCCTATCCTCTTTTAGATCAAACGACTAAATACCAGATTCCGGGGGCAGCCAATCTTTCACTGCGTGAAGCATAATCGTCTCGATTCTTCCCGAACCTCTGAGTCGCTGCAAGCTTACCAGGCAACGTTCATGTCCGCGCGCATAGGACATCAAAGGATCAGTCACTTCTTTGGACGCAAGGAATTCGAATCTGGAATTCCGCTTCCATCCATGTTGATAAAAGCGTGACCGCAGACAATCCAATGCGTCTGAGAATGAGCCCCAGCTTTCATAGATAATCAAACTGGCCTCAATATCGCCCAGCCTGTTCTTGGAGGCAAGCAGCGCGGCCCTCGGAGGCACCGGCAACAGTGGAATTTCGTTAGAATCTATCCATTCATGGGGTTGGATTCGATCAGAGATCTCCGAACCAGCTTCTGGCGAATCATCACTTACTTCGCGCAGGATCTTGGATTCTTCTTGTCCGCTGCCATATGTTGGTCCAACCTTTACAGATTTGTAATCGAATCTAAACAAAGGCCAAATCGCCACGGCAAGGAATCCGATACAGAATCCTGGTATTTTCGCTCGTTGAATTTTCTCTTCAGTCGTGAGGGACATCAATTGGGCGCCATTAAACGTGCGTCAAAGTTCTTAAATGTCGGGTATCCCGGCGTTGGAGCTGTGCCATCATTCAGACTATTAATTAATTCAGGGGCAAGGTGTTCGCCCTGTTCGTCCCGAGCCCTGCGGACCTTTTCGGTACGAACATTCACGGTATGGCCCGCCCCAGCACCTGATGGTGTTATCCCCGTACGATACAAAGTGAGATAATCCGGCTCGTATTCGAATTCTGTTCTTGTTCTCGTTCTTGCGTACCAATTGTGAAGCTGGGTTTCCATGACTTCCAACAACTGCGCGTCTTTTACTGGCGGCGGAACAGCACGACCGGGCGATCCCTCTTCTCCGATGATGATGGTTTCCAGATCATCAAAGACGGTGTCAAGATCGATCCCCGTATGGCCTCTGGCCCTCGGCTTTACAGGCTCCTTTTCTCTTGAAACAGGGGGAGGATAGAGAATGCGCTCAATCGCATCGGGTTCCGGCAAAGTCTCCTTACTCTCTTTTACTCTGTAGCTGCCCTCAAAGCCCTGAAACACTTCGTTGCTTACATAGCCCGATTCGCGGAATCCTTCACTCTGATCTCCTGGATGAAACGAGGCAAGGCTTGAACCGTGGATCGACTTTTCACCGAGGATTGCGACTTCTCCAAGATAAATCAGGCCCAATAGAAGCAGCACGAAAACCGGGAGAATTACGAGAAACTCTACCAGCGCGCTTGCTTTTCTATTTATGTTTGTCCACATGAGATTTAATGTTGGAGGATCCCTTTCAGGGCTGGATTTTCCATGTCAAGTAACCGTCCCTCCTGATTCCTCAAGTAGCGAAGCTTGCGACGGACATCTCGTCGCTCTGTTGCTTCTCCCCGGCCGAATGCTTCGACATCGCTCACATTCTGCCACTTGTCTCTCTTCATCATACGGAAGAAAAAGGGCAGGCCGAAATCGAGCCCTGTTTCATCGACATCATGATCTCTGATGTTGTCTGAAACACTAACCAACCTGGCTGACCACATAGGCTCATAAAGGCACTGATATCCAATGTGCGACCATCGTTTCGCTTCTTCGGAGCTGAAATAATAGTTCATTTTCTGTTCGGGAATATTTCCCACCATAGATCTGTAACGAAAGCCAACCCTCGCCGAAGCAACAGCGAACAGGCCACTCTCACTTCTTTGAAAGAATGGGAAAAACGAGTTCTTTTCATTGCCGGATTGGCTGAACACGGGTTTTGGGCCTCGCGTCCAGACGCCAACATTCAATCCATATTTCCAGAAGGCTTCACTTATCTTCAATGGTCCGGGGCGCGGGAGAGTGACCGATTGATATGGAGGGTTTGATCGTCCGCTGACCTGGTATTGATAAATCCGCACTTCATCAATTCCGTCACCATCGTAATCAACACCTCGCTGGCCGATATCCCAGACGGGCCGAGTCTGATAATAAGATTCACCGCTTTCTGACTCACCGGCATCAATTCGAAACCACTTGGTCCAACCCGGCAGAATTGCAGCGCCATCCTCAACGCGAGCGGTTGGGTCGTTCTCCATAACCGCATGATATCCAAGCCTGACAGGAGACTCATGAAGTAGATCCGATGGATCACGGACCAGTTCATACGTCCAGTGTCGTGGTGAATCTCTGACAATTCGATGCCGGCGACGTTCATCTATAATTCGCCAACGGCCGTCTCCATCTTTCAGCGTGAGGCCGCTAATGTGGAATGAAACGTCCGTCCGAATTCGATAGCTAACGTGCCTGTGCGCGCCAAAGAGAGTTACACCCCCGGCATCTATGCCAACCTGAACGCCTGGAAGCGATAATCGATTCGGAGGAGAAAAGGCGATTCCCTGAAATTGTACGAGGCTGGGAGGCACGAAACGACCACCGGGAAAGCTCAGTTGTCGGAAGTACTCCACATCAACTGTTTCCCCACCAACCTCGATCGTCTCTTCCTGGTCGGGCAAATATTCATAGGCGCCACCTCTTAAAACCATCAGTCGATTATTTTCGTCCCATCGCACTCTTTCGCTGTAGTCCACCTCTTCAGAGTCAACCTCAATCAGAAAAGATCCGTCATTGTAAGGAAGAACATGTAGCCTGAGCTCAGCACTTTCCAGGCTGAATTCCCATGAAGACCCGAAAACCTGCCTTGCTTCCACCAATGTTACTGAGCCTGTCGCCTCATCAGTAATCTCAATATTCAGAAAAGTAGCACCGTCAGTTTCGAGATTTGCCTTCCAATGTCCCCTTGAAATCAGCCAGTGTGTTGCATCGATCTTCTCGAAAATAATGGTCCCGGTTGCAGATTCAGTAATTTCCCACTTATCTTCTTCTTCTTCGATAAACTGAAGCAGATAGCCTCTGTCGTTCGTAATCCTCCAGCCTTTCTCAAGTCGTTCTATGTAATAGACAATCCGGTATCCCTGTGCCGGAATAAACTCAGGAGTAGGAAAAAACGCCGCGGCCTCGACACCATTTTCTCCTGCTGTCCGAGCTATTTCTTCTGATAGTAACTCGCGCGTTACATGCGCCATGCCTAAAGTCATCTCCGACAGTTTCTTCATCCAGCGCTCTGCCCTCGGTATCCATGTCCCAGCAGCATCATAGGACTCGTCATACTCTTTCTCAGCATCAACCACTCCAACAACTTCAGGCGGAGCACCTCTCATCGCAAACTCAGACAAAACGCCAGAAACAACCACATCAACCGAATGTCGCATGGCTCCATAGTAACTGTATGCGATCGCTTCGTTGGCCAATGCAATGGAGCTCAACGTATTTGCTTCAACCAAAGCAGCAGAATAGGCAGCCGAATCAGCAGCTTCCTGCAGTTGCAGCTTTTTATTCTTCAGAACAGCAACATTGTGAACCAAAGCCACCATCGGCAAGATAAACAGCATCGAGATTGCACCGATTACCAATGCCTGCCCGGATTCATCTCTGATAAATCCAGGATACGTGCTCATGCTATGACGGCTGCCAGGCTCCAATCTACTACTCCTTAAACACTCTTTCCTGCAA
>JASLXP010000640.1 GCA_030740295.1 Planctomycetota bacterium
TTCGTATGTCTTCGATGTGTTCAGGGCCGCGGGGGGAAAGGCTCATACATACAATTTCCACGGCCCGATCAATGATGGCTTTCAATGGAACGCTACCGATGTGAATCCAGGGGGAGCGGCCGCACCTGTTCCCGAGGGCCAGACGCCAGACTTCTCACCCGCTCGTTTTCTGTCCGCGTTCAGCAGATTGCCGGACCGCAACAGAGTCGGCATGTCGCCGGACACGCTGGAAGTCACCTGGCGGCAACGCAGGTACAATGATGAGGAGGGCAAAGGAGGCATCCCGCACGCGGGCACAGAAGCGTTCATGTTGGGCAAGAATTTTCGATGGCGGCCAAAGGCCGGCGCTACACCCGATGCGGCGCAGTTGACAACTTCACGCCGTTTCATGCGCCTTCATCTCCTCGATGCGAAAGGTGCGACGGCCATGCAGGCCGAGGCCGTCTGCAAGAAATGGAAATACCACTACACCTGTGCATTCCTCAGCCGGCAGTCAGAAAAGGAGGGCCTCGAAACCGCATTCACAGCCATCATCGAGCCCTTCATCGGTCGCCCTTTCATCGTGTCAAAACGTCTGCTCTCCATCGCCGGCAATGAAAGGGACGCGCTCCGTGCCGTTGCGGCCGAAGTCAAAACAATCAACGGCCATACCGATATCAACTTCGCCGACGGACGGCCCGACCGGACGCGCTCCGTAATGCTGGGCAACGGCAAACTCGACGTGTCCGCGGAACATGCCTTCTACGGCACAGACGCGGCCGGGCTTCGCATCGCCACCCTCACCGGCGGCACGCTCCTCATCGCGCCGGAGGCAAAGATTGAGGTCGCCACCCGTGAACGAACCGGAATGGTCTCCAAAGTCGACTACCTCGAAAAGACAATCTGGATCGATCGGGAATGGCCCGGCCGTACCAGCTCGTCCATCCTGGAAATCGGACTGACAGAGCCCAGGCACCTGACGGCCTACACCGCGCTCAAAGTAACGCCCGAAGAAGAAGACACCCGCGTCCTCTTCCAGCGTGGCAGCGATTACTACCGCTCCGAGGTTACCAGCATCGAAGGCGACACTGTCACCTGCATCCTCGACCCGATGATGATGTATGCTCCAGGCAACCGGGCCGGCTGGGTCGCGTCCAACGATTCGCGAACAGAATTCTGGCGCGCCGAATTCCTCGAAGAACGCAGGTTCAAACTCAGCGGCCCCGAAGTAACCAGAGAAGCCTTCGGGAAGGAAGGTGCCCTCCGCCTCTGGGAATACGGCGTCGGAGACACTGTCCGGCAATCGACATCCGCATCGCTCGTCCGCATCGTCCCGGGGGAATACGAATTCAGATCAGATGCAGACGCCACCATCGCATTGCGCGGCTCGATCATCGAGACCGCGGCCCCTGGCGAGGAGTGGGAAGAGGCGCAGGTGCAAAAGGCAGATGGCTGGGTGTCTCTGCGCATCCCTGTCGGCCGGGCCATCGACGGGCCAATTCGGATAAGAGTCAAATAGCCCCTGGGGACGCCGGCGTCTCGCCGGCCTGGCGTACCCAGAGAGCTTCAGCGACAGCATCCCTGTTCGCGGAAGACTGAAAGCAGGATGGGGTACATGAGAATACATGCCATATCGGTCGTGAAGGCTAAGCCCTTTCTCTATACTCCCGGCCTCTCGGCAGTAGCTGGATCCAGACAGCATGAGCAAGAAGCACAACATCGCCATCCTGGGATGCGGTAACATCTCTTACCGTCACATCCAGGCGTGCGCCTCCACCGAGCGGGCCCAACTGGCCGCTCTGTGTGACACTGACCGGGACGCTGCAGAATCCAAAGCCGCCGGTGTGGATGGGGCAGAAGTGTACGGTTCGGCCGAGCAGCTCATGGAGGACGATTCTATCGATGTTGTCGTCGTCGCCACTCCGCCCGATATCCGCCTTGAAGTCGTCCGGCCATTGCTCGAAGCCAGCAAACACCTGCTCATAGAGAAACCCTTCGCCAACTCCATCGCCGAGGCGGAGATCATGGTCGCGGTCGCAGGCCAGCAGGAAGTGAAGCTTGCGGTGAATCAGAATTACCGCTTCCTCGAAGAAAGCCAGCATATCAAGGCCCTCCTCGACGGCGGCAAACTCGGTACACCATTCTTCATGTCGCAACTCCATTCGTGCTGGCGCAATGAGAAGAGTGGCTGGCGCAACACTGTCGAGCACCTTGCGCTTGCGGTCATGGGTGTCCACTGGCTCGACCGTTTCCGCTGGTTTGCCGGGCAGGAGGCTCATTCCATTTTTGCGAACACCTTCTACAGCGGCCTCCTCGATTCCGAAGGAGAAGACCTGGCAAACGTCACTGTCGAGTTCCCCAGCGGTTGTCTGGCGGACCTGACGGAGCAGTGGAGCTCACGCGCCGGCGGCGGTGCAAATTACTTTCAGATGGATTGCACGGGGGGCAGCGTGATTTTAAGGGACGGAATTCTCAAAGCAGTTGGCAGCGGTCGCGAAACTTTACTAGAACTTCCCGTGGATGCCGACATCGGGCCAACCTTCGCCAAATCGCTCCTGGAACTTCTCGACGCCATCGATGAAGACCGGGAACCGATGCACAGCGGCCTGAACAACCTCGGCACCATGGCCCTCCTTGAGGGCGCCTACATCTCTGCGAATGAGGGCTCAAAAGTCTCCATCGGCGAAGAATAACTCGGGGCGTAGCGCAGCCTGGTAGCGCGCCTGGTTTGGGACCAGGAGGTCGCTGGTTCGAATCCAGTCGCCCCGACCAATCAAACAATATGCCGTTCGACTGATAGTCGAACGGCTTTTTTTGTCATCAAAAGACTTGAGTCGGTCAAAGTACCCCGCTGTCGACTTCCTCTTGCAGTTTTCGAAGTCCCTGACAGCATCAGTCAGCCTCCGCTGGTTGTCCGGAATCCGGTCCCTCTCAGGGACGCTCACCTCCCGAATGATGTTGATGCGCTCCCGACAGAAATCCACATGCTCACAGACCAGCCGCAGCCTGTCTTTGGCCGTGCAGATGTCTTCGCCGTCGAGAATTCCTCGAGCGACGAACCACCCTTCTTCTTTCAGTTTTTCGCGGTAGGTCATTTTGGATTTCCTGGTCTCTTCACCGATTTCGCAGCTCCACCAGTCGGGCGGTGAGCTCGTATTCGAGTGGTCTGCCTTGAAAGAATCGCTCGAACTCGTCGAGCATCATGTCGAAGCAGCGGGGAAACGAATTCTGCGCGCACCATGCGATGTGCGGGGAGAGGATGGCGTTGGGAAACGTGCGCAGAGGGTCGTCCTTCGGCAGAGGCTCGGGATCAAAGACGTCAAGCCCGGCAATGATCTCTTTCTTCTCCAGCTTTTCGATTAATGCTTCTGAATCAACTACTTTTCCTCGACAGCAGTTGATGAGTACCGCCCCTTTGCGAAGGAGATCTAGTTCACTGCGGCCGATCATTCCTTCGGTGGTTGGGGTGTGAGGCACCTGGAGGACCAGAATTTCGGAGTGCTGGATGACGTCGTCCAATTCTCCTCTCTGAATCTTCAAGCCCTCGACCGTCTCGTCCGGCAGAAACGGGTCGTAGACCTTAAGGTTCACGCGGAAGGGGTCCAGAAGCTCGATGAACCTCTGTCCGACGTGCCCGCAACCGACCAGACCGACGCTTCTTCCGGTCAGTTCCCCATTCACGAAGCCATCATTGAGAGTGTCCAGCCATGTTTCCGTGCCATCGATCATTCGCCGGTAGATTTCACCGGCATTGCGCAGGCAGGCCAGAATCAGTCCCAGCACCCACTCGGCCACCGGCTGCGCGCAGGTGATGTTGTCGACGTCCACCACCTTGATGTCCAGCTCGCGAGCTGCTTCCAGATCGAGCTCTTTCCCAAACCGGTCGCCCCAGACACCGATGATCTTCAGGGAATCCGTCTCTGCGAGAATCTCTCGTGAAAGATATGGGAGCAGCCGGCCAAAGCTCATCAGCCCGGTTACGCCTTCAAGAACGCCGCGCAGCTCGTCCTCGTCCATTGGTTCAGTGCGCCCTCGGCCAACAGGTTCAGCCAACTGCTCGAACCGCGCCCAGTTCTCTTCCGTGATGCATCGGTCATAAATAAACGTGCCGAGTTGGAGAAGAACTTTGGGACGCATGATGCACTGACTCTTCAGGACTCCAAGGTTAAGATGAGTAACTGAACGATGACGTAGCGATCGACCGCAATAGTGGGGCAAGCATCCCTGCCTGCCAATTCACAGACAGGGATGTCTGCGCCACAATTCTCAGCAAGCAAAGAGGACATATCTTGGGAAATCAACCTCACGACGAAGCGTTTCTCGAATCCATGCGAACGGAGCAGCATCCGGAACGGTCGATGCCGGAAGTTTCGGATGACGTGGAGGTGACTCTAGAGAAAGTCTACGGCATCGACAACGGACGGGAGCTGATGTGCGACGTCTTTACACCGGGAGTCCAGCCGTCACAACCGCGGCCGGCGATTGTGTTCCTGCATGGCGGGTCATGGCTGAGCGGTGGTCCGAGCCAGTTCCATTTTCATTCCGGGTACCTCGCATCGAAGTATGGCTTCTTTGCTATCAGTGTGGATTACCGGCTCAGTGGCGAAGCACAATTCCCTGCGGCGCTGCAAGACTCCAAGTGCGCAGTTCGCTGGGTACGCTCGCAGGCAGAAGAACAAAACATCGACCCCAATCGCGTCTGTGTTTCAGGCGGCTCCGCGGGCGGCCATCTGACTTCGATGATTGCGACCACCGCGGGCATCGAAGATTACGAAGGCAGCGGCGGCAACGACGGCTTCTCCAGCCACGGGGACCTGACCATCCCCATCAACGGTGAGTTCGACATGTGGGACCTCGTGGAGAAGGGCAGCCTCATCGATGCCATGGTCCAGTTCATCGGCGGAACCTCAGAAAAAATGCCAGAGAAATATGACGAACTCTCATCCGTCCAGCGCGTAACCCATGAAACGCCGCCCGCGCTACTCCTCCACGGAACAGAGGACAGGTGCGTCTCGCACGAACAATCCATTGCCTACGCCAAAGCCCTGAAAGCGAAAGGTGTCCACGCAGAAGTCGAACTCTACGAAGGCAAGCCCCACGCCTGGTTCAACAACGAGCCCGACCGCACCATCGTCCTCCACCGCATGGAGAAATTCCTGGTGGAGCAGTTTGGGCTCTCTGCCATTCGGGACTCCTGATCCGGTAGTCAGCTCGACTATTGCTGCACTTCGAGCCTGTTTCGGGCATCACAACTGGGTCGACGGTATTCAGGTGCCATTCTCCATGTCCGTTTCTATCGGAGAGTTGAAAAACGTCCTCTCCGCGCAATTCGACGAAGTAAAGCACGACGTGGAAATCGACGACGCGATTTTTTCAATGCCCAGGTAAGCGGCCACCGATGCCGGCGACCTGGAGCATTGTTCAGCAGACATGGAACAGCTCAGGTCGTCATCCAAAAATGCGTCCGCCTGCAAGGAGCGCGGCCCTTGGAGCTTGCAGGAACCGCTGAAGGAATGGAAGAATGATCTGTTCGGACAGTTCGAACTCTGTACAGTCGCCCCAGCACCATCTCGCTCGCGGTTGCCGCGCCCGATGGGGGCCAGGTCGTCTGGCAGGAGGATACTCGTTACTTTCACCTGGTACAGACACGAGGATATCAGAGCCAGTATCGTGATGGTCTGGCCGCTTTTCCAGATTACAGGGGTTCCAGTTGGAGGGAACCGTCAGATGCGAGTAGTGATGAATGTGGTATGTGACGCACAACAGGGGAGACAGCAGTATGAACAAGATGATACCACGCTTGATACTGGCCACGTTGGTCGCCGGAAGTACGGTGTGGGGTGGAACGGTCGGGCTGTGGAAAGATAGAAAGTCGTATATCACCGATGGGATGTTGGCGACGCTCCGCGAGGCGGGCTGGAAGACAATGATTCTCGAAGGCAAGGACATTTCTGATGGAGGCAAACTGGCTGATCTTGATGTGGTCTTTCTTCCTGGAGGTCATAACGCCTATGGCTTTCCTGGATCTGATGAAAGCCGCAATCTGATCAGATTTGTGGCCAGTGGCAAAGGTATCCTGGCTGGCGCTATGCGCAGTGGTTATGTGCGAACATCCAACCGGCCACTGTTGCCGCAAGTCGGGGCCACCTACAACAAAGTGAACGGCTCATACGTGTGGGCAAAGGGAGACAGCCCACTCGCCAAAGCAATCGATCAGCCGTTCTGTCCCGGAAGTTGGGATCACATGGTGGTCAAACTCGGGCCGCTCGGAAAGGTGTTCGCCGTCAGCGATGTGGATCCCGTCGGAGTCTATGGCGAGGTGCACGGCGGACGTTACGTCATATTCGGTGCGTTCATTGGAATAGAGGCAAAAACGAAACTGATGCAGGGAACGCCGCGACGGGCTCTGCTCGCCATGCTCGACTGGCTTGCGGATGTGCCTGAACTGACCGATGCCCAGAAGGCGAAGAATCAGGCGCAGGCCGATCTCGAATTCCTGCGCCGACAGAAACTATATGACTGGACGTTGAACGAACGTGGCCCCGACCGCGGACCCGGTGTTATTCCACAAGTCCGTAATCGACTTGCCGTTTCGGTGGAGAGTCGTCAATTCACGTTGGACTACATGGCGCAACACCTGTCCGGCCGAATGCTGAAACAGTGCAAGTCGGAATCAGCGATTCTCAGTAAAGCGGTCGAAAAGCTCGATAGAAACTTCGGGAGAGAAGTGACTCAGTTCAAAAGCCGTATCGCGAACATGGGGCTTAAGGAACTGCTACCTGAAGACAAAGCCGTCGTCCTGGCAAAGGTCGACGCCGTTCAAGGGAAGACCGATGAAGAGAAAAAGGAGCTGGTTGCATACGTCAAAGCAGCCCATCCGGCCGGGGCTGCAAAGAGAGTCGCGTTTTACCTGCAGGCAGGCTCGATCAGCGAGAGGCTGATCCCGGCAGCGGAATTGAGGAAGCTGGTTGACCATGCCGAAACAGTCATTGTCGCGCTGCGGCCCGCGGTCAGGGCCGCCAAGACCAACAAGGCTAAGCGAGAGCAGAGGAGGGATCGTGCCGCGGTTCGTGACTTGATGAAGGCATGCGACTCGGACGTTGTGCCGATGCGGCGTGAAGCAGTGCTTGAACTTGGCCGCATCGGCAGGCTGAAGACCGCATCAACCCTGATCAGGATGCTGAAGGATCCAGACGAGAAGATAAGGATCCTCGCGATCCTGGGCCTTGGCTGGATGCAGTCGAAAGAGGCGGTCCCTTCACTGATAGAACTGGCACTAAGCAATGATATGCCGATGCGTCGCCGCGCCGTCCAGGCATTGGGTCAGATTGGGGAGCCGCGAGCAGTCATGCCCCTGCTTGGGCTGCTCGCCGACAGAGACCATTTCACCAGAGAGAACGCAATCCTCTCTCTGGGCTGGCTCAAGGCTAAGGATGCAGTTCCTGAGCTCCTGAAGATCGTGACAACATTTGACCGCCAGGATGCCCAGCAGCGGGGCTTGATGATCTCTGCGATACGGGCGTTGGGCCACATCGGCGACCCCAGTGTCACAGTCGTGCTGCAACAGGCAGGCGATGATGCGAAGGATTTTCCAGTGACCAAGAGGCGAGGCAGAGTCACTAACATCTACTCCACTCCACAGAGTCTTGGAGTGCAGGGCCACGCACAACAGGCCATTGCTGAGATCCGGGCTGGCGGTCGAAAGATAACTGGTATCAAGCAGGCGGAGTTCCTCGCTTCGAGCGACAAATTCTACGGACTGACCGGGCGTTTCAATGCCCTCGCGGGTCGGACGAGCATCGTCCGCTCGTCGAATTTTAAGGACGATCCGGCGGCGTTGTGGCCTTACCTGTGGGATGCAGGAATGACCGGCGTCCATCAGGCATGGGGTGAGCCAAGCTGCGACCCTGAAGAGTACATGGAATTAATCAAGGCAGCCGGCGAGTTCGATCTGAACTGGATCGATGTATTGCCATTGGGTCGCAGCCGGAACTACCGCAGCCAGCGACAACACGCCACCGCGGATAAGAACGGCGTCGAGGCCGTTTTGTTGAAGTTCGAGAACGAGCCCGCCTTTCAGGGATTCTGGAGCGAAGAGATCTATCCGGTTATGGAGTTGACAGCGGAGGAATTCGCGGCGTGGCTGACGAACAGGCACGGCGCGAGCTTTCATAAGAAACTCGGTGTGAAGGCAGGCGAGGATTTGTTGTCCTTGATTAATACGCTCGGCTCTCTGCGAACGGAATACCTGCTGTTTCAAGCAGAGAGACTGGTCGAGCATTGGCGCGAAGATCAGGAATGGATCAGCGGCTTACGCAAGGGATGCGCCTTCACCTGGAGTGAAAGCGACGGTCGCCGTGTCGCTTATCCCGGTGTGACGGGCAAGGCCGGAGCGGCTATCGACGCCAGCGGCCCTGAAAACTACCAGTCGTTCGGCCGCCACAACAGCTTCTCAATGGAGATGCACAAAGATGGCGAGGCCCGCCCCGTGATGTGTGAATTCTACAATTGGTACAGCCCGTCTCCCGCCCACGAGATTCGCGGCTTCGCCCAGCACCTGATGCACGGCGAGTGTTTCTACAATTTCTCCCTGAACCAGGTTTTCGGACAGGCCTCGACTTATGTGATGTGGACTTGGAACGCTTCCCGTTGGGGAAACCTCAGGAAGATGTTTCGGAAAGCCCGCAAGATCCGGGAGTACCTGGCCGTCCCTGAATCCGCGGCGAACGTAGCATTGGGGTTGAGTGAGATGTCTTGCGTGTCCTTCCTGGAACCAGGAGCAGGAGCTTGGCAGATGGAAGACCGATGGACACAAAACCAGGTCGCCCTGTGGACGGCGCTCAACCAATCGCATGTGCCAACCGATATTATCTGGACTGAGACCCTGACTCCCGAGAAGCTCGCTCGCTACCGCATCCTCGTGCTCTTCGATGCTAAGATCATCACCGACGGACAAGCTGCCCTGCTTCGCAAATGGGTCAACAACGGTGGCGTGCTGATCGCCAACGGCACGACCTCCCTCTTCACCCAAGGAACAGTTCCAAGAAAGAACTACCTGCTGGCCGGCCTCTTTGGCTTGGACTATTTGAGTAATGTCGGTGTTAACGATCCGGAGCGGATCGACACCTACGGCATTAAGCGAGGGCAGGCGAGCGTCAAAGCTGTGTCCGGTCTCGCCCCGGAGAACTTCCGGCCATTTGTCCACCGAGCAGTGAAGCCCGTGAAGTCACTGGGCCTCTACAAGGTGACCGAAAAGGCTGCGGCTTTTCTGCCGCGGATTGTTCCGGGCACCGTGTGCGAATACGACATGCCCTTGGGCTACAGCAAGGTTAAGCCTGCATCCGCTCAAGTGCTGGCTTCGTTCAGCAATGGCGATCCTGCGCTGACCTTGAACAGAGTCAGCAAGGGCCTCTGTTATTTCTGGACGCCAAACTTCCCGGCTCTATCCCATACTTCGTCCGAATGGGAGATGAGCCCGAATGGATATGACTTCTGGATGAACGTCCGCGAACTGTTGGAGGCGATGGTCCGAGGAGGATTGGCACACCAGGGAGGTAAGCTGCCGGTGGAGGTGACCGGTATCTCAAAGGAGGTCGAGGTAACCGTGCGACAACAACCAGAACAGAACCGCTGGATGATCCACCTTCTCGACTATGACACAAAGTCGAATGGTGTAAAAGGAGGGGCCTTGACCGTTCCCACGCACGCAGGGAAAAAGGTCAAGCGGATTTTCTATCCGGACACGAGTACGGAACTGAAACTCACCACAGTCGAAAATGCCGTCACGGCACAACTCCGCGATTTCGAGGTGCACGATATGGTAGTCATCGAGTGGACCCGCTGATGGGGATCCACTGAACGAGCGGAATCAGACCGGTATGCCTCCAAGCTGATGAGACGTGTACGGGCGTCTCACCGGTGAAGGGCCGTGAGTTCTCTGCCCACTGGCGAGACGCCCACGCCACAATGGGTGACAACAGCAAGGAGTTCATCCCGACAGCGAACGCTGCATCAACCGTATACAGTCACGTGCTTGCCCTATTAAGGAAAGTCTGGAAATAACCGCGAGACAAAAAGTCAGCAAAAGCCTAGCTTCGGTCTTGCTCGCCGGATGACCCAGGAAACACCGTGATGAATACCAGATCGCACTTTTATACCGTGCTCGCAGCTCTCGCTTGCGCGGCATGGTTGCGAGAGGTCACCCCGGAAGAGAGTCCGGCGGCCAGGGACGCATTGCGTGACCAGCAGATTCTCTTTTTGTGAGGACCTTGCCTTCAAGGGCATTCGAATTGAATCTCACCCGCGGGAGCATCATCAATGATTTCATCCTCCCTGAATTTCACTTTGCCCCCGACAAGTGTCATCTCGACTTTGCCCTTCAGTTCCGTTCCGTGAAACGGAGTCCACGCGCACTTGGTTCGCTGATTTTCGTTGAGGAGTCTGTGGGTTGCCTCGCGGCGGATGATGCACAGATCAGCATCATAGCCGCGCTCGATTCTGCCTTTCCCTTTCATTCCATAGATTTCGGCCGGGCGGGTGCACATGATCTTCTGAAGTCTCTGCAAACTGATGCGCCCGCCCAGCGCGGCATCCAGCATCAAAGGCAGAGATGTCTCGATTCCAGGAACACCGCAAGGGGCGGCCCAGTAATCCGTTTCCTTTTCGTCAAGAGTATGCGGCGCGTGGTCGGTGGCGATGATGTCGACGAGGCCGTCCTGGATACCCGTCCAGAGCGCTTCGACACTGGCTTCTTCTCGCAGCGGAGGATTCATCTTGCCCAGGTTGCCCTCTTCCTTGAAATAGTCGCTGGACATGAACAGATGGTGCGGGCAGACCTCGCAGGTCATGCGCTTCGTCTTGTGCAGACGAAGGATGTTTATCTCTTCTTTCGTGCTCAGGTGAGCAATGTGCATTCGCTTGTTGAATCGTTCAGAAAGCAGGTGACTCTCGGCCACTGAAACCGCCGCGGCCACGTTGTCACGAATTTCGTGATGCATCGCGGTGTCACGTTTGACTTCATCGAAGTAACGAAGGAGCTGCTCGTTTTCCGCGTGAAGCACGAGCAGTTTGTTCGTCTCGGCGACGATGCGGGCGAAGTCCTGCAGATTATCAATGAGAAGATTGCCGGTACTGGATCCCAGGTAGACCTTGATGCCGGCGACATTCTCAATCTGATTCAGATCTTCAATGTTGGTGGATGTGGCCCCAAGAAAAAATCCGTAATTTACCAGGCACTTTTCCGCAGCCAGGCGCCGCTTCTCGTTGAGCGCCTCCAGACCAATCGTTGGAGGATCGTTGTTCGGCATATCCAGGAAACCGGTCACACCTCCTGCGAGCGCGGCTTCGGACACAGATCGAAAGTCCTCTTTGTGAGTGGCCCCTGGCTCACGCACATGGACGTGCGCGTCAATGACGCCCGGCATCACCAGCAGGCCATCCAGATCGAGCGTTTTACCACCTTGGGAAACTTCGCCTATCTCGGCAATCTTGCCATCGACAATTCTTATGTCCGCCTGGGTCTCGCCCTCTTCAGTGACAATTGTCCCTTGTCTCAGCGTCAGTTCAGTCATGTTGTCTCTCGTCATGTCAGGGAAAGTCATATCTATCGCCCGACTCCAGCGACGCAAGCATCTTAAATGGGGCAGCCCTTTTAATTGCTGGTGGCTTCCACAAGAATCTCAGCCACGTGCATGACTTTGATGTTCTTTCCCTGCCTGCGAATCAACCCATCCAGATGCATCAGACACGACATGTCATTCGCCGTGAGGATTTCAGTGCCGGCCTGTTCGTGATCGTGGACCCGATCCAACCCCATCATGCATGAGACCGCTTCCTCTGAGACGGCGAACGTGCCCCCAAAGCCGCAGCATTCATCCGGTCGGCTGAGCTCGCTCAGGGAGATACCTTCCAGGCCATCAAGCAATTGTTGAACTTTGCTGAACGAGCGACCAGCCAACTCACTTGAGCTGCCAAGCCTCAATCCCCTCAGCCCGTGACAGCTCTGATGCAGGCCGACCTGATATGGAAACTTGCCTTTGACCTTCTCAACCTTCAGCACATCAACCAGGAATTCGCAGAGCTCAAAAGTCTTCGACTTGAGATCCGTGAATCCATCTTTGCCGTCAAGGTAGTCGTCGTAATGGTGTCGCACCATGGAAGTGCAACTGCCAGAAGGGCACACAACATATTCATACTCTTTAAAGACCTCGAGAAAGCGCTGCGCCAGCGGCCGCGTTTCCTCAGTCAACCCGGTGTTCGCCATCGGCTGACCGCAGCACGTCTGCCCCGATGGAAAATCGATCTCGACGCCAAATTTCTTCAACAGATCGACCGTTGCCATCCCAACATGCGGATAAAACTGGTCAACGTAGCAGGGAATAAATAAACCGACTTTCATTGTTCCGGCCTAGACTCTATGCAGTTTCGCTATTCCGATGCCTTGTTCACCTGCGACAGAATAAAGCAGGTAAGTCTGCCCATCCTCTTGAAAGATACCTGGGTCTCTCAATTGTCGTGCAGGCACTCTGACCGTGCCGTATTCCGATCTTTCGAGCGGGAGGTCTCCACCTTCCCAGTCTTCCTCAGATTCAAGGACCTCTTCTATTTCACTGGCGCGCCATCCCTGCCAATCCTCAGTGAGGTCGATCGTCGTAAGCAAGAT
>JASLXP010000641.1 GCA_030740295.1 Planctomycetota bacterium
CGCTTCAGCCTGCGCTACGCGCACCTCGGCGAGGGCGATCTGCAATTCAGCCGATTGCCGCAGTGCCCCCTCAATGGCTTCGGAAAGAGTGAGGGTGTTGCTGGCTTTGGCGGCGTTTAACGGCAGCGAGTCGGTGTGGAAAGCAATGGCTGTGGCAAGGCCACTCGCAGACTGTATTTGCCGCGCGGTGTCATGGCCCGGTGGCACGGTGGCCCAGCAGCCAGTGGTGAGCGCGATGATGAAAAATTGTAATGTCAGTTTCATTATAAAGTATTGTTGCAATGGGCACGACACGACCCTGATCGGTCATGAAAAGGGGATGGAACCAGCGTTGGTTCCTTTAAAGAATAGCAGGCGCACGGCCGGGGATGGCGGTGCGGGTGATAAATTGCCAGCGGGGAGTAAGGTCGGGCGGCGCGCGGCCTGAATCTGGGCGGGCCTTGGTTGGGTTCAGGGCGGGAATGCTTGAGGGAAGCAGTGGCCAGCAAAATGTGGGATGAAACGCGAGGTCATACGCATCCTTCGCGGAAAGTTTGTAGTTTCCAGATTCCACGACGCTGCAACTACCAAAATCGTCGTGGCTGTGCTCCGATTCGCCATCGCCATGGCTGTGAGGTTCCTGGCAACAGGTGATCCGTATCAAGTCCACTGCGCCAAGCAAACAATGCGAGGTGGCCGGCAGCCAGGCCGCCAGCACCGTCAAAGCCGCAATGGTCCGAATCAATCTCACTAGACTAGTCTATACCACATTCGGTGGTTTTTCTCAAGACTTTAGGGGGTTTTACTTGTCTTCAAGGTCCGCAGTATCTTTGATGTATAGCCACTTGCGAATAATGATCGGAGAATAAAGTTGGCAGATAAATCTACATCCAGTGTGCCGGATCCGGGCGATGGGTTTTTCCGACTGGCGGAGACCGACCAGAAGTTTGCGCTGCACTGGAAGAGCGGTTCGCTCAAGTACACGAACTTCAAGCCGATGACCGAGGGAGGCACGGCCAGGCTCTATTCCTGTTTTGATGAAAACCTGCGCCGCACCGTCGTCTATAAAACCCTGCATGACCACCTGCGGGATGATGAAATTGAGACCCAACGGTTCCTGCGCGAGGCGCGCGTGACGGCAAATATTCCCCACACCGGCACGGTGCCCGTCTATGAACTGGGCCGTGACCGCACCGGCTCGCTTTTCTTTACGATGAAGCGCGTTTGCGGGCGTGACCTGCGCAATATCATTGAGTCACTCAAGGAGGGCGATGAACACACCGCCAGGGTCTTCACGCTTGCCGCGCAGATCGACATTCTCATTCAGGTTTGCCAGACGGTTGCCTACGCGCATCAGCACGGCGTCATCCATCGTGACCTCAAGCCCGCCAATATCCTGGCGGGCGAATTTGGCGCGACCTATGTGATAGACTGGGGTTTGGCCAAGGTCTGGGGTGAACCGGAACTTGCCGGGGAAGGAATGGGCCATGACGAGGACCCGGCGCTGACCCCCGTGGGCCGCCGCTACGGCACACCGCTTTACATGGCGCCTGAACTCGCCCGGGGCGATGCCCACATTGATGGCCGCGTGGATGTGTTTAGCCTTGGCATTGTCCTCTACGAGATTTTGACCCATCAACCACTCCTTTGTGGGGAAACCGTCAGCGAGGTCACCAAGAAGCTCTTGAATGAACCTTTCCCAAGGCCCAGCGAAGCAGCGCCGGATCGGGACATCCCCGCAGCGCTTGAGGAAATCTGTTGTAAGGCACTGCAGAAGGAGACCAGGAACCGCTTTCATGACGTGAACGAGATGATTGAGGAATTGCAGGACTATCGAGCTGCCTAGTACAGCAAATCTTGATTTCTCAGCTTTGAAAACCAGAATACACAGTCAAATCGGGCTAAAATGAGACGACTTGTAGTCATCCCGGGTGACCAGATCTTCAAGTACTATGAGAAGGGCGAAATCAAGGCCCGATACTGGAACCCCTGTGGTCTGTTCGACGAAGTACACATCCTGTCCCTGAACGAATCCGATATCGAGCCTGAAAAGGTGCAGGCCCTGGTGGGGGATGCTGAGCTCCACATTCACGCCGTTGGCCGGCCGACTGCGCTTACGCTGGCTTTCTACTACTTCAAAATTACGCGCATCATTCGTCGCCTGGATCCGGATCTGATTCGAGCGCATGGCCCCTGGCACAGTGGCAGCCTAGGTGCCTTTGCTGGCAAGAGACTGGGAATACCCTGCATCGGCTCGATACACAATGACATCGATATCATGCGGCGCTACGAACGACAGATCCTGCTTCGGCTCGTGGAACCTCTTGTGCAGTACACCTTCAGAAACGCATCGGTCATTCTCTGTGTCAGCAACTACCTGCATAAGTACGTGAGAGCTCATGGCGGGCGGAGAATGATTACCAACTACAACCGGGTTTATCTCTCACAGTTTCTACAGACCGAAACCAGCAGGCCTGCTCGGGATATGGTCACCATACTGTGTGTCATGCGCCTGGATCGGCAGAAGAACCCGGAGTGTCTCCTGCGTGCAGTTCATGCCGCACCGGGCGTGCAATTGAAGCTGGTCGGGCAGGGAGAACTGGAAGAGAGCTCCAAAGCACTTGCTCAAGAGCTCGCAATCGAAGACCGTGTGGAGTTTATCCCCATGGTTCCCAATGCTGAGATCCACCGGCTCTACCAGGAGGCCGACATCTTTGCTTTGGCAACGTATTACGAGGGATTCTGTATCCCGATTCTGGAGGCCATGGCGGCGGCACTACCCGTCGTTGCCTGCGCGACAGATCCGATTCCGGAGTTGCTCGGAGACACGGGAACGATCGTCGACATGAATCCGCAGGCTTTCGCCAGTGCTTTCTCCCGACTCGCAGGGGACACGGAACTCAGACAGACCATGGGCCAGCGGGCAAGGCAAAGAGCGATGAGTTTTGATGGAGGCGTAATGGAAGAGCG
>JASLXP010000642.1 GCA_030740295.1 Planctomycetota bacterium
ATCCAAGCTACCGGTGGCGCAAACCGGTTTGGTAGTAACGGCTTTAGCGGGGTTCTTCCCTCCGCACAGCCCCGGATAAAGCCGTTACTCCAACTCCGTTTCCGGCCTCATTTACGACCTTGTATCGTAGGAGGAGGTGTCCCTTTATTCATACCTGTAACCAGCTCCGTGCACGGTGCGAATGATTTGTGGATTGCGGGGGTCGAGCTCGATACGTTTCCTCAGCTTTGCGATGTGCTGGTCGAGGGTACGGCTGTTGGGGAAGTAATCGGTGCCCCAGCAGTGATTGAAAATCGTGTTGCGGTCGAGGACCTTGCCGCGGTTGGCATGAAAGAACTCGAGAAGCTGCACGTCCCGCAGACTCAGGTCAAAGGTCTCGTCATTACGCCTGGCCCGGAGCTCTGCAGGCAACACATCCAGATCGCCGATGGTGAAGGACGGTGGCAGTTCCTCCTTCTTTCTGGCTGAAAGGCAACGGCGGCTGACAGCGCGGATTCGGGCGATGACTTCGCGCGTACCGAAAGGTTTTATGATGAAATCGTCGGCGCCGAGCTCGAGGCCGAGGACCTTATCGATCTCTTCGGACTTGGCGCTGATGAAGATGATCGGTATCGAAGTATTCGTGCGGCGGATTTCCCGGCAAACGTCATAGCCGCTGCGTCCGGGCATCATGATATCCAGGCAGACAAAATCCGGCTGTTCCCTGTGGAAGAGCTCGAGCGCGCTTTCGCCGTCTCCGGCGGACAGAGTTCGGTATCCCTCGGAGTCCAGAACTTCGCAGAGACCGGCCAGGGTGTTGGGATCGTCTTCAGCTATCAGCACTGTCATTTCTGTTCTTCCCTGGTGTGTGTAGTGTCAACTGAAAGCTGGCTCCCTGTAAGGTTCTAAGCAGGACAAGGTCTCCCCCATGAATCTGTGCGAGGTCCTTTGCGATGGACAGACCGATTCCCGTTCCGGCAACTCCATCGGACGTTCGATTGCTGAGGCGGTAAAAAGGCTGAAAGATCTTTTCCCGCTGCCTGAGTGGGATACCTGGGCCGCGGTCTGAAACGGTGATGGTTGTCCGATCCGCTTCCTGGTTGCTGGTCACCTCCATGAGCTTTCCTTCCGTTGCGTATTTTTCCACATTGCTGATGAGATTGCCGAGGATCTGCTGCAAGACGTCGGGATCAAATCGAACTTCAGCATCCGCGCCATAAGCAGTCGTCACCCTGATACCCTTTTCATCCAGCGAAGGGCAAAAGAGGTCGAGCATCGAACGGATGGATACATCCACGGAGCCAGGCGATTTCTGCACCCGCACTTTTTCCTTTTGCTTGCGGCCAAAGCTCAGGATGTTGCCGATCAGCCGGCTGAGCCGCTGGCTCTCTGAGAGGATCACCTCGATGTACCTTTCGCCTCTCGGATCGTCTTCGGGGAGCGAATCCTCCAGCAGCTCGGCATACAGGCGGATATTGGTCAGAGGCGTCTTCAATTCGTGGGACACCTGGTTGACGAAATTCACACGCTGTTCGGCCTCACGCATTTCGCGTGAATGTTCGCGCCAGAAATAGGTGGCCAGCCCGCCGAGAGCAATGCCAACAGCGACGAGGACGAACAACAGATTCAGGAAAGCGCCTCTTCCGATATCTTCACTGAAACCGGCGCCGGACGTATAGAAGCTCAAATTCCAGGCCTTCAACGGCGAATCCAGCCCAAGGCTGACCCTTGGGGCCTCTGACTTTTCGGGCTGGTAGCTGCCCCACTGGTAAAGAGTCCCCTTTGTGGAATCGGTAAGCGCAATCCGGCCGTCAGGCAGACTCGGTTCGAACAGGTCCGTATCGGGCAACGCTCCGATGATGTCCGCCAGAATCCGAGCCCTGTCCACCTCGAAACCAATGATCTGCTTTGCCGGGCTGCGCCACCAGAAAATCAGATGAAGCCCGCTGTCCCAATACCAGGAATACCAGCCATGATGGCTCGATCGATTAAAGAGCGAACCGTCTTCGGATTTTGTTGTTTCACCTGGCGGCCCTGACAGTTCCGCCAGGGCTCCTTTCTTCCAGACCTCTGATGTCCGCCGGAGGAACTCCTTTTCGGATGCGGTCAGCGGACCTTCCAGCGGAGGATGGATTCGGATTCCATCGTCTTGGGCAACGAAGATCTGGCGAACGAGCGGTCTGCTCCGCACCAGGTCGCGAAGTGCTGTTGTTTCTATTGGAACGGCCCTGAGGATCTTCAGGTGCTCCCGCTCCTTTTGCATGAGGTGATCTGAAATCACCGAGCGGGTCTCTCTCAGCTTGCCCAGAAGCAGTTGATGGAATCTGTGCTGGACAGCCTCCTTCTCAATCCGGGCCACACGGAACCCCAGCCAGGCCAGAAGGGCCAGTGGCGTCAGCACGATCACCAGAAGTATCAGCGCTAGCTTCAGTCGCACATCATGTCACCGATTCAGAACCTGGGACCTAGATAAATCCTATGCTGCCGATCTCGCATCATCTTTCTCCGGATTCTCCATTTTTCCGGCGAGAGGCTTTCTGCATCTTTGAGATTCGCTTTCATCATCTCGTCAAGGAACTTCGAATCAAATTCTTTTGATTTGCGAGAGAGGTAGGCAGCATTGCCAATGAGAAGTTGCCGGGCTTCGCGGACCTTTCCGGAATCCCTCAGTTCGGTGGCCTCCTCGTTTTTCAGGACTGCTGTCCGCGCAGCGACGGCCACGAGCACTCTGGAATTCGCCCTTGCTGCTATGAGTTTAATGGAATCGGAGAACGCGACTGTTGCTGTTTGCGAAAGTCTGGCCCTCGCCTCCGTCACGAGGTTGTTGTAGGTAACTTCAACTTTGGCGACCTCGAGCGCCGTTCCGCTGGCTTTGGCCGGGACTTCCAGTTCGAGCAGGATGTATTCCTCGTGCCCGCTGTACATCAGATTGAAATCAACGGTCACGGAGTTTCCCGCGAACTCGGCTTCCGGCCCCAGCGCCCGCAAAGGCCGGACACCTTCGGCACAGGTAACTTTCACCATCACCTCCTGGGCGACAATAGACAGGATGGCATCGAACTCCATCTTGAAAATCCGGGCAAGATCTTGAGGAGTTTCGATAAAGGCATGATCGCCATCACTTTTGCCGGCCAGTTGGGTCATCAAGTCCTCGTTGTAATCGGCGCCGAGGCCAAGTGTCGTCACCGAAATGCCCTCTTTGGCTAACGACGCTCCAAGTGAGCCCAGATCCGAGGGGGAACTGGGCCCCTCATTCGCCAGCCCGTCCGAAAGCAGGACGATGCGGTTGATGTGGTTCTTGTCCAGGAATTTGCGCACCTCCGCTGCCCCCTTGCTCACACCGGCAAAGAGGGCAGTCTGGCCACCCGGCGCGAGCCGATTGATCCCATCGATGACCGCACTTCGATCAGATATTTTCGTCGCCGGCACAAGGACGCTGACGGTGGAATCGTAGGCAACGACGGAAACGATGTCATTGGGGTCGAGCATGTCGATGGCCAGGCGCGCGGCCTCTTTACATTTCTCGATCTTTGAGCCTGTCATCGATCCGGACTTGTCAATCACCATCGCAATGTTTGCCGGCGTCCGATCCTTTTTGCGCTCGACTTCGAAACCGGTGAGTGTGATCTTGAGATATGTCTTCTGTTTGCCATCCGCCTTGAGCACGGGATGGCTCATCTCGACATCGAATTTCACTTGTTCCGCAGCACCCTCCCGAATGCTCGGAGCCACGCAGGCGGCCAGAACCAGAATCTTTGCATAGTGTAAAATGAGAGCAGGTTTCATAGCGTCCTCCTTTGGGTGCATCAGTCAATCAGGGAACTCAATCATCCAGCGCGGGCGGCTCCGCCGAATGGTCCAGTGAATGCGCAGAGATCTTAGACTCTCGAAAAATGCGATGGTGAGATCCGTGTAAATCCTTTGTAAAAAGTTCGTGAACGGAGCGCAGAAAGACGTTGACCGCGCGACTGGTCTCCACTGGAATCAGGTTGCCTGGTAATTCCTGATTGCTTGACGGCCCTGAGCACGCATGCAAATTAGCTCCGTCTGTAAATCCACTGCGGGACACACTTCATGATTCACCTGACAAACATCTTTGCCGTACTGGTCTGTTCCACGCTCCTCTATGGCGAACCAGGCAGGCCGAACGTCATTATCATTTACACAGACGACCAGGGCTCCATCGATGCCAATTGCTATGGCTCGAAAGATCTGTTCACGCCGAATATCGACAGGCTTGCTTCGAGCGGGGTCCGGTTTACTCAGATGTATTCGCCGTCCGCTATCTGCTCGGCTTCGCGGGCGGGTCTGCTGACCGGGCGTTTCCCGGCGAGGGCGGGAGTGGCTGGCAATGTCTCCTCCTCCAAAGGCAGGCCGGGCATGCCGGCCGAACAGGTAACGATTGCCGAAATGCTCAAAGCCGCAGGCTATGCGACCGGACATGTTGGCAAATGGCATCTCGGCTACACGGCGGAGACGATGCCGAACGGGCAAGGCTTTGATTCGTCCTTCGGGCACATGGGGGGGTGTATCGATAATTACTCGCACTTCTTTTACTGGGCCGGCCCCAACCGTCACGACCTGTGGCGCGACGGAGTGGAGATCTGGGAGGAGGGCGTTTACTTCGGCGACTCGATGGTTCGCGAATGCAGGAAGTTCATTGAAGAGAATCAGAAGAAGTCGTTCTTTCTCTACTGGGCAATCAATTGGCCGCACTATCCACTGCAGGGCACGGCAAAATGGCGTGAAAGATACAAGGACTTGAAACATCCGAGGGATAAATATGCGACCTTCATTTCATCGATGGATGAACGCATCGGTTTGGTGGTCGACCATGTCGAAAAGCTTGGCCTTCGCGAGAAAACGATGATCGTTTTCCAGTCGGACCATGGCCACTCGAGGGAAGACCGTGCTTTCGGAGGGGGCGGCAGCTCCGGCAAATACCGAGGGGCAAAAGGCTGTCTGTTCGAGGGCGGTATCCGGGTGCCGGCCATCGTCTCCTGGCCGGGCAGCGTGCCCGAGGGCGAAGTACGGGATCAACTTGCGGTTGGTTGCGACTGGCTGCCGACAATCGCAGAGGTGTGTGGTGCAGAGCTGCCTGAACACAAAATCGACGGCAAAAGCATCCTGAAAACCATCAAGGAAGAGAACGCGCCAACTCCCCACAGTACGTTTTACTGGCGACTTGGCAGGGGCGGCCGCGCCCAATGGGTTGTTCGTGAGGGGCAATGGAAACTCCTGGGTAATCCAAGAGACAACTCAAAGAAAGCGCCGCTGACCGCTGAAGACCGGCTGTTCCTCGCCAACCTGGAGCAGGATGTGACAGAGATGAAGAATCTGGCCGAACAGCACCCGGATGTCGTGGCGCGTTTGCAGGAACTGCAGAAGGCGTTCGAGCGAGATATTGGCAATTCAAGGTGACAAGATTCCAGAGCCAGGGCCGAAAAGCGCCGACCTGGAGGGCAAGCGAACAGTACTGACATCTAGAAGAACAGATATTTGAAGAGCGTGTACACGTAGCGGAAGGCGACTTTTCTGAGCTTTATTTTGGATTCGCCGAACTTGCGGGCGTGTTCGTGGCTGGGCACTTCTCCCATTCTGTACCCCTTTTTCAGGGACTTCATGATCATTTCCTGCTCGATGGTGGTGATGTTCTCCACGAGCCCGAGATCGCGGAGCACCTCGGTTTTGATGGCGCGGAAGCCGTTCTGGCTTTCACTCAATCTCACTTTGAAGCGCCAGTTGATGCATGCGGTAATGAAGGAGCTTCCCATCAGCCTGAAGAATTCGTCAAAGCCGCCGTGAAGCTCGCTCGATCCGCCCATCAGACGGGAAGCGGAGACATGGTCGGCTTCGTCGCGGTCAATCATTTCGACCAGCTTGGGAATGTCTTCGGGGATGTGAGAGCCATCTGCATCAATAAAGACAACGATATCGCCTCGGACATTTTCGGCTGCAACGCGTATTCCATCACCTTTGCCTTTGCCATTGTCGAGGATCACTCTTGCGCCCAGTTCTTCAGCCAGTTCCCTTGTATTGTCTGTTGAATGGCCGTCTACGATGAGGATCTCGTCCCCGTGTGGTTCACAGGCACGAAATACCTCTTCCAGGTTTTCCGCCTCGTTTTTGGTCGGGATGACAAGTGATACATGAATGTTGTTGTCAGACACGTTCATTTCCGTCCAGGGGAAGGATCGCTCCTTAGAGGCGCATTCTACGTGTCAGGTTCCAAGGTTAAACAGGAACAGCACATAAACCATCTGGTTACCAGAGACTTGACAATCAAGGGGGGGCACTTATAACTGCGCTGGTTTTTCTCAAAATGCCAAGAAAAAACGGAACCTCGTTGGGGTTTCTGGCATCTAACGATTCGACGAATGCTCAGTTCGAGTTTTACCCGGAGGACACCATGAAATTCAGAAAGCGAAACGGCTTCAGCCTTATCGAGTTGCTGGTCGTCGTTACGATTATTGTCATCATCTTTGCCATGCTGGTAATCGGTATCAATAAGGCGATGGCACAGGCCGCATTCGTGAACTGCCAGAGCAATATGAAAGCGCTGGGTAGTATGGTTAACCAGTATGCACTCCAGAATAACGGGATGCTGCCGGAGTTTTCCGGATATAATTGGGTCGGCATGATCGGTTACTTCAAAGAAGGACAGTACGGATACAAACCGCGTGATGAGTATGTTGGTCAGTTCCCCGAAATGGCAAACCAGCCTCCTGGCGACTACTTCATCGTCAAGCCGCGTGATGGTAATACCGGCAGTGCCAGCGGGAGACTCTTTGTGTGCCCTACCGGCGAGAAGCAAATGTTGAATCTCCAGGGCGTGCGGTCCAGTTATGCAGGTCTGGGCATTCGAGATTATCAATCGCTGGATACGATCGAAGACGCGGTAAGAGCCGTCTTGCTTCTCGAATATGACGCGGACGAGGGAGGCTCCAACTCCCTAGAGTTCGGCGGAAATAACGATGAATTCACCTATATCACTGACTCAATTGTCGCCCCGCTGCCTACACCCAATACCACCTATCGTGTCGCGTTAAATCACGGTAATGGCGAATGCGGCAATATCCTCTTTGTCGCCGGCCATGTGGAATGTGTGAAAGGTGAAGAGACTATCCTCGGTACCTGGGAAGAGGATTATTCCACCACCTCATCAACCTCAACTACCTCTTCTACATCTACCAGTTCCACAACCAGTCAAACCACGAGTGTCGCCACCACTTCTATAGGCGGAGGAGGCAGCAGCGGAGGCAGTAGCGGAGGCAGTGGCAGTTCCAGCTCCGGCAGTTCCGGCAGTTCCGGCAGTGGCGGCGGAGGAGGCGGAGGAGGCGGAGGCGGTGGCTCCGGTGGAAGCTCTACCAGCAGCAGCAGCAGCGGCAGCTCCAGTTCCAGTGGAGGCAGTACAGCGGGCTCGACGACCGCTGCGAGCACCAGTGTCCCGGTCACCACGACCATTGCCTCCACATCGGTCGTGACTACATCCACGACTATCAGACAGTATCTGGGCCCTCCATTCTAGTAACGAACAGTTTGTCAAAGCCAAGGCTGGTAAGTACAACTTACCAGCCTTTCTTTTTGTGGGTTTCAGCGCGGCGTTTCATCCAGCCGATCTCGTTACAGTCATCAATATGGAAGCCTGCGTGGACGCCGTCCAAGTAAAACCAGATTCCTCTGAGCAGAAGAAGGAGAGCAAGGCAAAGCCCTGGGTTATTCGGGCTTTTTTTGTGCTTCTGTATGCATCGATCTACTTTCTCTTCGAGCCGGATGCAGGATATGAATCCCACGTAGTATTCCATGCCTCAGTTGCAGCGGGCGTGGGCTACTGCCTGCTGAGGGCACTGAAAGAACTCCGGGAAATCAAAAGACAGTCCGGCTCGGACACGGACTTCTGGTCGCAAGTCGTCAAGTGCGGGTTCTGGGCGGGATTTCTGTTGTACGCCGCGGGCGATTTGCTGGAGAACTTCAGCCCGTTCATCGCCTGGCTGAATGACTACAAGTTCTTCCCCGAGACTCTGGTGGGCGCGTATGTGCTCTCCATCCTGATCAAAGAGATGAATCCCTCAAAAAGGCCTCCTGAGCCAAAATCCAATAAGAAACCCAAGCGGCGAGCTCAGTCCTCGGAGACTTGATCATAGAGATCTTTGAGCAGGCTAAGATCTTTGCCTGCCTTCCTCTCTTCAGGCGGAATGTTCCGGTTTTTCGTCCGAGATTGGTGATAGAAAGTGAGGAGTTTCTTGCCAATCATCAACTCGTCACCATCCTGGAGGAGCGCCCGCTTCACCTTTTGGCCGTTCACTTTTGAGCCGTTGTGGCTCATATCCTGCAGCAGGTAGCCTCTACTGGATCGCTTCACCTCTGCATGCACCCGGGAAACGCGGTGATCATCAAGGGGGATGTCGCACTTGGGAAGCCGCCCGATCTGGGTCACTTCCTTCATCAGCTTATATCGAAGGCCTTCCTCAATCAGCACGAGCTCGGCGGGGGCATCAGAGGTGGGATCTCTTGTTTCTGCGCTCATGGATGAAGGTCATAGTTGAAGGACGGCATTCTAACCACAGCGTCGTTTTTTTCTATGGTCAGCCGGTTTTCAATTCGATCCCGAGTCCGAGTCAGAGGAGGTCAGCTAACTCCTCTTGCCTCACGCATGAAACAAGCTTTCTGAGAGGAGCTGGCCAACATCTGGCAGCAAAAGAAGTTATCTATTGGCAAAGAGAGCCGTCTGCACAAGCGTTCAGTTTCTATATACGCGATTCAAGGGCAAATGTGGTTACTGAACGCTCGTGGCTTCGATCGGTACGAGGAATGCGAACTGAACGGCCCACCAGAATCTCTGAGGCCAAGATGCAGTTCAAAATACGTTGTGTTTGCGGTCAGTGCTATGAAGGCCGATCGGAATTCGCAGGCAAGCTGATGCGATGCAGGCAATGCCAGCAGGTATTTACGATCCCACAACCCAGAAACAGGAAATGGGTACATAGGGAGGTCTACGAAGGGAAGGTCGACCAGGAAATCAAAGCTGCTGTTCAGTTCTCCACCGGCAAGCCGAGCGATGCTTTCGATGCCGCCGTCTCAAGAGCTGGTATACCTCAGGCAGGTACTTGGGAGGATAAGCAGGACTACCTGGATGAAAGGGCTTTGAATGAACAAAGGGGAGCAAAAACTGTCGCCGTCCACCAAGATTCGACAGAGGCATATGGCTCCCGGGAGCACTTGCGGGGCACGAATTAATCGCTCCTTTTCATCACTATCAGCTCGGTGTCCGTGGCTGCCACGAGCAAACCATGGGACGCGTGGAATAAGAACAGATGGCCTTCGAATGTCATTTTCTGATTGTCTGGCACTGAGTTCACGGATGTCTGTGACCCGTGACGAGTCCGTACCCAGAGCCTTCCATCTGCGGTAATGATTGTGGTACCCGGTCTGCCGGTGGCGGGTAATCTGTTACCTGTAGAACAATCGACAATCAGATGCTCCTTCTCCGTTTTTACGCCTGCCAAGTCACCGATGCAGACCAGTTCCCTTGTCTCTGATGGAGCTGACTCTTGCGACCAGACCTGTTTACCGGTCGCCGAGTCCAGACACTCCAGTTTCTCATGAGCAAGGAGAATCCACTGCCCGGTAGATGAAACAAGGGTTCCATCTGAGATGGTCCGGCGCCACGAACCGCCCTCGTCGAGGAGAACACGCAAGTTTCTCTCACCGATGATCGCTATACCGGCCTTCGCCGGCAGAAGCCTTTTGAACACTGCGGTCAGGCCTGCCCCGGCAAGTTTTGATGCTCTCTTATGCTGTCCCGTTTTCGCATCCAGATAGCCGACAGTATGCCCCACTTCTTTCAGGAAGATGACCTCCTGCCCATGAAGCAGCGGCTGTTCGGCCATCGCGGTTCTCGAATCATGGGACCACATGGGCTGCCCCGTTTTCAGGTCCAATCCCATGAGCCGGTGCCCGCCGAGCGAAAGTAACAGCCTCTCCTCGGTCATGCCGATGGCCGTGATACCTTCATTCCAGGCGGGTGTTGGCACATATTTGCTGCCTGCCAGCATGATTACCGGCTGGGCTTCCGGCGGAGGCTCGAGTAACACATTCCACCTTTGCCTGCCGCTCTTCTTTTCCAGCGAAAGCACCTGAAAATCGAAGGCCAGATAAATGCACTCCGCGTCCTCTCCAAGGAAACGTCGGGGCCTCTTGCGCGCGCCGATGGTCACTTCGGTAAATGCCTGCTTTTCGTCTCGCCGGTACTCGACAGACAACCGAACGCCCGGTTTGAGACCTTTAACCGCCTGAACGAGGGCCGTTCCGTGCGGGGTCTGATGTTCCCCGATCTTGGTGATGACATCCCCGGGTCTGAGGCCGGCCTTGCGAGCGGGCCAATCGATGATCTCCTTAATGAGCACGCCCCCTCTCTGGACCGTATCCAGATAGATGCCTAACCAGCCCTTCTCGCCGTCTACAGCCTGTCGCCACACCCGCCCATCCGTGGCGTCCCGGCATTCAATCAATCCCGGCCCTATGAAATAGAGTCGGCCATCTTTGCCGACCCGGACTTGCAGTGCTTCCACCACCGGTGTGACTTTATGCACTGGTATCCGGAACTGCACTTTCCACTCGTCGCATGCAAGACTGTCTGCGCTGAATGTCCAGGCCAGGGTGACTGCCCCGATCACCGCGGCTATATTCTCATGCTTACTGAAGACGTTTTTTTTTTGACAGGAGAACGCAGCCATGAAACTGAAAGGAAAAGTCGCTCTGGTTACGGGCGGTGGAACGGGCATCGGAAGGGCGTGCTCACTTGCCTTGGCGGAGGAAGGCGCGACCGTCATCGTCAATTACTCCCGTTCCGAAAAGGAAGCGGAAGCCACGGCTGAAGAAGCGAAGCAGTTCAGCGGTGATGCGGTTGCTCTGAAGGCGAATGTCGCCTCTGATGAAGAGGTTATATCGCTCATGCAGTCGATAGACGAAAAGTATGGGCGATTAGATGTGCTGGTCAACAATGCCGGCACGACCTCGTTTGTCCCGCACCACGAGCTCGATTCTCTCACGGAAGACATGTGGGACGCGGTCATGGCAGTCAACGTCAAAGGCACATTCTTCGCCAGCCGGGCCGCGGTGAAAATAATGCGCAAGCATTCTGAAGGTGCGATCGTCAACATCTCTTCCGTGGCCGGCCATATCGGCAACGGCAGTTCTATCGCCTACTGCGCGTCCAAGGCAGCTCTTCATTCTCTGACTAAATCCCTGGCCCGTGTGCTGGCACCGGAGATTCGGGTGAACTCCGTCTCCCCGGGCGTCGTGGAAACACGTTGGGTCGAGGGCTTTGGTGAGTTCATCGAAAAGAACATACAGGCCACTCCGATGGAGCGCGCTGCAAACACGAAAGACATCGCAAATGCAGTGATGTTTTTCGTGACGGATTCGCCAATCATCACCGGCCAGGATCTGATTGCCGATGGCGGGCGTTTGCTGGGCAAATAGCCACACTGATTGAGACAGCCGCGAATCGCGCGATACTTTCAGGCTTCAGAGCCAGAACGGCGATTCAGAACTACCGATTCGGAGTGACCCATGCCCAAGATTACGCTTCCTGATGGTTCGGTAATGGACTATGGCGCACCTGTGACAGCCATGAAAGTGGCCGAAGACATCGGCCCGGGCCTCGCCAAGGCCGCGCTCGGCTGCAAAGTCAATGGCCAGCTTTCGGATCTCGATACGACCATCAGTGACCACGCCGAACTCGCCATCGTTACCTCGAAGACGAGGGAAGGCGATCCCAATCCCGATGCCCTGTATCTCCTCCGGCATTCGTGCGCGCATGTCATGGCCGAGGCCATTCAGCGGGTCGTTCCCGAAGCATTGCTCGTGTACGGGCCGCCGCTGGATAACGGTTTCTACTACGACATCGCGTTTCCTGACGACCGACCGTTGTCCTCGACGGATTTCGAAGCCATCGAAGGTGAAATGAAAGCCATTATCAAGGAAGACCGGCCATTCACCCGCTACGAACTGGCCGCGGAGGACGGGATGTCGAAGCTGAAGGATGAAGGTTCAAAATTCAAAATCGATAATGCGGGCCGGGCCCTCGACGGCGATCCCGATGCGCAGATTTCCTTCTACTGCACAGGCGAGCCCGGCAAGAACTGGGAAGACCTGTGCCGCGGCCCGCACGTGCCTTCAACGGGCCGAATCGGTGCGTTCAAACTGCTCTCGATCGCGGCCAGCTACTGGCACGGCGACGAAAACTCGGACCGGCTCAGCCGCATTTATGGCGCCGCGTTCCCTGACAAGAAACAGCTTAAGGCATACTTACAGCAGCTCGAAGAGGCAAAAAAACGTGACCACCGGGTCCTTGGCAAGAAGCACAAACTCTTCCACATCGATGAAGACGTTGGACAGGGCCTGGCACTGTGGACGCCTAACGGAGCCGTCATTCGAAAGGAGCTTCAGAACTTTATCGCGGCCGAGCTTGCCCGGCAGGGATACTCGGAGGTCTTTACTCCGCACATCGGCAAACTCAAGCTCTATCGGACGAGCGGCCACTTCCCCTATTACCAGGATTCCCAATACCCGCCCGTTATCACCAGGGAGACGCTCAACGGGCTGGTCCAGGAGGGATGCACATGCGCGGATCTTGCCAATCGGCTCGACAGTACGGGCGAAGATGCCATCGATGGCTACCTGCTCAAACCGATGAACTGCCCGCACCACATCAAAATCTACGAATCGGAGGCCCGCTCGTATCGCGACCTGCCGGTTCGGCTCGCCGAGTTCGGCACCGTCTATCGCTGGGAACAGTCCGGCGAAATCGGCGGACTGACTCGCGTGCGAGGCTTCACGCAGGATGACGCGCATCTTTTCTGCACGGAAGAGCAGGTCGCTGATGAGATTCTCGGCTGTCTGGAGATCGTCAATCTCATTTTCGGCACGCTGAATATGAGGGATTACAGAGTCCGCGTCGGTCTGCGAGGCCCTGATTCCACCAAGTACACCGGCGAATCGGAAAACTGGGACAAGGCCGAACAAGCATGCCGGGACGCGGCCGCATCCCTCGGGGTTCCGTTCAGCGAAGAGCCCGGCGAGGCAGCTTTCTACGGACCGAAAATCGATTTTATCGTCAGGGACGTCATCGGTCGCGAGTGGCAGCTCGGTACTATCCAGGTGGATTACAACCTGCCCGAGCGATTCGACCTCACGTACACTGGTGCGGACAACCAACCGCACCGGCCGGTCATGATTCATCGCGCGCCATTTGGTTCGATGGAGAGATTCGTCGGTGTTCTTATCGAACATTTCGCCGGCGCATTCCCCACGTGGCTCTCACCCGAACAGGCCCGGGTGTTGCCCATCAGCGAAAAATCCAACGAGTACGCGAATCACATCCTCGCCGAGCTTAAATCTGCCGGTATCCGAGCCACTGCTGATCTGTCGGATGAACGTGTCCAGCGCAAGATCCGTGAAGGGGCTGAGCAGAAGATCCCCTACTTGCTCATTGTCGGCCCACGGGACGCAGATGCAGGCCAGGTGAGCGTACGCGCGAGGGGAATCGAGAAAGACCTGGGTGCGCTCCCGGCAGAGAAGTTTGTGGACGCTCTCGCCAGAGAAGTCAGAACCCGGGGCGCAGAACAGGTCACATCGCTCTTTGAGTCTGAATAACCAAGGCTTGACTACCAATCATATTCCCGCGGCTGCAAACAATTGTTGACGATAAGCGGGCTGTAGACTTGCGGATACAACACAACATGGGGTAAACCTGTCATGTCTAAATCGATATGTAGCGGATGACACAAATGTTGCGTTTCTCCCTCAGCTCTCAAGCTTGCAGTCAGTTGCCCTGTAAGGACGCCATTGCCCTGGCAGCCGAAGCCGGTTACCAGGGCTACCACCTGATTCTCAGGCCCGAGGTGGCGGGAACAGTGGAAACGGATCTTGCGGCAGCCAAACAGGCCGCGGAGGAGGTCGGGCTAGGAATAAGCTCGTTAGAGTGGCTGCGACAGACCGACTCCAGTTCAGCCTTTGAGGAGGAATTGGGAGACGCGATTGAGGCGGCCTTTACTATCGAGACACCCAGGCTGGTCATTTCTGCCTCTCCCAGACCCGCCAAACCCGCAGCACTGGCCACAGCGCTTTACCAGGAGGCCCAGATAATCAGCAATGTGATGGATCGGAAGAAAGCCCAAAATATTGAGGTTTGCCTTGGGATAAGACCCCAGACATTGGCGCATGACCACTATTCCGCGACCGGCCTGCTGCAACTTATCAACCAGCTTTCCATCCGCCTGATGATGGACCCTGTCGAGCTGTGTCTGGGTGGTGCAGACTACTCCGAAACTGCGCTGAGGTCCATTCAGGATCGGCTTGGGTTATTCGTGCTGAGGGGTGTCAGGCACACTGCCGATGGCTTTGAGGACGTTCCCCTCAATCAGACAACCCTCTACCTGCAGCAACATCTTGCCAGGCTGATGAGGGCGGACTTCCAGGGCTTTCTTCTCCTCGGCACTCATGTCCCTGTTGCAGGACAGCCCGTTCGAGACGTCATAAAGAATGAGCTTAGGTCTGCAACTGAGTTTCTTAAAGATCTGTGACGCTGGCTGTTGAAGGAATAGTTCCCACACAAATTGTAGTAATCCACTAAACTTTTTGCGAGGTTTGCCGAATATATAGACGATTTATTGCTGACCTCTGAAGCCGTTAAACAGATCTTTGAGACGGGGAATCGGCTCTGCCCGGATACAGAAACGATGTGAGTTCAACGGAGCTCTCATCCCAGAATTATCCGGGCCGAGCGGGTCCTCCTTTCTCCAGGATTGGGGGAACATGTTCATGGAAGACAAATGTTGTATATGCGGTAAGGCTCTTGCAGAAAGCGAATTCAAACGCATCCATATTGATACCGCTGTTGAACAATTCCGCTGCTGCAAAAAGAGTACGTGCAGAGCGGCAGTTATCAGAATGAAGAAGGCAATTGCCAGAAGGCAGATTGAGAAATGGGGTAGTGAATTAGTAAAGAATTAACCTGACTCGTTCAGGGATTTCAGGAGGGGCGGTTTTTTCGGAAAGGCCCGAATCCGGAAAAACGCCTTACAAAGTTCCTCGCTGCGGAAACCGACGGATTGGAGACATCCACGGTGCTAACAGAAGACTGAAGGCCAACCCAGGCTGGGATGTATCAGAATCAACGGTTGTGGCTCCCCGCAGCGGGAACTTTTTTTATTTTCAGATTCTCAATTTTCCCTCCAAGGGGGCATCCCTGTCCACCTGCCTGAAAAAATAGGCTCCGCGCGTGGCTCGACGTTCCGGCATACTTCTGGCGCGGGCCATCCTCGGTGCCGTTTTTTGTGTACGGAACTGCGGAACGTCTACCACTCATCTGAATCGAAGTCTTGATCATCTCTCCTCGGGGAGCGACGAAACCATTGCACGATTCACCATTCACATCCTCTCCAGCTTCCATACATCTTTCTCCATATTGTTGCCCGCGACCATCCACAACGCGTTCTTATACGTGTAAACACTTGCCGCGTGGCGGGCATTCCACGGCGTGTCCGGTACTTCATGCCAATCAGTACCATTCTCTGAGTGCCACACGTCATTGCGGTTCCTTTCGCCGTAGCCCTCCAGTACCCACATCCGTTCATCAAAGACGCCAACCTCGTGGTACTGCCTTGGGGCCCATGGCGCGTTGTCCGTGTGCAACTCCCAATGGGTGCCGTCGGCCGAACTCCAGACGTCGTTGAAGAACTTTCGCTCCGGTATCTGCGGCGTGTCGTAAGTCCCGCCGCCCAAAATCCACATTCGGTCATTGAAGACGACGTGGCAACCGATCATCCCGCGCTGTGGCCAGAAAGGTTCTTCCGGCTGGATCTGCTCCCAATGGACGCCGTCCTCGGAATTCCATACATCTCGATAGAACACCAATTCCTGGTCAGCAAACTGTGGAACTGTCTGCCCGCCTATGACCCAGATTCTGTTATCGAACACGAGCGTGTAATGGAGCGCTCTCGGCCCCCACGGCACCGGCTTGCCCTGATTCACATAATCCCAGTTTGCACCGTCTTCCGAATTCCAGACATCGAATTGGTAATGGCCCTGATTAACGTCACCCCCAACGATCCACATTTTATCCTGGTGAACCGCGTAGCCCGCGGTGTGGCGCCCTTCCCAATCTGCCTCAGAATCAAAGGTGTCATCCAGAAAAGTGTTGGGCTTCACCAGCTCCCAATGCTCCCCGTCCTCCGAGCACCAGACCTCGTTATTACAGATCCGAGGAAAGTGAACTTTGTCTCTCGGGTGCCAGCCTCCAATAAGCCACATCTTGTCTTTGTAAACGAGAGCCCCTGCTCCGTCGCGTGGCGCGTAAGCTGCGGAATCGGTGACTTCCGTCCAGAGGTATTCTGGTTGTGACATCTTCCAGGCCCTTAATGGAACGAAGTGAAGGAGCCACCGGCGAGGACCGGGACTACACAACGTGGCCCGTTTTGTAAAGTCCGGCGCGCCCAATCTCTAACTGCCCATCCCTCACTTATCCGGCACGTTCTCAGCCATCCTGGCGAGTTGTCTGGACTTCGCCGCGAATGCCTTGTCACATGCCTCATCCCACCGTTTGCGGTCCGCGCGATCACTCGAGGTCCTGGGCGACATCAATTTTCGGAAGAGCGTCGAATCCTGGCCGGACAGTGATGCGGCCAGAAACTGCTTTGCCGTTTTCACTCTAAGTCGCTGGCTCTTGGATTTCAGCTTGCCGACAAAGCTCTTCTCCTGGCCGGCAAAGTAATCCAGCATGTCTTCATCCTCGTTTTGCGATTCCTTCACCTCCTCCGGGCCAGCGCTGGCGTCGGTGATCATTGAGCCCAGGAAGTCATAGCTTGACGCACGGCGGAAGAAGCCGCGACGCTGAGTACCATCATCGCCCTTGCTTCTGATTAATACCTCAGTCGGCCCGCTGCTCTTCGCCTTAAGTTTGATGCCACTCGCTTCGGCCATCGCAAGGGGGATCAGAAACCCCATGATCTTTTCTACCGAGCCCATTCCGGCCTTCTCAAGGTACTCCCTGACAATCATGATTTCTTCGCTGTCCTGCTGAGCAATCGCGCCCTGGGTTTTCTTGAGCCATGTCGCGCCCTGGGCTGACTGGCCGGTTTTTTTGAGTTCTGCGTTAGCCATAGTGGCCAGCCCGATACCGACACGCATGTTGAGCGTGGAGTAGGGTTGGCACTGTATCAGCCGCAGCCCCACTTGCCGGATGTGATTGAGCAGAGCCACCGCCTGCTCGCCGCCTTTCTTATCCGCTCTCTTCTTCAGCTCTTTGGCCAGAGTCTGGATACTGGCGATATGCGCAGGCTCACCCAGATAAGAGGCCATCCCGCCAGCAACCACATACTGGTATGCAGCAGGGGATTCATGGCCGGCAGTCAGTGCTTTCAAGCCTGATGACCATTGCGAATTCTCAACTTTTCCCTTGGCGGCCATATAATGCAGCAACGCATTGTCAGGGTCTAACTTGAGCCCGGCCACGGCCGCTGCAACAGCCTTTTGTGCGTAGCCCTCTCCGGCCTTAGTCAAGAGCTTGTGCAGCTCACGCTTTTTCGGATGCTTCCCGGCCGCGGTAGTAAAGGGCGTGAGATCCTTCTTCGGGGAAGCCTGCTGCACCGCCACAACTTTGCTCACTTCGGACGCCGAAATCCATCCCCGCCCGGGATTACCTTTGTCTTCCCACGAGACTGCCAGCCACTTGCCGTTCAATGAGATCACCTTGAGCTTGTGCGCTTTCGTCGCAGTAAAGATGACCTCTTTGCCTTTGTAGACGGAAGACTTCTCGCCGCGCACACAGACCATGTCTCCTTTGACAAACTCTGCATGAGTCGGAAGAAGACAGATAGAGAACAGAAAAGAAAGCATGGAAACCCTAAGTTCGGCCGTCGTGTTGAATCCCAGTCGACGTGATCGGAGGAATTGGGATTCTAGACGACGAATTCAGTTTTGCAGCAGCAGGACCGATAATGAATGTACTACGTAATGCGTAATGGGTAAAAAGTCCCCAGACTGCAGCTTGAGGGCTCGGAGCGTAGCACCAACTGGGGGACCAAGACCAGAGAACCTTCCTCTCATCCGCACGGCGCTGAAACCAAAGAACAAAGAACCTTCAGTCCCAACCGCATCCCCGACAACACCGGAAACCAGGCTCGGTTCCTTACCCATTACGTATCACGTACGTTCCATTCCGACCACGCTCCCAATGGCAGCCTTCTTCCCTGACTATCTTCGATAAACATCTCACCGGATTGAATCGTCCCTTCCATTTCAACCATCATCGAAGCCAGAAGATTGCTGAGCACGATGGGCGTGAAGCCTGGGGAATGGCAACTCAGTAATATGAAACCTGGTTTTGGTTTCAATACCTTTCTGGCCAGATCGAGTAGTTCCGGCAGGTCGCGCTCTATCTTGAATACCTCACCCTTTGCGCCCCGGCCAAACGAGGGGGGATCCATGATGAGACCGTCATATCTACGGTCGCGGCGGATCTCGCGCTGGAGGAACTTGGTGGCGTCGTCCACGATCCAGCGGACCGGTTTGTCTGAGAGACCGGAGAGCTCGGCGTTTTTCCTTGCCCAGTTCACTGCGCCCCTGGACGCGTCCAGATGGCAGACTCGATATCCCGCCCGGGCTGCGGACAAGGTGCCGCCGCCGGTATAAGCGAACAGATTCAGGATTTCGGCTTCCGGATCAATGGATTGCCGCTCCAACTGCTGCCAGACGATCCCGTGCTCGGGGAAAATCCCGATGTGACCGAAAGCCGTTGGCTTGATCTCTAACTTCAGGGCATGGAATTCGACCTTCCATGCATCGGGAAGTTTCGAGCCTTTATAGGACCACTTGCCGCTGCCTGAAGAATCACGTGTGTAGGTCGCATCCGCCTTCTGCCATTCCTGCCTGGGCAGAGCCACCGGCCATACGGCCTGCGGTGCCGGCCGGTTCAGGCGAAACGGCCCAACCTGCTCGAGCTTGCAGCCGTTGCCGGTATCCAGGAGTTGGTATGTGGAAAGCGCGTTGCTCACAGTTTGTCAGTCAGGGCCGCCCCTGGTCTGCCGCGCATCAAGCCATCGTTTGAGCGATTCATGGCTCTCACCAGAGCGTTTGCCCGATAGGAGATTCTCGACACTGATATCTTCGTCCAGCTCGGGCCAATGGATACCACTGCCATTGCCAGCGAATCGCCAATTGTTTCTCTCTTCCAAACTTCCATACGCGAGGCGTGGAAACCAAGCCAGGGGCACAGTAATTGACCGGCCATCTGAAAGCTCTACGGACAACGCATCATCTGAGATTGATACGGATACTGCTGCGGTTTCTACATCAATTGCTGAAAAACTCATTCCAACTCTCCAGTAGCCTGATTCTCTGAGCCGTAGGCATCCGCCAATGATAGGAATCTCATACCCCTGAGCCATCTAAAGGACTGAAATCCTCCATCACCCTCCCGCCATTTCCTGCACTTTACGATAGTGTGCCCGATACCACTTCACCCAGCCGGAGCGTGTCTTTTCGCGAAACTCGGCGTCCTTCCACTTGGCTGGTAATTCCATCAACTCCGCTTCGGTGAGTGGGCCTTTGCCGAAGACTTTATCCGCCTCCGCCGATCGAAAATCATTTTTCATCAGCGCCTTCCAGGCATTGACCGCATCGTCGTGGGTATCGATGAGAGCGGCGCGCATGAAATCGCTGATAACCTGCCAGCGGGTACCTCCCTTTCTGCTGTCATATTTGAAGCCGGCATCCCCCGTGAAAGGGCTGGCCTTTGGGTCGATGAGCATCATGGCCGGATCGGTCTCGTAAAGCGACGGCATCACGCTCAATCTCGCCAGGCCGAACCGCTTCGGCCCACCGGGCACGCCCTGCCGCAACATCCATATCTTCTGTCCCTTTTCCGACATCACGTATCGGATAAGAGCCCTTGATTCCTTCAAATTGGGGCTCCCCTTCAGAATGGCTATGGGATCGGAATTAATTACGGTCAGCCCCTTCGGCATAACGAAACCGATAAGGTCGTCACCGACCTCGGCGATCTTGGCGCCCGCATAAAAATCGATGCACATGCCGAGCGCGTTTTCTCCGCGGGCAACATCCATGGGAATGGAACTGCTGCTGCTGGCAAAGGAGCGCGAGTTCGCACCCATGCGAATGAGGATGTCGAGGCCCTTCTCCCAGCCGTACGCCTGCAATACGATCTCGAACATCATGTGAATCGAGCCGCTTTTGCCGGGGTCGGCCGAACCAAGCCAGGTGAACAGTTCTGGCGAAGTCAGATCCTCCCAGGTCTTCGGGGGCGGGATCTTTCGCGAATCAAAAATGCCCTTGTTGTAAATGATGCCGAAGCTTGACAGGGCCGCGCCGTACCAGTGATACTCAGAATCGTAAATCGGCACACCCGACGCGTCCGGCGGTACAAGCTCCAGCATCTCATCGGGCAGCTTGTACGCCTGTGTGAATCCGCTGTCCTTCAGACGCACAAAGAAGCTCGCCCCTCCGCCGAACACCATATCCTGGCCGCCGCCTTCCGGATTGCTCTCATACTCACTTTCCAGGTATCGCTTGATGTCCGACGTGCCGCCGACATCGAGCCACTCGATATCCACCTTCTTGCCGGTCTTCTCCAGATACCAGTCTCTGAATCCGCGCTGGAATTCGTACTTAATCCCCTCCCAGTGCGGCGAGAGGATCCTGATCCTTTTGTCCGCTTCAAAGTCTTCACCCTTCGGACGCAAGACGAACGGCGCGCCCAGGATGACCGCGTAGGAAAGGAAGAGGAAGATGTATTTTGTGTAGTTCGGCACGAAGAATAAGGGGTAATGATTAATGAGTAAGTTCGTGCCTGGGTGGCCGTGCTGTTTTTGCGGGCGGTTCGAGGCCGGCACTCCATCATTCCTCGCAACCGCTTATGTAATCAAGACAACATCTTCAGGATTCACCGTCAGAGCTACCTCCGCTCCGACCTCAGGCGCATCCAGTGGATTCAACTCAACGACCCGCAACGTGCGGCCATTACTTTCAAATTCGTATTGTTCCATCTCACCCAGGTAGGTGTGGCCCTTCACAACGGCCGGGATGGTATTCCCATTCTCTGATGCAGCGTCTCGTAACAACCGAAACGCTTCCGGCCGGATGGAACACCACACCTTGCCCCGGGCATCGCTTCGGGCTGCTTTGATGTCACCAATCTCTGTGGTGACGCTTATCGTCTCTCCTTCACGCCCGGCAACGTTGCCTTCAAGCAGATTGGTCTC
>JASLXP010000643.1 GCA_030740295.1 Planctomycetota bacterium
CTTCCGAAAGCCAGCGGGACCCTGGCGTGCCCAGGTTGCGCCCGCAAGGCAGCCTTAGTCGGGAAGCCGATCTTTTCGTTGGCGCAAACGGGCTCGCGCCCTGGAAGACACGGGTTGGCAAGCAACCACGTGGCACATGAATAGTTTGTCTTGCGCAAGATTCCGGAGCCTTCTTATGCCATTGAAATTTTTCGCAGTACCAGCGATGAATCCGGAAGCGGCTGAGACCGATCTGAACATTTTCCTCCGCACGCACCGGGTCCTGACCGTTCGGAAGGAGCTGGTGAATACTCAAAGCGAATCCCCATCCTGGGCCATCGCTGTCGAATATCTTGAAGGGGTACCATCAAGGGCAGGTAAAACTCCCAGCATCGATTACCGAGAGGTACTGAACGAGGCGGATTTTGAAGTCTTTCGCCGATTGCGAGACCTGCGGAAAGAACTGGCGGAGGCCGAGGGCAAGCCGGTCTACACCATCTTCACCAACGCCCAGCTCGCAGAGATGGTACAACGCAAAGTGGACAGCCTGACAGGCCTGAAGGACATCGAAGGCGTTGGAGACGCGAAGGTTGAGAAATACGGGGAGCGTTTTCTCGAGGTAATGAAAGAAATACCAGCAGAGAAATCGAAGCAGCCTGCAGAATAGAAAGATACAACAGCGTACTTTGGAGTGCTCCGACTTGTCGGAGCTTTCACTTTCTGAGCGCTGCAGTGAGTCCACAGAGCTGAAACAGAGAACAGATCCGTGAAACGAACAGGTGACCTCTACTGGCGAATTGCCGAACCAGAAAATCTCAGGCTCGCATTCTGGAAAGCTCAGAAGGGCAAACAAGACCACCCGGAGATCCAGGAATATCGAGATCACCTCGAAGAAAACCTTGATGAACTGCGGGGCTCCATTCTCGACAGGGATGTTCGAATTGGTGACTACCGCTACTTCACCGTCCGGGATCCGAAAACACGCCAAATTTGTGCTGCCCCATTCAATGAACGTGTACTCCATCACGCGATCATGAATCTGTGCGAGCCGGTCTTCGAGAGATATGCCATTGACGACACTTACGCCTGCCGACCAGGAAAAGGAACTCACCGGGCGATGCTGCGCGCACGCGAGTTCGCAGGGCGGTTTCCTTTCTGTCTGAAGATGGATATCGCACACTATTTCGGCAGCATCGATCACGGCGTCCTCATGGCATTGCTGGAACGGCGATTCAAGGACTCAGATCTTCTCGCCCTCTTCGTAACGATCCTTGCCAGCTTCGAGGCCGACCCGGGAAAGGGCCTCCCCATCGGCAACCTGACCAGCCAGCACTTTGCTAACTTCTATCTGGGCTGGTTTGACCACTTTGTGAAAGAGCAACTTCGCATCAAGGGCTATGTGCGATACATGGACGACTTTCTTGTGTTCGGCAGAAATCGCCAGGAGTTGAGAGCGGGATTGGAAGTGATTCGTGCATTCCTGGCCGAAGAGCTTGGTTTGCGTTTGAAGGAGGGAGTACAGCTCAAGCCTTCCCGCGCGGGTGTCAGCTTTCTTGGTTATCGCGTCTTTCCAGACAAGGTAAGTCTGACTCGACGAAGCCGGGAGCGATTCATCATGAGGTTTCAGAAGTACGAAGGACAGTTGGCTGATGGTGTTCTGTCTGAGACAGAGGCCGCCCGCCGGATGCAGGCCGTGATTGGGTTTACAGAATGGGCTGACGCTGCCGGATTTCGCCGTGCCGCGCTGAAAAAATATGGGGCACAGCCCACAGACGGGTGAGAACCGCGTCAACCGGGGCGGTAGCTGGAACAACTCTGCCAGGAACTGCCGCTCCGCGAATCGCAACAGGAACAGGCCCTCGAACCGTAACAACAACCTGGGCCTCCGCCTCGCCTTGCCCTCAGCTCACCGGTGCAGCCGGAGTGCCTCCGCTGAACAGGGCTGTGTCCCGCCCCCGATTCCGGGGCAAAGAGAGAAGGCGCCCTGGGGCTGGTACCGATACAGAAGTGTCGGGAAGGTCCCGGGGAGCTGATATTCTCTCTGTTGTGGTGGAGTGAATTGAATTGGTAACGATCCAATGTTTTGCAGTCCCTGTGAGCTTGCCGGCAAGCCCGCAGGGGTCGCAGAAAATACGACGGAGTACTAAGGTGGCGACCGGGACGCCCGCCCCACATCTCCGTGCTGTATCTTGTTGGAGTACTTGTGAAATCGACCAGTAAGGTGAAGGGCAAGTAGCCAGAGATGGCGAACGTGGCGGCCGGTTCACCCTTAAGTGCTCGACAGGTAACAACCCATCACTTCCTTACCTAAAGTTCTGCGCGGCAAACCGATACTCCTCTGGGACAGATAACGATCCCACCTTGGCCTGGCCGGTCATGGGCGACGTAACTCGTTGCGTCCCAACAGTCAGGGGAATTCTTGTTCGACAGATCTATTGGTTCGATCAGAGAGATTCCCTATGAACTCATTGTGGGCGGCCTCAGAATCGAATGCTCGAAAACGGCTGATACAGGGAATCCCCGCCGGCATAGTTGCCGTTTGTCTGCTGTTATCCGCCTCCAGGAGCGAAGAGGCCGGCCGGTCATTCTCTCCTTTCAAAGCGAGAGCCGCGGCAGAAGAAGAGCAGGCTGAGAACAACGCGGCGCCCGTCCCCAGGTTTACGACAAACAAGGTTGGAGCAACGGCTTCAACCGGGGCTGCCGCTTCGAAAGCCGGTAAGGAAGAAGCTGAGTCAAGGTCAGAAAACAGGTCGCCGATACCGGTATTCTCAACGACCAGGGCCGCCCAGCAGGCTGAATCGGATTCTGCTCCAGAGCGTGAATACCTGGAGAAAGAGGACCCACCCCAACAACTGGCTCTGGGCAAGAAACGCTCGACGGGCTTCACTCGTGCTAACGGCACGGCGCCGCAGATCACCGTCAGTTCATTCAACATCCCCGAGAGCAGCATTCCCCAGGAAGAGCTCGACCTGATCCTTGATCCGATGAAGGATGCGCCCCTGGGCCTTGCTGAATTGAAGGCCAGGATACGAGAGGCACTTCAAGAGGCATACAGAGAGCGCGGCATCAAGGGTGTCCAGATTTTCATTCCTCCCCAGACCATCAGGAATCGTGAACTGCTGGTGAATGTCATCGAGCCGAAGCTCGGCAAGATCACAATCGAAGGTAATCGTTACTTCAAAGAGAACAACCTGCGACGTCTGCTCAAAGGCATCTCGACCACCAACGGCACGATTGTCATCGAGCAGCTCGAACAGCGACTTCGCCGAGCCAACAGACACCCGGACAGGAAAGTCGCAGTCGTCCTGAAAAAAGGCGAGCAGGCGGGCGAGACCGACATCGTGATGCGGGTGAAGGAACGCGAAGCCATCCACGGGATCTCCCCGCTCCATGTGAGCACGGGCATCGCAAACACCGGCTCAGCCAGCACGGGCCGGCTTCGCGTGAATCACGCCATCCAATACACCAACGTTCTGGGCAAAGAGCATGTCGCCGGAGTCACCTGGCAATACAATCCCGAGGACATCAACCAGGTGCGCGCGGTATCGGGCTCATACCAGATCCCGCTCGGACTTACGGGGCATAGCCTCTCTTTCTTTGGCGGGCATTCTGATGTTGAGTCACCCACATCTCAGGATGGCCTCGAGCTCTTCGGCAACAGCATCATCGCCGGAGTTCAGGCGAATTTTGAATTGCCTGAATTCTGGAATATGGAATCCATGCTTTCCCTTGGCGTCGAATGGACGAAGCTTAAAAACACCATCGACTTTGCCGGACAGGAGGTCCTTGATTCCAACCTCGGCATGCTTCCTCTGACGACTCGTTATTCTTTCGTGAAGAGGGGCGCGACGGGGGTTACCGCGGGAAACTTAGGTTTCAGGTATCACATGGGAGGACTGGCCTCGAGAAGCGATCAGGCGGATTTTGACATCTTCCGCGAAGGGGCGCCCTCCGATTTTCTTGTGGTGGAGTTGGGGCTTCAACGTTACCAGCGCCTCGGCGAACGTTTCATGTTGAATGTCGATCTCAAAGGACAGTGGAGTCCGGATGATCTTCTGCCCGCCGAACAGATGCACATCGGCGGTGCGAGCACTGTGCGTGGCATCGAACGTTCAGAGGTCTCCGGCGATCAGGGCTTCATCGCCCGCGCCGAGATCGAAGGCCCTCCAATGCGGGGCCCACTCAGTCGGATCTCCTCAGCGGATGACACCTTCACCGTCAAGGCGTTTCTTGATTACGGAATGGCGTACCTCGAAGACACCACAGGCAAAAGTCGCTCGAGCGATATCGCCGGTGCAGGTGTTGGCGTGAGCTACCGGATCAACAGTTACATCGAGGCGAATGTCGATGCCGGCACTGCACTTATGGATGCCCAGCAGACGGAGAGCGGCGACATATTCGTGCATTTCAATATCGCCATCAGATTCTGAGTGGCCGGATTTCATCAGGTGTGGCCAGTGACAGTTCTTCAGTTCTGGAACAAGCGCGATTGGTTCTCCGTTCTTCAGTCCCGGAGGGACTGAAGAGGTCACCTCATTGACTAAGCAGATAGGGGTATTCATAATGCCGAATCTCTGGCAGCCAGCCCAGCCGCCCGTTAAAGACTGGAGATCCCCCCGTGCCGGAACTGAAGCTCCAAACCGAAATTGAAAGCATCGGAGGCGTCGAATTCACACGCCTTTCGCTCGCGGGCTTCATCAATTCCTCCACATTTCAGAATTTTCAGAAGACGCTGGACGTCCTGCTCCAGGCGCCGCCCAGGGAGCTTGTGCTCGATTTTGCCGAGGTGCAATACATCAACTCCACCGGCATGAGCACGCTGGCCAATTACCGCAATGCGTTTCTCAAAGCCGACTCGGAAATGGTGGTTCTGAATACCTCTGATCCGGTTTACGGCATCATGTCCCTCATTGGCCTGCCCGAGATTATCCCAATTTTCAGCAATGAGGACCTGCTCTTCAGCTATATCCGCAGCGGCAAGGTGGGTGACCGCCGCATCGATATCGCCAGCGAAGAAACCCCGGAAGCCTGGAAACCTAAAGGCGAAGACGGCCCAGCGGGCGCAAAGGAATTTGAGATGCTCAAACCAGAGGACTCCATCGTCCTCATGGTCGTGCCGCAGCGGGACCGTTTTACGGAAATCACCCGCCGCCGGCTGATGGCGCCCAAGGGCCGGTTCGAGTTCGCCTTCAATTGCGATGAGGCGCTCAACATGTTCGACCGATTGAATCCGGACCTCGTGATCCTCGAGGACCAGCTCGAAGGTGCGGAGGATTTTCTCGCGACCATCAAAGTGCAGAGGGGTAAGAGCATCACACCGATCATTAAGGTCTATGATCCGGGCACGGATCTGACTCAGCGCAAGCAATTCAAGATTTGGGAGGATGCTTACCTGGTTGAACCATTCGAGATGGTCGAGCTCTTCACCCTCTCGGAAGCCGAGCTCCGGCAGATACCGAAGAACCGGCAGATACTGCTGCACCTGACCCATTTCGAGTTTCGCAGCACCACCATCGAGGTCGAAAAATCCAAAGAATTGTCCAAACAGGTGCTGTCTGTCTCCGGCCTCGACAAGACCGCTGGAACCGAAATGCAGGCCGCATTCACTGAGGCTGTGGACAACGGGGTCCTGCACGGACACAAAGGCGACACCAGCAAACAGATCGATGTCGTGGTGCTGATCGATAATGACAAGATACAGATAACGGTCGAAGATCAGGGGGCAGGTTTTGATTATCAGAAACACCTGAAGGCGGTGCGTGAATCCCCGAACCCACTGGAAAAGCGCGTCTCCGGCCGGACGGGCGGGCTCGGCATTCATCTTATGACCCGATGCACGGACCAGTTGGAATACCTGGGCGCGGGCAATTGTGTGCGATTGACGAAATACCTTTCTGCGGGATAACGCGCTTTCAGTCTTCGGGACAGATCCAGACTACCGCGCAGAATCCTGAATCTTGAATCCTGAATACACCGGATTCACTGCACCTGAAAAAATGAGCGAATTAGAAGCACTCGAACAACGCATCAGAGATAAATCCGCCCACATCGGCGTCGTCGGTATGGGATACGTCGGCCTCCCCCTCGGCGTGGCGATGGCCAAGGCCGGTTTCCGAACCACGTGCATCGATGTCGATCCTCGCAAGGTGGAACTCGTCAATCAGGGAAGGTCTCACGTCCAGGACATACCCGATGAAGTGCTCGCGCCGCTGGTGAAGGATGGCCTCCTGGACGCGTCTGACGATCCGGCCGTCATTTCCGAGCTCGATGCCATCAGCATCTGTGTTCCCACACCGCTGCGGAAGACCAAAGAGCCGGATATGACTTTCATCGACAAAGCGGTCGGCATGATCGCCGAGAATATGAAAACAGGCAGCCTGATCGTGTTGGAGAGCACGACCTATCCGGGCACGACGGAGGAGGTCGCACTGCATCGCCTGGAACAGGGCGGCTGGAAGGTTGGCGAAGATTTTCTGCTCGCCTTCTCGCCGGAACGCATCGACCCGGGCAACAAGACCTATACTGTCGAGAATACTCCCAAAATCGTCGGGGGTATCACCGCACGTTGCACTGAGGTGGCGGCGGTTTACTACGAACAGTTCATTGAAGAAGTGGTCCGAGTCTCCAGCGCCCGCGCCGCCGAAATGGTGAAGCTGCTGGAGAACACTTTCCGCGCGGTCAACATCGGCCTGGTGAACGAACTCGCCCTCATGTGTGATCGGATGGATATCGATGTCTGGGAAATCGTCGATGCCGCGGCCACAAAACCGTTCGGATTCATGCCTTTCTATCCCGGGCCCGGGCTGGGCGGCCATTGCCTTCCTGTGGATCCACACTACCTCTCGTGGAAAGCCAAGACCTACGAGTTTTACGCGCGCTTCATCGAGCTTGCGAGTGAAATCAACAGCTCGATGCCGGAGTACGTTTTTCAGAAAATCTCGATCGGTCTCAACCAGCACAGAAAATGCATCAACGGCTCGAAAGTCCTCGTGCTTGGCGTCTCGTACAAGCGCGACGTCGGGGATATTCGCGAGTCACCGGCACTCGACGTGATGGAGCTTCTCCGCCGAGCGGGCGCGGACCTGGCCTATCATGATCCCTATGTGGAAAAGCTGGCCATCGGGGCACTTAACCTGCGTTCCACTTCACTCGAAGATGACACAGTCGGTAATGCGGATTGCGTGGTCCTCATGACCGACCACACCTGTTTCGATCTGTCTTCGATCGCAGCCAGGGCATCGCTCATTATCGACACAAGAAACGCGACCAAAAATGTTGGCGGAGACAGAGCGAACATAATCAAGCTGTAGAGCAAGAGCAGGCTTGTCGCTCCGCTCATCTCTCCGGATCGTATCCCAGGCTTGGAGCCAGCCATCTTTCCACCTCCCTTGTCTGCATTCCCTTGCGGCGTGCGTAGTCTTCCACTTGATCTTTGCCGACGAGGCCAATGCCGAAATACCTGGAATCCGGGTGGGAGAAGTAGAACCCGCTCACCGAAGCCGCGGGGAACATGGCGCAGCTCTCCGTCAATTCGATGCCGGTATTCTCTTTGACCTTGAGCAAATCCCAGAGAACGGTTTTTCCCGAGTGATCCGGGCAGGCCGGGTAGCCGGGGGCGGGCCGTATGCCGCGATACTTTTCTTTGATCAGATCTTCGTTGGCGAGCCCCTCCTCTTGCGCGTAGCCCCAGAACTCTTTGCGAACGCGCTCGTGCAAGCGTTCGGCGAATGCCTCGGCAAGGCGATCTGCCAGGGCCTTGACCATGATGGCGCTGTAATCGTCGTGGTCCTTTTCGAATTCGGCGGCCAGTTCATCCACGCCGATTCCGGCCGTAACAGCGAAGGCGCCGATGTAATCTGCCTTGCCTGAATCACCAGGGGCAATGAAGTCAGACAGCGCAAGATTGAAGCGGCCGTTGGACCGCACACGCTGTTGACGAAGGGAGTGCAGAACAGTCTGCACTTCGCTGCGCTCATCATCCGCGAAGATTTCGATGTCATCTCCGTTGCTGTTCGCGGGGAAGAAGCCGAGAACGGCGCGGGCAGTGATGAGCTTCTCCTCGATGATGCGATCGAGCAGGGACTGGGCGTCGTCGAAAAGGTCGCGGGCTTCCTCGCCGCGATCGGGGTGATTGAAGATCTTTGGATAGGAACCTTTGAGCTCCCAGGCGATAAAGAACGGTGTCCAGTCAATGCGTGTGCGGATCTCTTCGAGTGGATAGTTGTCGAAAGATCTGATGCCGATGAATTGCGGGCGCGCAAGATCACTCGCATCCCAGTCGATGGCCGCCGGACGTTCACGAGCCTCTTCCAAAGTGACGAGCTCCTGGCCGCGATCGGCCAGATGTTCTTTTCGGATTTTCTTGTACTGATCGCTTGTTTTCTGAATCAGCCGTTCTTTGCGATCGCCAAGCAGGTCACCCACAACAGGCACGCAGCGGGATGCATCGAGTACGTGTATCGTCGGGCCGGAAAACTGTGGCTCGATCTTCACCGCGGTGTGCGCGCGGGACGTGGTCGCACCGCCTATCAGCAATGGCAGTTGAAACCCTTCACGCTCCATTTCGGTTGCCACGTGCACCATCTCTTCAAGGGAGGGAGTGATAAGCCCGCTGAGTCCGATGATGTCGACGTTCTCCTTGCGCGCGGTTTCGAGGATCTGGTTGCACGGCACCATGACGCCGAGATCGATGACTTCGTAGTTGTTGCACTGAAGGACGACACCGACGATGTTTTTGCCGATGTCGTGCACATCCCCCTTGACGGTGGCCATCAGAATTTTGCCGACCGAATGTCCGCCGGTCTCGGCCTTCTCCTCTTCGAGGTAGGGCGTAAGCCAGGCCACTGCTTTCTTCATCACGCGGGCGCTTTTGACGACCTGAGGCAGAAACATCTGGCCAGAGCCGAACAGATCGCCGACCACGTTCATGCCATCCATGAGCGGGCCTTCGATGACCAGGATGGGACGGCCGTATTTCTGGAGGGCCTCCTCGGTGTCGGCGTCGATGTACTCGACGATGCCTTTGACGAGCCCGTGCTTGAGGCGCTCTTCGACCGACTGTCTACGCCAGGTGTCGTCTGTTTTTTTCTCGTTGTCTGTACCTTTGACAGCCTCGGCGAATTCAATGAGGCGCTCGGTCGCGTCGGGGCGGCGGGCGAACAGGACGTCTTCGACGAGCTCGAGCAGATCGGCAGGAATCTCTTCATAGATGCCGAGCTGACTGGGATTCACGATGCCCATGCCGAGCCCGGCCTTAATCGCATGGAAGAGGAAAGCCGAATGCATCGCTTCACGGACCAGATTATTGCCCCGAAACGAAAACGAGAGATTGCTGACACCGCCGCTGATCATCGCGTGCGGGCATCGTTCACGAATCAGCTTTGTGGCCTCGATGAAATTGAGCGCGTAGCGGCCATGCTCTTCCATTCCCGTAGCCACCGTCAGAATGTTGGGATCAAAAACGATGTCCTGCGGTGGGAAATCCACCTCGTCGACGAGGATTCGATAAGCGCGCTCGGAAATCTCGGCCTTGCGCTCGGTGGTATCGGCCTGCCCTCGTTCATCGAACGCCATGATCACCACTCCCGCGCCGTATTTGCGAACAATGCGCGCCTGCTCTTTGAATTTCTCTTCGCCTTCTTTGAGGCTGAGCGAATTGACAATGCCCTTGCCCTGGATGCATTTCAGCCCCGCTTCGATGACCGTCCACTTGGAAGAGTCCACCATGATCGGTACGCGGCAGATATCCGGCTCAGACGCGATGAGATTGAGAAAGCGGGTCATCAGCTCTTCGGCATCAAGCATGCCCTCGTCAAAACAGATGTCGATGAACTGCGCGCCGTTGTCGACCTGGTGGCGCGCAATCTCGAGCGCGCCTTCGATATCGTTTTCCTGAATGAGCCGTTTGAACTTCGGCGAGCCGGCGACGTTGGTGCGTTCGCCCACGTTCACGAAATTCAGATCGTCCCTGATGACGATGGGCTCGAGCCCGCTGTACCGGGGATGCTCGTCCTGCGCAGGAACTTTTCGAGTTTCCTTATCGCGGACAGCTTCACTGATGGCCTTGATGTGATCGGGCGTTGTTCCGCAGCAGCCGCCGACAATATTGAAGAACCCGCTCGATGCGAACTCTTCCAGGAGCGAAGCCATGGATTCAGGTGACTCGTCGTAACCACCGAACTTGTTCGGCAGCCCGGCATTGGGATAGCAGCTCACGAAGGTGGACGCGCACCGTGCGAGGTCTTCCATGTAGGGCCGCAGTTCACTCGCCCCCAGCGCGCAATTGAGTCCAACGCTCAGGAGGTCGGCGTGTGAGACGGAAATCCAAAACGCCTCGGTCGTCTGCCCGGACAGGGTCCGGCCACTCTGGTCCGTAATCGTACCTGAGACCATCAGCGGAACACGGCGACCGATGGTTTCGAAATACGTTTCAGCCGCATACAGCCCCGCTTTGCAGTTCAGCGTGTCGAAAACGGTTTCAAACATCAGCATGTCGACCTCGCCATCCATCAAGCCGCGGATCTGTTCCGTATAGGTCTCGACCATGTCGTCGAAAGTGACGGCGCGGTATCCCGGGTCATTAACATCGGAAGAGATCGAAGTGGTTTTACTGGTCGGGCCGATGGCGCCGGCCACGAAGCGTGGTCTTTCCGGATCCGCGTCGGTGAATTCGGCGGCCGCATGTTTGGCCTGTTGCGCCGCGGCGAGGTTGATGTCGTACACGTGTTCTTCGAGCGCGTAGTCGGCAAGCGAAACGCAGGTCGAGTTAAACGTGTTTGTCTCGAGGATGTCGGCGCCCGCGTCCAGGTAGGCGCGATGGATGTCTTCAATAATCCCCGGCTGCGTCAGGGACAGCAGGTCATTACAGCCCTTGAGCTCCGACCTGTGATTCTTGAACAGCTTGCCGCGGAATCCCTGCTCGTCCAGTTTGTGTTCCTGGATCATCGTGCCCATCGCTCCATCCATGACGAGGATGCGCTCTTCAAGATGTCTGACGATGGGATGCACGGGGAGCGTAATACGTAATACGTAAGTGTGGGCTTAGAGTTCCGTCAGACTTTGGGAGGCCGGTCTTATCTGGTGAAATAATGAGTAATGAGTAATGAGTAAGTTCCTCTTTGTGGTCTTGACGCTCCGCGGCAAGTTTGGTCCTGTGGGGCCGATGGATTTTGGAAGACCGGGCTCACCTGAGAGGTATTTCTGTGGGGCCGCAGCGGCTCAGACGGATTCCGGGCAACGCCGTCAGTTCAAGTGCAAACTTACTCATTACTCATTACTCATTACGTCGCAGGGCGGCGGATTATAGCTACCCGTTTTGCTTTGGCTGGCAGTGCTATGTGCATGCTTCAAAATGTCTCGGAATGCCATGACAGCAAAGCAGAAAACATCTCTCCGAATCGCTCTCTACTGCATCGTGTTTGCCGTATGCATGATCGCGATCTATCGCTGGTCGGGGGGCTTTCATCATCTGCGTGCGAAAGGACATTCACCTGTGACTCAGACAAGACAGGCGCTGCCCGGCCCTGGCGAGATCGCCCAATTGCCCAGGGATGGCGGCCCGGAATTTAATCGGCTTATCTTCGAGAAGAGCCCTTACCTGCTTCAGCATGCACGGAATCCGGTCGACTGGTTTCCGTGGGGTGAAGAGGCGTTTCAGTTGGCGAAAAAGCTTGACAAGCCGGTCTTTCTTTCGGTCGGGTACTCCACCTGCCATTGGTGCCACGTCATGGAGCACGAGTCTTTCGAGGACGAAGAAGTAGCGGCGCTTATGAACAAGTATTTCGTTTGCATAAAGGTCGACCGTGAAGAACGACCGGATATTGACAACGTTTATATGACCGTCACGCAGGCGATGACGGGCTCCGGCGGCTGGCCCATGACCATTGTGATGACCCCTGAAAAGAGACCATTCTTTGCGGGCACGTATTATCCGAAGGAAGGCCGATACAATCGTCCCGGGATGATGCAGCTCGTGCCACGCCTGGGCGAAGCGTGGAGAACCCAACGCGAAAAGGTTCTCGAATCTGCGGAGGAGATCATCGCCGCGCTGAAGCAATACTCCGGTGGCTCACCCGGCGAACCAATGGGCGAAGCAGTACTTCATGAAGCGTTCCGGCAACAGAAGTATCGGTACGATCGTACGCACGGCGGCTTTGGCCGAAGTCCAACATTTCGGCCGAAGTTTCCCACGCCGCACAATCTTTCTTACCTCCTTCGCTACTGGAAACGCACGGGCAATCAGGAAGCTCTCGACATGGTCGAGTACACGCTGACTCGCATGCGAATCGGCGGCATGTGGGATCACGTCGGCTTCGGCACCCATCGATATTCCACCGATCAGAAGTGGCTGCTCCCGCACTTCGAGAAAATGCTGTACGACCAGGCCATGCTTTCCATCGCGAACGTCGAGGCATACCAGGCGACCGGCAAGGAAAAGTACGCCCGGACTGCACGCGAAATCTTCACTTACGTGCTGCGTGACATGACCTCGCCCGAAGGCGGATTCTACAGCGCGGAAGATGCGGACAGCGAAGGCGTGGAAGGAAAGTTCTACGTTTTCAAACCTGATGAGATCATCGAAATCCTCGGCGAAGAGGAGGGGCAGTTCTTCAACGAGATTTTCAACATCGTCGAGGGAGGTAACTTCGTTGAAGAGGCCGCTCGACATAGAACGGGGGACAGCATCCCGCACCTGCAGAACGAGCTGATGGACCTGGCCGCGGATTTCAAGTTAACCGAAGAGGAGTTGAGCGACCGAGTCGAGGCGGCCAGAGCCAAAGTCTTTGAGGTGCGCGAGAAGCGCATCCATCCTTACAAGGACGATAAGATCCTCACCGACTGGAACGGCCTCATGATCGCCGCCTTTTCAAAAGGGGGCCGCGCATTGAATGATGCCAGATACACCGATGCTGCGAAGAAGGCCGCGGATTTTGTCCTGAAAGAGCTCACCGATGACGAAGGCCGTCTGCTCAAACGATACCGGCAGGGCGGCGGCCTGCCTGCGCATCTGGAAGACTACGCCTTCCTGACCTGGGGTCTCCTCGAGCTCTACGAAGCCTGTTTTGATGTGCGCTACCTGAAAGAGGCCATCCGGCTCACCGATTTCATGCTGGAACATTTCCGGGACGAAAAGGAAGGCGGCCTCTTCATCACCTCCGACGAAGGCGAAAAGCTGATCGTCCGCAGCAAGGACATCTACGACGGCGCCCGGCCCTCTGGTAATTCCGTGGCCACGCTCAACCTGCTACGGCTGGGCCGCATTACCGCCAACTCGGAATACGAGAAGAAGGCGGACGAGATCATCCGGGCCTTTTCCGGCAAGACCAGAACCTCGCCGCTCGGCCATAGCCAGTTGATGATCGCTGTCGACTTCGCGGTCGGGCCTTCCTTCGAAGTGGTCGTGGCCGGTGATCCTGCCGGGGCGGACACAATGGCGATGCTGCGAGCGATAAGGAAGGAATTCATACCAAAAAAGGTCGTCGTCATGCGACCAGACGATGGCGGGGAAATCACGGAGCTTGCGCCCTACACAAAGGAACAGGAAAGCAAGAACGGCGCGGCAACCGCATATGTCTGCCAGGATTTTGCCTGCAAACTGCCGACGACGAATATCAGAGATATGTTGAAATCGCTGGGAGTGGAGTAGCGATCATTTCAGGATGATCTGGAAATCTGCCTTGAGCTGCTCATCTTCTATTCCACATCTGGGGCAGCTTGTCAGTGCGAAAGGAAATGGCCGGGATGCCCTCTCCGTTTACGAGGTTGTGGCGGGCGAGCGCGTGCCAGGCGAAGCGGACGAACTTCGGATTCTTGAGCTTTGGTGACCAGACCTCGATGGTGTCTTTATCGACGATCTTCGCCTCAGCCTTTACGTAGACGAGAGGCGCAATGCTGCGTTCATTGGCCTTGGAGCCGTCCGAGATCTCGAACCAGTTTGGCGGTTGTCCGTCGTCTGTTTTCAAACCGGAGCCGAAGTAATGGCTTTACCGTTCTTGATTTCGTGAGTGTCAAGTATCGGGCCGAACACCTCACGCTGGAGCTTGGCGTAAAGCTTGGCAAGCGCGATGTCCGCCAGCCGGCCAGCCACGATGTGCTTGTTGGGTGGATGCGGATTACCGCCAGAGACAATGGGCCAACCCGTGCCTTTAATCTTCCGTCTGGGATTGCCTTTGTCAGGGCGTTTGTTCCTGTCCTGCAGATTATTGCTGGAAGCGAGCCCAGTGTGTGGCACCGTATGCATCACCTGGACATGCGATTCGGTAACGCCAAGCATTCCGCTCGCATACGTCGTCTGCGCGATCTGTGCCATGTAGAATGGTAGATCTTTTCGGCCCCAATTGGTGCGCCAGGCCTCGATCATTTTTGTCAGGTCATCCGTGTATTTTCTGTTACGGCCATCGTCTTCGCCCTGATACCAGATTGCGCCGCGAATGGTCAGCGGTATCAGTCCGCGCAGTTTCACCCGATAGCACGCACCGGGGGTGTGCTTGAGGCGTGCAATCTCTTTATCAAAAGGGAACTTTGTCTCCGCGTCCGGCAGTGGAGTCCAATCCTTCGCAGTCGAGCCACCGGTATTCGATTGGATGATTCCGACCGGCACTTTGAGCACCTCGTGCAGCCTGCGGCCGAACTCATAGGCCACCTCGGAGAATGGCCGCCGCTTACTCCGTGAGCCATCACCGCTGGTCCGAACGGCCTCCGGAGTGCAGACAAGCCATCCTACGACTTCGTCGAGATCGCCCCTGCGCGGAGTTTTGCCATTAACGTGAAACAGCCGGATGTTCGGATAGTTTGCCTTTTCAATCGCTGCTCCGGGGACAGGTCGTCCCATGTTTGACTGACCCGAGCAGAGCCACACCTCACCGATCAGAATGTTCTGGAGCTCTATCGTGTTATTTCCCTGAACCTTCAGCGTGTGCGTCTTTCCATCTGTCTTCATTGCCGGGAGAGCCAATCGCCAGGCCCTGTCTTCTCGGGCGTGCGTGGTGACAGATTTTCCGTTCAGGGAAACAGTGACCTTTTCGCCAACATCGGCCTTGCCCCAGATGTTTATCAAGAGCTCCTGCTGAATGACCATGTGGTCTGTAAAGATTTTGGGAAGCTGAACATCGGCCTGAGCGTACGTCTGAAGCAGCCACAGCTGTCCAAGGATTGAAATGAATCGCATGGTTTTGTCCGGTAGTTTTTTGATTGAACGCACGACCAATGGGTAGACTCACGGCATAACTTTTCTGCAGAGCCACTGTTTTTCAGCTTTCAATCAGGAGTTCGTAATGGAATCAAAGGAAATTCTCAAAATGAATCTCGCCGGCTGTCGGGGTATGACCC
>JASLXP010000644.1 GCA_030740295.1 Planctomycetota bacterium
AGAGCTCGTCTCCTTGTGCGAACATTGATTGCACGTTCTCGAAAGACCATCGTCCGTTGACGAGCCGGAAGGGCTTCCATCGACCGCCGGATTTCTGCCATTTGTGAAGGATGGTTCTGCCGCCGGTTTTCTCCGCTTCCACCCTCCAGTTGCCATCCAGTATGAGTGTGTGCCTGTGATCGGGTGCGAAAGACGGCGCGGTATTGGCCGAGACGGAAGCGGAAGTCTTCTTCCATTTCGAGTTGGCCTTTGAAAACTCCCAGGTCGTCTCTCTTGGGGTGATTGCCAGAGTCTTCAACTTTACACCGAATTCGGGAGACGATACTGCAAGAAGATCATCCACCGGTCCGGTCGGAGGAATGGCAAGCCTGTTCAGAGGAGTCAAGGCCGGTTTGCGGGGCAGCGGCAGGGGCCCAGCCTTCGTGAGAAGCCAGATCGTCTCACCAGCGACTTTGATGTCGTTCACGATGTCGAAACTGAACTTCTTCTTGCCTGCGATCTTGGCAAACACGGGGGTGTCCGGAGCCCTCTTGAACGCGCCTTTAATGGTCTCGTTCTCGCGAACCCAAATCCAGAAATCATTGTCAACTCGAATCGTGCCTCGCAGTTTCAGCTTTACCCCCTCTGCCTCTGGCCACAGCCCTCGCGGCTCGCACCGGAAGGTCTTTGTCTCAGTCCGCGCCAACACCTCGCCACCCTCAGTTGCCAGCTCCCTGATCTTCCCGCCTGGTGGACCGCCCCATGCCTGCCAGGTGCGGGCGTCTTTGTCATATGCGTAAAGAGTGGTCGCCGATGCAGCGAGAAAGAAACGCCTGGTCTCTGCCACGTCTCGCAGAGCATCTCCGGGCAGGCCAACTGTGGATTGCCTGTTTTCGCCCCATCGAGACCGAAGGTTCAGCTCGTCACCTTTCAGAAATACAAAGGTGTTGCCGTACGCAGCAACGCTCTTCACTTCTTTAGAGAGGAGTTTCTTTCCTTTGAATAACTCTCCCACCGAAGTGAGGGCGAGTGGTTGTCCATCAACCACATGCAATGTCCGGATATGTCCGCTGGTCTTGAGGGGTATTGGCTTCGACCAGGAGCGATCTCGAATGTGATAAGCAGCAACGATGTTTCGACCGGCTGTCCAGAGCTGGGCTCCACTGGCCGACATGGCGGAGATGTCCTTGTCCTCGATTTCGAACTGCCCTTCGCCAATCAGCCGCACCCATCGATTTCCGAGCCGTAGGGCAACGCCTCCTCGATCCGATCTAGCAGCCAGGAAACTCCGGCCGGCTCGGACCTCGAGTGTGGAATCGCTCGAGAGCCCGCCGGGGGATGCGGTCAACGAATTTCCCCACCTGCGCATCAGCGGGTTGTAGACCTGTATCCCTTTCCCATCGGTAGCCAGGTAGAGGAGAGCGGATGACCGCGCGGCAGAGGTGAACTTTATATCTTCGACGGCCGCGCCACTCGAAATGAGCGGGATTCGCGTTCGACCAGAAAGCTGCCCGAGGGCCCCCTTCGCCGTTGAATAGAGAATGCGCCGCTCTCGACTGTAAACGCGCACGGCTCGGTCGTCGGGCGGATGTTCTATCGTGATCGTTTCGTTGTGAATCTTCTGGTCGGTCAGGATCACCAGGCCGCCGCCGATCCCATCGCACATATCGTAGATCTTACGTTCCCCGAATTTGTCGGGCTCCCATCTGGACCAAAGATGTTCTGCCATGTCGTAGCGAAAAATGCCGCGGCCTGTGCCAACGAGCAAGCCCTCCTTTGACGCGTGAGCCGATAAAAGATCTTCGGGCCTGATCTGGTATCCCAGCCCCCTGCTCGCCGTTTTCGCCTGAACGATCGCCCGTGAATCCTGAATGAGCCATTCCACTTTTTCGTCCGCGAAACTGATCCTGGCGAGGGCCGATTTATCCGTGACGAACCACAGATGGGTGGGCGTCGTAAACATCCTTCTGACGCCGGCATCCTCCCGTGTAAGCCCGGATTCCGTGGTCTTCTCGAGGTAGCCGTAAATCGCCCTGAAAACCGGCACCTCCGCGCTGCGGCCGATCTCCCAGAGCCGCTGAGGATCCGCGAAAACAAGCAGGCCGCGGTCGGTTGCCAGCCAGAGCTTGCCGCCATGCACCTCGAGCTGGCGGATCTCAGGGGCATCGCTTGTCTGGTTAAAGGAGACGGATTCCCAAGAGCGGTCAGCCGTGTTGCACACCCGGAGGAACTGTCC
>JASLXP010000645.1 GCA_030740295.1 Planctomycetota bacterium
CGTCGAGTGTTCCTGCCGACCACAACCGTGCACATGATTCGGTCACTGAAACCGAGTCGACAGAGCCCAGTCATATGGCGGCATATGCAGAGAGAGACCCGGAAGCGTCTATTCTTGTCAAGGTCATACATCTCGATCACACACCTCATCTCTTTGCGCCGCGACCAGATGAGGTACTCCTGATACCGCTGCTGCCGGGCAGACTGTTTGGTGATCCGCTGGTCTTTTCTTGTGAGAACACGTTTTCCGTCGCAGCAGGAGACATAAATGGGGATGGCCATCAGGACCTCGCTTTTGCCTGCCGGCAGAATGCCGGCGGCAAGGAACGCTCATGGATTTACTGGGGAAGTGACGAAGGTTTTTCCGATGAGCGACGGACGGCCTTGACGAGTTCTCAGGCCTGCGATCTGGCTGTCGGGGATCTGGACGGGAATGGATACGACGACGTGGTCATCTGTCAGGCTCACACCGCCGCATCTTACACGGCTAACTCCCTGGTCTATCGCGGTTCGCCAGAAGGTGTGGAGTCCGATGCGATCTGCCTGCCGGTTGAAGATGCGCGCCGCGTCCTCCTTGCCCGTCCAGCGCCAGATGAACTGCCGAACACTGTCTTCGTCAATCGGATGGGCAGAAACAGGCTGGGCAACATTCCGGTCTCCCTTTACTGGGGAAGTGCGGAAGGGTTCTCACTGGATAACAGGACAGACCTGCCCGGATGGGGGGCCGTCGAGGCTCTGACCTGTGACCTCAACGACGATGGCTATACAGATCTGGTACTGGTGAACGCGTCCGAGAATTCCATTGATCAGGATCCTGGCTCTTATGTCTACCTCAATGGGCCGGACGGGTTTTCAGACAAGCCCGATTCACTACTGCCAACCACACGAGCTCACGGGGCCTGTGTCGGTGATCTGAACCATGACGGCTATCTCGATCTGATCTTCTGCGGCTTCAGCAATCCTGAAATAATCATCTTCTACGGCACAGAAGACGGTTTCGATACGGGCAATCCGACGCGCATCCGCCTGGAACATGATGGAGTTCTCTACGATGACCCGCGCTGGATTTATCTCGCTGACCTGAACAACGACGGTTGGTTGGATCTGGCAGTCCCTCAGATCGAGTCAGACCGGAGTCTTATCTTTTGGGGCGGATCGGAAGGCTTCAGCATGGAGCGTGTCCAGTGGCTCTCGGTTTTTCATGGGGCCTGCGCGAGGGCCGCGGACCTGAACGGCAACGGGTACCTGGACCTGATTATCGGAGGCCACCAGGCAACTCGGGGCGAGCCACACGACTCTTTTATCTACATTTATTGGAACGGTCCCGATGGTCTGCGGGAAGACCAGCGTACCCTGCTACCTTCAAATGCCGTGAATGCGATGGCTGTTGCTGACTTTAATAATGATGGCGCACTCGACATTTTTGTCTGCTCTTATCACAAGGGCATCGAGCGCGACTTGGATTCCTATATCTACTGGAATCGGCAGGAAAAAGGCTTTTCGACCAGTGACCGCATGCGTCTGTTTACTCACTCAGCTTCCGGCTGTGTCGCAGCCGACTTTGATGAAGACGGATGGACGGATCTTGCCATTGCGTTCCACAAAGTGGCCGGTGATCACATCGGACATTCGGTGGTGTTGTGGAATGGTCCGGAAGGATTCGATGAGAACCGCGCGACAACGCTTCCCACCTCCGGCCCCCATGGCATGACCTCGGTCGGACCCGGCAACCAGCGCGACCGCGGCCCGGAAGAGCACTATGAGTCGGTCCCTTATCAGTTGCCCAAAGGCGCGACGCCGACGCAGATCGAATGGACTGCGGAAATCCCACCAAAGACCTGGGTGAAAGCACAATTGAGGACCGCTTCCACCTGCGAGGGATTACTGTCTGCAAACTGGTCTGGTCCCGATGGCGAGGACAGTTGGTATGAGTCCAGTCAACCCGTCGCCCATCACGGGCACGGCCGCTGGGTACAGTATCGGCTGGCCCTCGGGTCCATCAACGGTGTCAACACATCGCGCGTCACGGCGGTCCATTTGGAGTATGAAGTTCCGTCGGATTCGACCGGGCGTAACTCAGCCCATCCCTGAAGGTAGTGATCAGTGCTCCGCCAGTGAATCAAGGTTTCGAGATCTTCCACTGACCGCTTGGGACCTTTGCGGTATATCCTTTCGGCGACTTTGTCGTCTCGAAAGCCTTCTCTTCCTTTTCGCTCGATGATCTCACCATTCTTAAACGACGGAGTTCCTTGCTGCGTATGGTTGCTGGGCTGCTGGTGGTGAATGTGACTTCTTCGCGGTCTCTCGAAAGGGTCGCTGAGTTGGCCAGATGGTAAGTTGCGACTCCCTCGACTGCGCGGATGGGGAAGAACCAGAACCACGACTTTCTGCTGGTCGGTTCGTACTCGAAACCCGGGTCGTCCGTGAGGAAGACTCTTGAGCTGTCTCCTTCGCTCTCGATCCTCCTGATTGTGTAGCCGTTCGTGCTGCCGTCGCCGTGGGTGACGATGATGGTGCGGCCGGCAAGTGTTTCGCCGGTCTGCAGCTTGCCCTGGACCATCAGTGCGCCGGGGCCGCCCCCGGGATCGCGTTCGGATTTGAGCAACAGACCTGACCTCGGCCCCGATGTCTCAATTTGCCAGCCCCCGGCCTCGACGCCCTTTCCATCCGCGATGTGGATTGAAACCACCTTCTGCTTTTTACGCGTCATCCTGGCAAAAACATACCGCGCAGCGGTGTGCAGGAGGGTATTCCCTTTCTCGTCTCGCCAATCCGTATCGGATGCGTCCGGGCTGGCGCAGATGTAATCGACGTAGTTGTCAGTCGTGATGACAAGACCAGTGGCCATCGGATTTCCCGTGCCTGGCGAAAGGCGACGGACGGAGTGGATGAATGAACCGTTCTGGTGAGGCTGGAGAACGGCCGTAAAGACATCGGGAAAATCTGAGGCGGCCGGGCGATGTCGACGGGCGATGACGACCGGCATGAGGAACTTGTCCTTCAGATCGGGTTCGCGATTGGCCCTGCGGATGGATGGCATACGGCCGAAATAGACTTCAGTTCCCGGGCTTCCGAGCATGGTGATGCGAAGAGCAGTCGACTTGGCGTCGCCGTAATTCCACTGGGCGGACCAGCGTTGGTCGATCTTCTGAAACTTGAGGTCTCGAATGAGGCCGTAGTTGCGCTTCTTCAAGCCCGTGGTGAGCTTTGTAGGAAAGCCGCCCTCAAAGGGCATGAAGCCAGAAACGGGGGAGAACGTCGTATCGTGGTCTGCATCGCCGTGAATGATGTAATCGTGCACTCCGCCGCCCCGGACTCGGAAGATGTCCACGACATAGGCGTCAGATTCGTTCACTCGAATGAGCAGCAGCGTGCGGCGGTACGTGGTGGCAACATGTTCATATGAAGGAAGGCCATCGGATTCGATGATCTGGCAGCCCGGGTTGGAAACATCCCACAGGGCGAGCCGGGCTTCCGGCCGCTTTTCTTCCCAGAGATGGGCTGGCGGCTCTTCATCGATAAGTACCTGGTTGTGGGCGAGGGCCTGGGTGGCGAAGTATCGATACTTGTCCTTGGCATATCCGATGTCGGAAACCATCTCTTTCCCTTTGGCGAAGAGCAGGAGATTCAAGCCGTTCTGATGGACGTGCCAGTGGTCTTTCGTTGGAAAGTGGAGATGGGCTTCGATCTGATTCCTGCCCTTGCCCGAGGCCAGGACCCCGTGTCCGTAGCCATTCAAAAGCCGTGGCTGCGCTGAGCTGCCCAGCTTAACAGGTGCGGGCGGTCTCCAGTGCGTATCGTGGATGCAGACTTTCCGGCCATCGGGCATTTCAAGTTTGTCTTTAATCTCGACAACCTTCTTGAAGATGGGGAAATCTTCCATCAGGTCCGCGTCACGCAGCTTCAGCCCGTAGGTCTTGTCCACATATCCTTCGGGGTCGGTGTAGCCTTTGATGTAGCGAATGGCCTCGGTCATCCTCCACTCCACCTGCATGTGATACGAGACCGTGCCTTCCCGCCACATGCCGTCCATGAAAAAGTATTCTTCGGCCAGTTGCTTTAACATCGCCACCGCGGCATGCACGTAGTTCGGGCAGCCGAGAGCCCGGCCAAGCATGGCGAGACGGCAGGCCATATAAGGATGCAGGTTGCCGAGCTGCCAGGGACGGAGCTGCATGAATTCGCCGGTGGGGGCGAACAGATTTTCCTCTATCCGCTTCCTGATGTCGATGTCCAGTTTGTCAGACAGCTTTTTGAATTCGTCGGAGCCCTGGACAAGGTCGAAAGCAAGCAGCGGCTCGAAAGGTATCTCGAAATAAAACCAGTGATGGTAGCGGCCCGTGCGTTGTGAAAACGGCGGAGTCGCCTTTTCAACGGGACTGAATGGGCCTTTGTATTTTTCCTGCGTCATGAAGCACCATTGAGGGAATACCTCGGCCAGGCGATTGAGCACCAGGACGCATCTGCGGGCGAGCTCCGGTCTCTTGGTGAAGAGGTACAGCCTCGACATTGCCAGAAGCTGCGTCTCCAGAAACTCCCACTTCATTCGGTGGGCAATACCGGACGTGAAGAATCTCTTGCCTTTGTCGTCTGCCCAGTACCTGTAGGTGATTACTTCTCCGCCGGGCGATTTGATCTTCAACTGCTTGTCTTCAGGAAACTCTTCGCCCGGGAGCTTCAAACTGCACTTTTGGCAGGTCACGACTCCAGGCTGGGTGAGGCTCCAGTCAAACTTCCTTCTGCCGCAACGAGGGCACTTCTGATAAGGCACTCCGATGGATTCGGGCACCAGCCCGATGAGCCGCTCATCCGTGAGGTCCGCGCTCTCGGCGACAGTCTTTTCCAGCGCGTCCTGTCCCGTGAGATACAAACGCGCCGGTTCTTCAAATATCGGCTGCTTCTCTCTCCACT
>JASLXP010000646.1 GCA_030740295.1 Planctomycetota bacterium
CCTTCCGCAAGACTTGTCGACAATCCCTCGATCTTCTTCCTTGCGTACAAACGATCAACACCGGAGTGCGACCGCCCACCTTCAAGTTTGAAGTTAACTGCCCAGGGGGTCTTTCCTCGCCAGCCCGATATTTCCACGTTCCCTCCCAGTTTCGGCAGTCGGGCCGCAATCACAACGGGCTCTCCTGCATACAGGTCAGGAATCCGCTTCGGAAAATGCTCAACCGCCCCGGACTTCCAGTCGACCTGAATCTTATTGAGAACCGGTGTTTGCAGTTTGGCGAACAGCTCTCCCATCTTCTCCTTTACTTCGCTGGATTTCCCGATATAGGTGAACGTTCCTCGACCCAGTTCAGCAGCCTTACGCATGAAGTAGCCGTTTGGCGCCGAACCTATCCCGATCGTAAACAGCCGGCTCTGACCGAGATGTTTCCGAATAAACTTGAGCACTGCACCTTCATTACCAATGCTGCCGTCCGTCAGGAATATTACCTGCCGGACTCTCCGGGTATCTTTTCGGTTACGAAGCGCCATGCTTACGGCCGAGAGAATCTCCGTGCCACCTTGCGCCGACAATTTTTTTACTTGTCCAACCGCGTACTGGATGTTCTCGAGTGTCGCGGGCTCAGTACCCTTGAAAAGCGATTGGCTGGAGGAGTTGAAAGCAATAATGTCGAAGTGATCGTCGGGAGACAGGCGGGTGAGTGCGAGCGTCAACGCGGACTTGGCCTGCTGGATCGACGCTCCATCCATGCTCCCCGACGTGTCTATCACGTAGATCACTTCCCGCGGAAGTGGCTTGGTTTCCTCACTGGCTGAATCGGGTGGCATGATCATGACCAGTGCGTAGGTCTCACCATTGAAGACGTCGCTGAACAGAGCGGCGTCAGGCCCCGCACCGACCTGGGGCCGCCACTCCAATACGAAATCCCGGTCCGCAGGAACAGCATTGTCCTTTAGCTCGACCGATGTGCCGTTGCTGTCTGAACTTACACGAATATCGTGGGATTTGCTCTGTACCGTAACCGGAAAGCCCGCATTGATGTGGACCTGGATACGCACGATAGGACCATCAGTCGCTTGGGATTCCTCTTTATTTGTGTCCAGGTACGGGGGCGTGATTCTGACTGCATCGACAACCTGATCGGTGTTCTCGCCCCAACCCGATCCGGAAAAGCCTGAGATGGTGCGCGTGCCGGGAATGTATCGGGGTGCCACTACGTTCGGATAACGCAATGAAAAGGCACCACGATCGTAACGCAGGGTCTCCTGGTACTCGATCCTAATCACGATTGCCTCACCGGGACCGATGTTGGCCACGCTCGACGTAAATATGTTCGGCCGCTCTTGCGTGAGGAGCGATGCTTTTTTCCCTTCGGTCTTGGCCTGGTTGTATATCTTCTTCGCTTTGGCTCTTTCTTTTATCTCGCCGATGATCTCGCGATCCCCGATTTTCATGACGAGCGTATCGACAGCCGCAGTGTCCGGCAGAGGAAAGACGTACTCGCCTTCCAGCCATTGGTCGGTGGGGTTCGTGAAGTGTTGCGTCACAATAGTTCGTGCAATCATGCCGGTAACACTGATCTTAGTGTCCGTCGCAACCAGTGGAATCGGTCGCTGCTGGTCGTGATCGTCGGCTCTCACCAGCAGGGTGCCGACTTTAGCGTCGTGGTTTTTCATCGGGCGGCCGAGATCCGACCACTGCGCTGTAAGACCAGGAGCAGAAAGCAGCATAAGAGCCAGAAATACGAAGAAACGCGTGGCCGGCGTAATTGATTCGAACGAGGACTCGGTGAGACAGTTCATAAGATTTCCTTTCATTTTTCTATTCAGGGTGGCTGAATGACGCGGACTCGGTGGCATTCGATCCGCACCTAAGAATCCGTTGTGAATCACCATTCACAAATGCCTTTGACGATTGATTGCAATCCAACTCAGGCAGGCCTCATGCGTGGTCGAATTTCGACTTCGGGCTCACCTTCACACACCTTGCAGACTGCTCTATGTCCACTGAGAAGACTACGCCGCCTGA
>JASLXP010000647.1 GCA_030740295.1 Planctomycetota bacterium
ATCTTCTGACCATGAGCCGGGATCGACCGATGAATCAATACGGACAACTCCGCCGGTCCGCACTCCCGATTCCTTGAGACGCTGAGCGATACTGCATCCCTTTCTAACCTGCGTGAGGAAGCTCGCCCGGCCTTCCCCTTCGTCCATGGCAGAGCCTCCGCCGGTCGCTTCCCACACGGGGGCGACGACCGAGCCCAACGCGAGATTGCGTGAGGCAGCCTTTTCACCCAGCACCTTCAATTCATCGTCGTCCGCATCGATACTCACGTGCGGGTCAGACAGGAACAGGTCAAAGCCATCAAACTTGACGCCATCGACCTCTGCGTTCGCGGTGAAATCGAGCATGTCATCGAGACTGATGGGCGGATTCTCAGAGCCATCTTCTTTACCTACGAGACCCGGCCACGCTGCGTTGTGAAGTTTCGGAAAGTTATTCGTGTGCTCGCCCATCAGAGCTCCTTTCTTTTCAAGACCCGGAATGTTATGAATACCCATGAATACGAACGCGGATGATAAACGCTGAGCCCGGCTGGTAAAGCGAGATCCTGAACACCCAATCTGAGACAAATGCACAAGCGCAGATTCATCTGGTTCTGCAACACCGAATACGTGGCGGAACATCCCGATTCTCTGGCAAAACTGCGGGACGAGATCGGCCTCACGACCATCATGCCGGAGAGCCACATCTGCCATACCTCGGGGTTCCGGGCCTCGGTCGATATCGCCGCCCGCGGGCCTTTTGAGGACTGGCGGACGCGTGCGCATCTTTCACCAAAAATCAAAGACGGCATCTACCCCGCGGTCGCCGGCACAGTGGGCGGCTTTGATGATGCTCCACTGCTCAAAGTGATCGAAGCGGCCCGTGCAGCGGGTCTCGAAATCTGGGGACACATCGGTCTTTGGAGTTACGGTGGCGAGGTGTTTCCGGAATACGCCATGAAGGACGTCGAAGGCAACGCCCTCGACATGCGCTACCTCAAGTGGGGCATTGGCCTGTGCCCGAGCAACCGGATGGTGAATGAATGGACCTGCGACTGCCTGGTGGACGTCATCGGACGCTACGACATCGATGGCTTCGATGTCGATCATGCTCGCTTTCCAGCACCTGCGAATATATCGAGCCTGTTTGCGTGCGCGTGCGAGAGTTGCGCCGAAGAGGCGAGCAGGCTTGGTTTCGATTTCGGCAGAATGAAGGAAGGGATACTGAATCTCAAGAACAGATTGCGGACAATTCATCCCGACGACATTGAGGCCGGGAATGCATGGCAGCAATTGGAGTCTTGCAGTGATGGCCTGTTTCAGGAATGGTTGAAGTTCAGAGCGACCTTGCTGGCCGAATGGATGAAAGTATTTCGTGACGCAGTGCGTTCTGCTGCTGGCGAGGAAAAGGTTTTCGGGAGTGACGTATGGCCGCCGTCCATCGCCTTGCTCGGCGGACATGATTACGATCTCTGGGAGCGAGGAGCAGACTACCTGACCGGCGGAAGCTCTGCCGGCGGTGTCGTGGGCTGGGCCACGACGGTGACTAATCTGGCAACCGAGTGGGCTCCGTTCCTCTGCGAGCAAGGCAATGGAATCGACGAGCAGGCTGCGCTTCGTCTGGTTCTCGAGATGTTTGGCTATGAGAGTTTTCAGCTTCCTGACTCAGTGCAGGGCATTCAAGAGGGCCCACTGCCCGTCGCGGAGATGTACGAACACGAAGTGAAGAAACTCAAAAATCAGGTAAGTGGAAGTCTGCCACTTTACCCGCCGATCTCAGCATCAGGAGATCCTGCGCGCACACGCAAACTCTGTGAGGCAGTTGCCGGAAACGACTGCGATGGCGCGCTTTTCACACTTGATCCGGATAATGCAGAATCACTCAAAGTGATTCGGGAGGTATTGAAAAGCAGATAACCTGCGCGACACAAATCTTCGTATTACGCATTACGCATTACTCATTACTCATTACCTATTACTTTCTACATGTCACGACCCAACATCCTCTTCATCTGCACAGACCAGCAGAGCTCCCACATGATGAGCTGCACTGGTTACCCTCACGTGAACACTCCGGCCATGGACAGCCTTGCGGAACGTGGGGTCCGCTTCGACCGTGCGTACTGCACCAATCCCGTCTGTTCGCCTTCTCGCTTTTCCATGATTACGGGAAGGTATCCGAGCGAGATTGGCCAGCGCGAAAACGGAGTTCCCCATCTTAATGCGTTGCCGGATCACATTCTGAGTCGGAGCCTTGGGTGGCTGATGCGTGAGGCTGGTTACGAGACGGTTTATGGAGGCAAAGAGCACCTGCCCAAATCAAGGGCAGTGGATCACGGCTTTGATTATATCTGCGGCGACGAAAGAATGGGGCTTGCCCACGCGTGCGCTGATTACTTGAGACAGAATCACGACAAGCCTTTTCTGCTGGTGGCCCATTTCATTAATCCGCATGACATCTGCTACATGGCCATACGAGCCTTCGCAGAGACGGACCAAGAGAAGCGGCTTACGAGCCGAGGCAAGAAGGAATTGGAAGCGCTCGATCAGTCCCTCCGATTGCCTGACGGTATGAGTGAAGAGGAATTCTTCGATAGCGTCTGCCCACCTCTGCCGCCAAATTTCGAGCCACAGGAAGACGAACCCGAGGCCGTCCGAGCCTTCCTCGCCCAGAGGCCGTTCAAGCAGAAGGCTCGTGAACAATGGACTGAGAAAGAATGGCGGATGCATCGATGGGCCTACCGTAACCTGACGGAAATGGTCGATGCAGAAATTGGGGTCGTTCTCGATGCGCTCCGTGAGAGCGGCCTGGAAGAAAACACGGTCGTTGTCTTCACCAGTGACCATGGCGACCATGACAGCTCGCACCGGATGGAGCACAAGACGACACCGTATGAAGAGGCAGCCCGGATTCCTTTCATCGTGTCTCAGCCTGGTGTCACGCCAGCCGGAACGGTGAATACAACCCACCTCATTTCGAATGGCCTGGACTTTGTTCCGACCTGTTGCGATTACGCGGGCATCGAACCGCCGGAAGATCTTTTGGGCCGCAGCTTCAGGGGGATTGCCGAAAGTCAGGCTGTTGATGAATGGCGTGACTTCCTGTTGATAGAATCAGAAGTCAGCCGGGCCATCGTCACGCAGGACTTCAAGTACATTCTCTACGATGAAGGCGAGAGCCGTGAGCAGTTGATTGATCTCGTGGACGATCCGCACGAGACCCGGAATGCCGCGAGGGATGATGGGAATCGTGATACATTGGAATCGCTGCGGCGAATGCTCCCGTAGGGCGACATGTTCGCTGCCATGCAAGGCAATCATCCGGCCTCCACCGGCACCTCATCCAGATTCTCGTAGACCTTCCGCACTGCAGCGGCGAAGGCATCTACCTGCCGGTCACCGTTCGGTGGGCGATGAGTGTTCACGTTCCAGAGGCAGGTATCCACGCAATCCTGTGCGACCGGGAACTGCGCTACGTCGTAATTGACCTCGCGTTTGCAGTGGCCATCAGTCCAGGGCGAGCCCTTCCCGTATGCATTCTTCGCTTGAAAGACTGAATGGGCCGGCAGCATCCAGTTGGCCCGGCTCATGGTGAGTCCCTCGGCGCCAAGCGCTTTGGAAACCGCGTTGGTGAGATCGCTGAGCTTGACTCCGCGTTCCTTTGCATATGCCGGTTCCGTACGGACGACGTATGCGTACCCGTTAGTGGGCTGATCATCACTGGTGAAAGACGGCACAAGATGAGGTGTTCCTTTCAATGCTTCACTCAGGCGATACCAGTTGGCCCGGGCATGCTCGTTGGTCTTGTCGAGTTTCCGAAGCTGGCTGAGCGCGAAGGATGCGGCGAGATCCGAAGTGCGATACATCCAGCCGAGGCCGTAATCGTGAAAATCACGGCCTGCCTCCGGTGGGCGCATGTCACTGAAGCTGGTTACGGCTTTTCCACGCTGCAGTACTTCATCGTTGCTCGTGACAAAGAAACCGCCTTCGCCGCCGCAGAGGTTCTTGTTCTGATTGAGACTGAAAGCCGCGGCGTCACCGAAATTACCGACCTTGGTTCCTTTCCAGGTTGAGCCGTGGGCCTGGCACGCGTCTTCGATGACCTTGAGATTGTGCCGGTCGGCGACATCCTGGATGGCATCCATATCGCAGGCGATTCCGAAGTAATGCACGACGAGGATGCCTTTGGTGGAAGGAGTGATCGCTGCTTCGACGGACTTGGGATCGATCATCATGTCGTCCCAATCCACATCCGCGAAAACTGGGATGGCGTTGTGATGGATGATAGCCGTCGCGGAGCTCGTCCATGAAAGGGCTGTCGTAATGACTTCGTCTCCGGGCCCAATGCCGCAACCGGCGACACACAGGTGAAGAGCAGAGGTGCCACCATTGGTGGCCATGACGTGCTTCGTGCCGTTCCATTCAGAGAACTCGCTTTGCAGCAGTTGGACGTGCGGGCCGGAAGCATGTTTGTCCTGTCGCAGTGATGCGAGGACCGACTCTTCATCTTCTTTGGTGATCTCCGGCCACGTTCGAAATCCGATATCGTCAGGAACGACCTTTGGGCCGCCGTTGATGGCTAGTTTGGACATGGGTCAAGATTGGGAGGATGTGGGAAGAATGGAATGATTGGGTGATGGAGTTTTGGAGTGATGAGCCATCGGTCGAGCATTGGATGAGAGACCGCGTCGCGCCCTATGCACTTACTCATTACGTATTACGCATTACTCTTTACGTGTTACGCCTCACGCCTCACGCAGTCGGCTTGGCTTGTTCAAAAATTGTCTTCGGATTGAAGAGCTTGCCGCTGCGATGGGCAACAAAGAGTGCGGCTACCACTTCGGCGTCGAGGGATTTGCCGCCCAACTTGCTCATTTCGAGCAGGGCCTCCTTGGTCGGTTTGGTATTACCTTCGTCGTCGGGCATGTTCATCAAGTGGTCGAGAACATTGGCCACGGCGACGATCTTGGCTATCTGCGGGATCTTGTCACCGGTGAGACCTTCCGGGACACCCGATCCATCGACCTGTTCATGGTGGTGTTTGATGCCAGGGATCACGGCCTCCATGCCAGGCATATTTTCCAGGAGCTTCACGCCCAGCAGAACGTGCTCTTCGACCTTGGTGCCCTCTTCATCCGAAGAGTCTGTCGCTACTTTGCCTATATCGTGGAGGAGCGCCGCGAGCTGGACGTTCTGACTATCAGTGTCGCTGAGTTTCAACTGCTCAGCGGTTGCGGCCGCGTAGGTGCATACTCGCTCCGAATGCCCCTGCGTTTCCGGGCTGTTCATCTCCACCGCGGCAACGAGCGTGCGAATGGCGCCGGCCATCATCTTTCGCTGCTGGGCCTGGGCCAGAACATTCTGAACGGCGACCGACGCCTGAAAACCGATGGCGGTAACAATATCCAGATCCTCTGGTTTAAATGGATGATCCACATCCTGCGATTCGAAATAGAGAATCCCGATGATCTGATCCCGCGAAACCATCGGCACACAGATCACCGAATGAATGCCCTGGAGGACGATACTCTCTGTCTGTTTGAATCGTGCGTCCTGCGCGGCATCGCTGGTAAGGACCGCACGGCCGTGTTTGAAAACGCTGCGAACGATGGTCCTGCTAACCTTGACGTCTTCGCCCTGTTCGATGCCGAAATGGGATCTTGGAATTAAGCCGCCTTTTGCATCACGCAGGAAGAGGATGCCTATCTTGGCGCGAATGCCCTCCGCTGCGATCTTTAGAATCTTCTCCATCAGCGGTTTGAGGTGCGTCTCACCACTGATGGTCTTCGAGAGCTCGAGAAGAAGGCCGAGATGAACGGCGACATCTTCGCCGGACCCGGCAGCCCGGATCTCACCCAATTGTTTGCGGTCGAGATTGAGCTTGATAGTCGCCTGAAAATCTTCTTCTGAAAACTCCTCTTCACCTGCTTCCGCTTCCTCCTCTTCCTCATCAAAGGGGTCTTCTATTTTCTCGCCATCATCGTCTTTGAATGAGACCCCCAGAACCGGAGACGAACTCTCTTCTTCCTCTGCCTCTTCATCTTCAAATACGATAACTGTGCTGCCGATTCGGATCTTGTCGCCGACACGGAGGAGCTCCTCCTCGATCTTCTCTTCATTCACAAAGGTGGCGTTGCGGCTGCCGAGGTCGCGTACAAAGCACATCTCGCCGATCCGGAACACTTCAGCGTGATTGCGGCTGGCAGCGTTATCAAAGAGCTGAATGCCACATTCAGGGTCTCGGCCCAGGGATACGGGAGATTCAGCCACTGGTACTGTCTGGTCTCTGTTTGGTCCGGTTTTGATCCGAAGGTTTGGCATATTGGGTCCTCTCAATCCATCTCGGTGTCAGCCTTGTAATGCGGGCGCTCCGCGACCGCTTCAATGGCTGCTGCTTTCAATTCGGCAGGCATCAGTCGTCCATCATCCATCCGATAGACCGCGTCGGCCTGCGCCGCGAGATGATGTTCGTGCGTAATCAACACAAAGGTCTGCTGATACTCCTGATTATAGTCCAAGATCAGTTGAAAAATCTCCTCGCTTGTTTTCGGGTCAAGATTGCCCGTTGGTTCGTCACAGAAAACCAGCTGCGGTGAATTCATCAACGCCCTGGCGATAGCGACCCGCTGCTTCTCTCCACCCGAAAGCTGATTCGGCCGGTGCGACAGGCGTTCGCCCAGACCGACCCGGTTCAAAATCTCCTCCGACCGCTTCACGGCCTGACTGCGGGGCATGGTCCGGCCGAATGGCCCAGACCCGACAAGTGCAGGCAGCATCGCGTTTTCCCGGGCATTCAGATCTGGCAGAAGGTGAAACATCTGGAAAACAAATCCCCAGTCGGATGATCGGAGAGACGCGCGCTTTCTTTCCTTTAGATTCGTAATATCTTTTCCTTGGTATTCCAACCGGCCCGAGCTCGGCCTGTCGAGCAGACCGAGGATGTGAAGCAGAGTGCTCTTCCCCACACCGGACGGGCCAATAATAGCCACAATCCGACCCCGCTCAATGGTGAGATCGACTCCCTTCAAGACGACGACTTTGGTGCTGCCGTCTTCATAGGTCTTGCGGATATCGATAGCTTCAAGAATGGGCTCAGGAGATTGGTCTGCAGCCACGCGTTCCCCTTGGGAGGCTCAACTGGCCTTGGTGTACGGGACGTCACCGACCTCGGCCTGCATCTCATGCAACTTGGCCGTCAATTCCTCTACCAGGTCGGCGTATTCCGGGTCGTGATAGACACTGTTCATTTCGAGCGGGTCGATCTCGAGGTCGAACAGTTCCCATTCCGGTTCTCTGGGATCATCGACCGCACCGGGCTGGTCGAGCGCGTCTGCGTAGTAGTAGATGAGCTTGTAACGATGGGTCCGGAGCCCGTAGTGCGCGTACACATTGTGATGGGACAGGTGCATCCAGTAGCGGTAGTACATGGCCTTGCGCCAGTCTTCGGGAGTCTGCTTCTGAAGCAGCGGACGAATGGATCTGCCCTGGAATTCTTCGGGGATTTCTACGCCCGCGTAATCGAGAAACGTGGATGCAAAGTCCGCGTTCAGGATCATGTCGTCACAGACGCTGCCGTCCTCGATCTCTTTCGGATAGCGGATCACGAACGGCATGCGCAGCGATTCTTCATACATGAATCGCTTGTCATACCAGCCGTGGTCCCCGAGGAAGAAGCCCTGATCGGACGTGTAGACCACGATGGTATTTTCGGTAAGACCCTCCTCATCGAGGTAGTCGAGCATGCGCCCAATATTGTCATCGACGGATGCGACGCATCGGAGGTAATCCTTGATGTATCGCTGGTATTTCCACTTGGTTTCTTCCTCTTCGCTGAGACCCTCTGGGATGGGGAACTTGAGATCCCTTTCATTGAAATCGCGGCTTATCCGCATCTTCGCCTCCCGGGCTGCAGAAGCGCGATTGCTGTAATCATCCCAGAGCGTTTCGGGCTCGGGGATATCGATGTCTTCATACATGTGCATGTGCTTTTCGTCGGGGGACCATTCACGATGCGGCGCCTTGTGATGGCACATCAGCATGAACGGCTTCTGCCTGTCACGCTGCCTGAGCCAATCGAGTGACATGTCGGTGATGATATCGGTCGCATATCCCTTGAATTCTTTTTCTTCGCCCATGTCATACATCACAGGATCGTGATAGAGGCCTTGTCCGGGCAGCACGCACCAGTAATCAAAACCGGTCGGATCGGCATTCCCGCCGTGTCCCAGATGCCATTTGCCGATGACAGCGGTCTGGTACCCGTTGGCCTGAAGCAGCTTCGGGTACGTGGTGATGCGACCATCAATTTTACTGGACAGGGTGGTGACGTTATTGACGTGGTTGTAGGTGCCCGTAAGGATGGTTGCCCGGCTCGGAGTGCAGATGGAGTTTGTGCAGAAGCAGTTATTAAAGAGCATGCCCTCATCCGCGATGCGGTCCATGTTGGGCGTCTCGTTTATCCGGCTGCCGTAGCAGGTCATGGCGTGCGACGCGTGATCGTCGGTCATGATGAAGAGAATGTTCGGCTGTTGGCTCATTGATGCCTCGGAGGAACGGGATGCTGTGAATGTTGTTTGGGCGGCATCGTATCGGGAATGATCAGGATTGACTAACGGCGGCTTAGAAGTCTGACCGGAATCAGAAGCCAAGTTTCAAGGATTCTGGGTTCAGAGGGATTCTGGATACTGGATTCTGGATGCTAGATGCTGGATGCTAGATGCTGGATGCTAGATGCTGGATGCTGGATTCAAGGATTCTGGATTCTGGATTCAAAGAGGATTCAGTGTCCCTGTGACATCCTTTGGAGTGCGCCGACTTGTCGGCGCTTTCATTTCTTGAAGCTCTTAAGTTCTCGACAAGTCATAGGCAACGAAAAGTGAAAGCGGTGACAAGTCCCAGCACTCCACAGGAGTCTGTCAGCGAGTTGGCGTTGACGTGAATCCAGAATCCCTCTGAAGCCAGCATCCAGTATCCAGTATCCCTATGAATCCAGAATCCCTCTTGAATCCCAGCATCCAGCATCCAGAATCCTTGAATCTCGAACTCTAAGCTCTGCCCTTGAAGCTCTGTGAACCATGAACGATCACAAATTCGCCGCTATTCAGCTCGATACTATTGCCTGTGAAGTAAACCATAACGTCCATAAGGCTATGATCTGGACGCGCCGTGCTTTCGAGGAAGGTGCGGATTACGTCTTTCTGCATGAAGGGCTGACCGCTGATTACACA
>JASLXP010000648.1 GCA_030740295.1 Planctomycetota bacterium
GCCCGGAAAGCTCTCCTGGAACGGCTTGAATCTGCTCAATCTGTCGATGACAGAGCGTGGACGCAGGTGAAGATTGGCCACACGTGGTTATTGGAAGAGGAATACGGCAAGGCCCGTGATGAATACCGAAAAGCGTTGAAAATTCCTCCACCAGCCAACGGTCACCTGCGCGCCGCAATCACGATGGAGATAGCGAAAAGCTACATGAAAGAAGGGAACTACAAAGAGGCGGTAAATTCCTACACCCATGCATTGAAAATCGGCCCGGGAGGATGGCGTCTCCCACTCGCTCGCAGTGAACTCGAGAAGGCGAAGAAACTGGCCCGACAGGCGGATTGACGTGGTTTCAGGTATCCGTACGAATGCTCGTGGAATGTTGGAATGATAGAACTCCATCACTCCAACATTTCATCTCTCCAAAGTTACTAGAACTGTATATGTCCCGAGCTCCCCATCACCCCATCACTCCATCATTCCACGATTCCATCACACCAACACTGATACTGCTGGGCATGGCGCTGTGCGCCGCTGGCCAGGCTGACCAGGAACTTGCTCGCTCTATTCTGCTTGAGACAAAAGTCACGGGTGGGCTCGTCGTGCACGTGGGGTGTGGTGACGGCCAACTGACCGCGGCGCTCGGAGCGGGGGAGAATCTTCTGGTACAGGGGCTGGATTCCGATCCAGGAAACGTTCGCAAGGCGCGGGCCCATATTCGTTCTACGGGACGCTACGGCAAAGTCTCGGCAGATTTATGGACGGGAGGCCGCTTACCTTATACCGACAACCTGGTCAACCTGATCGTGGCGCAGGGCCTCGTGAAACTGGCTAATGATGAAATCAATCGCGTCCTTGCGCCGAACGGGGTGGCCTATGTGCAGAGGGGAGGCAAGTGGACGAAGACGGTTAAGCCCTGGCCGGATAACATCGATGAATGGACCCACTATCTGCACGGCCCGGACGGCAATCCCGTGGCTCGTGACCGGGTGGTCGGTCCGCCGAAGCATTACCAGTGGGTAGCCGGTCCGAGGTGGATGAAGTCCCACGATTCCGATTCAAGCATCAGTGCGATGGTGACTGCGAAGGGCCGTATCTTCTACATCGTCGATGAAGGGCCGATTGGCCTGGCTGGAAACAATCCTCTACCTGACAGGTGGTTTCTTGCGGCCCGGGACGCGTTCAATGGGGTCCCGCTCTGGAAAGTGCCCATGAAAAACTGGGGCTGGCGCGAGTGGAAGGGAAGCTGGTTCAAGAGCCGGATGGGAAGCATGCCGGTCAACCTCGCCCGAAGGCTGGTCGCGGCCGGCAACCGGGTTTACGTCACCCTCGGCTATCGTTCCGCAGTCTCGCAGATCGATGCGGCCGCCGGCAAAGTGCTGCAAACCTACAAAGGGACGGAGGGCACGAACGAGATCGCCTTTCAGGGCGGCACGCTCGTTCTTTCGGTCAACCAGGGCGGCAAACTGAAGGCCACTGCCATCCGGGCAGAATCGGGGGAAGTCCTGTGGTCGACGGGACAGGACTACCGCGGCTCGACCAACGAAACAATCAAGTGGAAGGCGCGGCACGGTGAAATTGAGCCGGCTAAACTGGATGCCGCCCTGAATCTGTCTGTCGATGGCAAGACGGTGTGCCTATTTGACGGGCCCCACATCGTTGGCCTGGAATTCAAGACCGGCAAAGAGAAGTGGAAGACACTGATCGACGATGCCAGGATGAGCCTGATGGTCGGCACGCTCATTCTCTGCGGCGATGCCGTGGTCTACGCCAGTGCCAGGAAGATGGTAAGCCTTTCGACGGAGACCGGGAAGAAGCTCTGGGAAGCGCCCCGGCAGGGCCTGGGATTTTATTCGTGGAAGGATGTCTTCGTCATTCGCGGCCTCGTCTGGACCTGGGGCGCGGAATCGGAAAGAAAGGAATACGGCATCAATCCCAGTACGAAAAGGCCGATGCGATCCAGTTGGCCACTCTTCGTCAAAGGATTTGACCCGGTGACTGGCGAGATGAAGAAGAAGGTCTCTCTGGGCGGGCTCTTCAGTGCCCCGCACCATCACCGGTGCTATCGAAACCGGGCCACCGAGCGTTACATCCTGGCCAGCCGGCGCGGCACTGAATACATCGACCTTGAGGAAGGCCGGCATACAGTTCACAACTGGGTTCGCGGGATCTGCCACCTTGGCATGTTCCCGGCCAACGGACTGCAATACGCCCCGCCGCACCCGTGCATGTGCTACCTCAGCGAGAAGCTCAGCAGCTTCAACGCGCTGGCTCCCGCAAGACTGAATTCA
>JASLXP010000649.1 GCA_030740295.1 Planctomycetota bacterium
GCATGAACAGGATGCGGTATTCGTGTTCTTCCGGCAGGTGTTGTAAGAGTGCCGATACGACTTTGATTACTTTCCCTTCCGCCAGTTCCAGCCAGGAAGCATCCTCAGCCAGGTTCTTCACTCTTTCGTATTCGTAATAGCCCCGCGGGTTGTCCTCATCCGGCGCGCGAAATCCATCACCGAGTGTCGGCAGTCCCCCCGCCTCGAGCATCTGCATGCACATGGATGTGCCGGAACGGGGTAGGCCGGAAACGATGGTGATCATGGATTGACCTGAATTAAGAGATTCAAAAGATGACAACCAACCAGATTGTAGAGACTCTTGCCCAAGATGGCGTCGTCATGGTCGAAAACCAGATCACGGACGAACAATGCAATCGCGCGCTCGCCGGCATCGAATGGGCCATGAAGAACAAAACCGGTCTGTATGAATTTCACCGGCAGCGGACCTATGAATGGTTCAAAGAGCATCCCATATTCGTCGAGTTGATCGAGCACCCGCTGGTCATCGAAGTCTGTGAGGCGATGTTTGGGGAGGATTACCATCTCATCTGCGCGGAGGTCACACGCAACCAGAAGGACAATCACTACCTGCCTGGCACAAAGAAACTGCATCAGGACACGTGCTTCTTTCCCAGGCAGCCTGAGCTTGCAGACGATATCTTCAATCAAATGTACGGCTTCACCGCGCAATGGGCTTGCCTGGACATCACTCCGGAAATCGGACCCACCGCGTTCATGACAGGAAAGCATCAGTCGAGGCAGACATTCACGAACAAGGATCTGAATTCGGGGAACGCCTTCACGAATTTCTTTGCGAAGGGCAGCCTGATCCTGTACGACCACCGCACATGGCATTGCAGCGCTGATAATCACACGGAAACGCCAAGGGACTTGCCACAGAATTGTTATGCCCGATTCGAAGTAGACAAGGTACAGATAAAGACCCCTATGCCGGACGAGACCGAGGAATACATTCTCTGTAAAGAGCTGATGGATGTGGCGAGCGATGAGATAAAGAAGCTTCTACAGCCAATTGGAATTCCATAGTCGCAGGCGCTGCATAGAAGACCTTCGCCTGCTTTCCCGCACAGCCGAGACCATTCATGCCCTCAGAAAGAATACGCCTTGCCATCCTTGGCGCCCGACGGGGCGGAGGAATCATTCACGACTGTCAAAAGACGCCTATTGAAGTAACCGCGGTCTGCGACATTAAGGCTGAACGGATTCAAAAACACCGTGAAGAGCATCCCGGGTTTCAGTACTTTTCCGATTACGATGAAATGCTTGCTGCCGATGCCTGCGATGCGGTTGCGATTGCTACTCCGCCGCCCGTTCATGCGGAGCAAGCGATCAAGGCGCTAAAGGCCGGTAAGCATGTCTACACCGAGGTCATCGCGGGTCTCACAGTCGATGAACTCTGGGAACTGGTGAGGACCGTCGAAGAAACCGGGCTCGTCTACACGATGGCGGAACAGGTGAATTTCCGGCGGCATGTTCTGATTATCAAAAACATGATCGAGCAAGGCGTTTTCGGTGAGGTGACCTATGCACAGTGCGGGTACATTCACGATATAAAGCGACTCTCTGTCATGACCGACGGCCCAGGCTCCTGGCGTTACGAATGGAATTTCAATCGCGTCGGAAACTACTACCCGACCCACGCCATCGGCCCAGTGTCAGAGTGGTTCGATTTGGGTAACAGCGACCGCATGACCTCCCTCGTGTCCATGAGCAGTCAACCCGTTTCGATGAGGGAATACATCCATTCGGAGAATGTCCCTGATGACCATCCTTCAAAAGAGGATGAGCGCCCGCAGACGCTCGGTGACGTCAACAAGACTCTCATCCAGACAGCGAAGGGCCGGCTCATCGATCTGTGGTTCGATGTGAATTCCAATCGTCCCATCCCCAGCACGACCCAGTTTGAAGTGCAGGGCTCGAAGGCCGCCTGGGATTACGACTACGCCCGCCACCAGCGCATCTATATCAAAGACCGGACAAATGGCTGGGCAGATTTCTGGATGTATGGCTCGGAATACGAACATCCTATCTGGAGGGAGCATCTCATCGATTGGTACCGGAACAGAACCGGATCTACCGGCCGATACATGCTCCAGGAATTCGCCCGCTCGATCCTGGAGGGGACGCCCCCGCCCATCGACGTGTACGATGCCGCCGACTGGAGCGTCATTATTCCTTTGAGCGAAGAATCAATCCGCGGAGGAAACAAGCCGGTGGAGTTCCCGAACTTCAGGGAAGGCTCAAAAACGTAGTCACAGGCTGCTGCAGCCTGTGAGCTTGCATAAATCTAACTTGGCTCACAGGCTGGGAGATTCGTTGGCAAAAAGTCCAATGGTCGTTTTGTAGTGCACGCTTTAGCGTGTTCTGCTGCAGCCGGAAACACGCTAAAGCGTGCACTACAAACAGTATTGCAGAACGTAGGGATTCCGAAGCGTAGAGCTTCACACGCGAGTTGTGGAGAAGAGGACTCTTTACAAACGAATCTGCCAGCCTGTGGCCACGATTGCCATCAGCATCCGTGGCAGCTGCCCACCTGGGAGCGATCAATCTTCAGATTCGTAACGCAGTGCCAAAAGCGAGAAACTCCTCGCTTTCCGCAGAGGGAATCTGTCGAGCCGGATGGATTGTCTGCCGGTCTCGCGCACTGGGTATCCGGTGTGGTAATCGCCGTTGTGAACTTTGACCAAGTTGCTGCATCCCGCGGGAATCGATGGCCACTTTGAAGGGCGGATCGCTTTCGGAATCAGGCGGTCGTCGCCGGCAACCGTCGCTCTTCCTTTCCACTGTGATGGACCGTTGCTGAAGCCGAAATCTTCGCCGGCGAAAGTCTCTGCACTGAGGGAGAGATTCCACGAGCAATCGCCGATGCATCGCACACCGAAGTGCCCTTTGAATCGGACACCTTCGACCTCTGCCTCACGATTGAACTCGGCAAAGACCAGGTATTCGCCCCAGCGAGAATTAATCTTCAGGGCAATCGCGTTCTTGCCAGCGCTGGCCGGTACATTGAGGAGCTCCACGGAATAGATCGGCATCCTGCCGCGCCTGCCACTCGGCTCGTGGATGGCGATGAAGGTGCTTTCGATATCGTCGCCTTCATCTCGACTGAGATTGATCACGTCTACGTAGCGCACCATCCGGCCCAGTTGCTCCCACGTCTGCTGGGCGGGGCCGAATGAAGCGGCAACGGCATCCGACTGCGAAAGCATCCAGAGACGGTACGAACGATTCTTCTGCTTCCAGATCGACTGCCAGGAAGCGGGAGGATCTGGGTCCGCGCGCGTCTCATAGAGATCCGGCGTTACGGGGTGAAGATGCGTCTCGGTCGACTTCTTCAGGCGCTTCTCGTTTTTGAGATTGAGTGAATTGAATTCTCGGGCGCCGTCGCTGCCTGCGTCGCTTGAACCGATTTCGCTGAACAGTCGCCAATCGTGCTTGCTGCCCCCGCGCACCTTGAAAATGTCCAGCGCGAATGTTTCTGCGTCCGGTCCTTTAAAAAGGGCAACGAGGCGGCGGTATTCGGTGCACTGTTCGTACACGTCGGACGATGCTTCCACGACAGACAGGTGCGGCGAGGTGGCCATCATGTGGAAGGCGGGCCTGCGTCGGCTATCGCTGCGGAAGGTCTGCAACTGGTCATCAACTATCACCAGGTTGTGACTGAACGTGCTCTTGATCCACTTCTGGATGGGGGCCTCGGCCAGGTAGCCGTGATCGCCAAGAATGGTTTCGCCCCGGTCTTCATAAAGAAGCGAAAGGTTATCGTAATGGCGATGGCCGCCAGCCGGGCTGAACGGCATCGCGAGCAGCGTCGAATGTGTGCCTTCGCCGTGACGCAGAATGGCGGTCATCCAATCCGGATAAAGAACTTCTGGCAGATTCAGTCCGTCGTCCTGTTTAGTCTCCGCAGCATCCAGATGGAAGATGGCGTATTCGCTCGGATCGCTGCGATAGATCGTTGGAGCCAGTCCTTTGAAGTATTCCGGAAAACGCTTCAGACCAATCTCGATGACTCCAGCGGAGGGCGCTGAGCCCTCTGTATTGATGGTGTCGGACATGGGGATAAAGCGTCCATCAGGGCGGAGCTGATCCACCACCGCTCGGAGCATGAGCTTCAGGCGCGGATCAGTCTTGTAGAGATTGATGCGGCCCGTTTCACCGCTCCCTTTCGGCCAGCGGAAACCATGCAACGTTTCCGGCACCGGGAGCAGTTCGGCGAGATACATACTGGTATAGGCAGGCGTCTCGTGGCTGAACCCGTCCGTGCCGAACGAACGACTGCAGACGGCATCAAAGCCACGCAACGCATTCTCCGCGTATTCGGTGATGCCTAGACATTTCGCAACCGCGGCCTGGGCACGATAGATGCGCGGTGCTTTGTTGTTCACGCTTTCTGCCTTCCCCGGCCCGCCCACGAACGGTTCGGCCTCGATGATCCATTCAAGGATCAGGTCACGTTCGATTCTGCTTCTCGATTCCGCATCCCAGACCGGCCGGCCGTTGGCCTTCGCATTGAGGGTAAGGTCGTAAGCCAGGCAGATGTCTTTGAGCACGCTGACGAATCCCGTGCTCGGATGCAGCCGGCCCGCTCCCCAGTAGCCCTGAAGCATGCTCGCCTTCTTCAGGCTGTCCTTTTCAAAAGCGGACGTGAAAAGATTTCGTTTCCATTCGATGGGAAGCTCCCCGTCATGCCAGGCCGCATAGAGTGGGTCACAGTCAGCCACCGTGTCCCAGTAGTCGTGATAGAGCCAGCGGCTGTTGCAGTGCGTCAATCGCAGAAGGATCTCCCTGACCTTTGCCGCACAGCCTGCATCACCGGTCAAGGCATGAAGAAGAGCAAGAGAATGTGCGCCGGCGATCATGAACTTCGCTTTCATCTCGCGAACAATGCCGGAGAAACAGACGTGCACCGGATAATTGGCCCAACGCCACGCATACTTACCGCTGCGATCTTCAGGATGCTGCCGTTCAGCATCGTTTAAATAGAACGTGAGCGTCTGCCCCGAACGCGGGCAGGAAAGCTCTCCGGTCTCCGGATACTTTCCGCTCGGATATTTCTGGCCGCACTTTTTACAGCCGATGTGATTCGGCCTTCGGTAATCCCAGTCGATGATGGTGTATTCCGCCCCTTCCTGCGATTTCACGCCAAAGCAGTTCGGGCAGATGAACGTGTAGCCGACCCACGGCGTTAATTCAGAAAGCATCTCTAAGACGTAATTCTCGTCCTGCTTCAGAATGTAGTTCGCTTTCTTTCGATGCTGCTGAAACCAGCGCCGCGCCCATTTAGCTGAATCAATATTTGCCCGTGCCTGCTCGAGATGCTGTTCAGTCAGCAGCGAAGGATGCCTGACCTTCGCAGCGGATGAGAGCATCTCGGTCTTTCTGTTTTCGACCTCTTCGCGGAAGTTGATTTCTTCTTCAGAGACTCCCGGTTTCTGCCAGGGCATAAGGCCTTCGCCACGAGTAACGGCTTCGATGTAGGCTGATTTGGAGCGGCGCATTTGAAGGAATCTGGATTTGGGATTCGGGATTCTGCACTGAGCTGTCGGTATGACGAAGAGCAATGAAGACTAATCTGCTCAGCCCGGTCAAACTGTTGTCAGTTTCATCCTCGTGCAGATCGAGATACCTTCAACTATTTGGACTCCAGCCTGCTGTCAATGAATCACCGACGCTTCGTGCTGCTCTATCTCTCCATTTGCATACTCATGACCGACGCAGAAACGCACCGCCAGAAAATTGGAAAAGAACTAGCCAGCCTGGATTCGCTGCCGCTCTGGGCGGATGACATTCCTGGTGCAAAGGAAAACGGCGGGCCTGAATCCATCCGGGAAAAGGGGACTTATTTCATTCGGAACATTCACGAGCCAAGGCTGTATGTGATGCTGCCTGAACAGGGAAAGGCGAACGGCACCGCAGTTGTCATCTGTCCTGGTGGAGGCTACTCCGGCCTGGCCATCGATCACGAGGGCTTGCGTGTCGGCGAATGGTTGAACACGCTCGGAGTGGCCGCGTTCGTGCTCAAGAACCGGTGCGCGCCATACCGGCATCCTTACCCGTTGTTGGATGCTCAGCGTGCCATCCGCATCGTTCGTCACCATGCGGCGAAGTGGAATGTAGCGAAAGACCGACTCGGCATCCTGGGCTTCTCAGCAGGCGGCCATCTGGCTTCGACCGCCTCTACGCATTTTGATGACGGGGATCAGGCATCAAAAGACCCAATAAAAAAAGAAGGATGCCGTCCGGACTTTTCCGTTCTCGGGTACCCGGTCATCACCTTTCAGAAGCCATTGGGGCACGCGGGTTCGCGAAACAATCTGATCGGCAAGGACGCTGCCCAGGAACTCGTCGACCTGCTCTCCAATGAAAAGCAGGTCAACGAAAGAACGCCTCCCGCTTTTTTCTTTCATTCAAAGGATGATCGGGGCGTGCGATGCAAAAACAGCGAGATGTATCACGGAGCACTTAAGAAACACGGCATCGCTACCGAGCTGATTCTGTTCAAAACCGGTGGACACGGCTACGGCCTGGGTCGCGGCGAATCAGCGGCGTGGCCAAAAGCCTGCGAAGAATGGTTGAGGAAGAT
>JASLXP010000650.1 GCA_030740295.1 Planctomycetota bacterium
ACCGTACTGAAGCGTTCGAGGTAACCACGCCGTCAGGCAAAGATCTGTTCGTCCTGAATCCAGAACGCATGTCGGATGTTTCAATCCATGGCCAGCCAGTTCCAGGCCGCGCCCTGGTACAACTGGGCGGGAGAAAGAAGGCTCGCCGATGTGACCTGCAGATCGATTGATTCGCTGTTCACAGATCGCCTCACCGAGGCGTTGAAGGACGAGGACAGCCACCGCTTCCTGCTCTGGTGTGGGTTGGTTACTCTTTGGAGGATTGCGGCTTATGCCTACTTGCCTGAGACAGGAAGCGATGCTACTTACGCCTCATTAGATGAAGACTGGGGCCTGGTAGGCCGAGATAAAGGCAATTTTACGGATTTGAAAAACAGTTTTCAGGGGCAAAGCCCCGGCCGTTTGCCTAGCCCAGCCCAACGGGCTGGGTTTGGAGAAGGATTGCCATTCAGGGGCAACGCCCCGGCCATTTGCGGCAGGTCAGTCGTGCAAATGATCGGGGCGTTGCCCCTTTGATTGTGCTTCATTACTTCCCAGCCCTCCGGGCTGGGCTAGGCAAACCGGCGGGGCGTTGCCCCTGAAATCCGTAAAGACACCCCCGTCTTGACCTACTTGTCGCTGTAATGCTCTCATCATGGGCTCTTTCGATCTTTCACAAGGCGATGCAGCCGCCCCCTGAGTCGCACTGCAAACACAGGTTAGGTTTTCCCAACGAGACGGGGCAGCAGACACTGATACCGCTCTCGATTCCCCTGCCTACACAATCACAAGAGATGCCCCCAAACATACTCGTTATCTTCTGTGACCAACTCCGACAAGGCCTTCCCGGCTGCTACGGCGGAGAGATCGTGCGGACCCCGCACATCGATGCCCTTGCGGAAGATTCCGCGGTCTTCGAGCAGGCTTACACGCCAGTAGCAATCTGTTCCCCTGCCCGCGCCAGCCTGATGACAGGACTCTATCCACACGGTCATCACATGTTTAACAACTCGTCTCCGGGGTACTCCTACTGCGAACATCTCCGGCCAGAAGTCTGCATGATTCAGGACTGGGCAGATGACGAGACAACCTACGAAACGGCTTACTTCGGCAAGTGGCACATTGGACCTGCCGAAGACCTGTTCAACTCTCGTTTTCATCACACACACGACCGGCCTTACGAAGGAGGGCCTCCATTCCTGAACGGGTCTCACTGGCATCCAACCACGGCCATCGGGCCCCTGGTAAAGAGCTATGCAGGGGGCAAGGCGGGAACGCTCGATGTGCCGATGGAAGGCTTCCCTGATGTCGTCGCTGCGAGATATACTGAGAAATTCCTGCGTGAAAGAGAGGCCAGCAAGCCATTCCTTGCCTACTGCGCATTCCCCGGCCCTCATTCACCGTGGATGGTCCCCGACGAGTATGGCATTCGGTATGAACCGAAGGACATCCCAATGTGGGAAAATCGAAACGATGCTTTCGAAGGAAAGCCTCTGAACCAGAAGAAGCTGCGACTCTTAGAGGAATCCAAAGGGTCTGTCGGTTACTCCGAGGGTGGTGACGAAGCGCTGCTTGAGCAACTTGCCTGCTGTTTCAGCTACCTGGAGCTCATCGACCAGATGCTCGGTGAGATCGTCGCTACACTGAAAGAGCTCGGGCTCTACGAAGAGACCGCCATTTTCTTCACCGCAGACCATGGTGACATGGCCGGCAGTCATGGCTTCCTGAGCAAAGGATCCTACATGTACGACGAAATTTATCGAATCCCGATGCTCTACAAGCCGCCCGGCAGTACGCAGGCACGACGCATTGGGTGTCCCGTGCACCTCATGGACATCACGGCAACACTTGTGCATCTGATGACTGGTGAAGAGAAGGAAACCATGGGCGAGCAGACACTACATGGCAGTTCTTTGCAGCCGCTGGTTGAGAACGGTGAGTGGGGCAGAGAAGTTCACTACGCCGAATACCATGGAGACTGGTATGGGCACTATTCAGCCCGAATGGTGACGGATGGAAAATGGAAACTCGTCTGGAATCTCTCAGATCTCTGCGAGCTCTACCATCTGGCAGATGACCCTCACGAACTGGTGAATCGCTTTTACGACGCTTCCTGTCGCGGAATCCGTGACCGTTACTTCTCCCTGCTCAAAGAAGAAGGCACCAGACTCAGAGACGGCCACATCCGACTCCTGATGCCTGAGGTGGAAGACAAACTGGCAGAAACACTACCGCCAGGATTGGTGTGAGACGAAGTGCCTGTAGCTTGGGCAATTTTCGACTGCTTGTGCAATCTCTCAATCCCAGTCACTCGGGCTGCAACGCCAACTGCCCGGCCTCAGCATCTAACTGGTCCTTCGATGCCATAGCGATGGCCAGGAAGTCGAATTTCACGGGCTTCATCGGGTTGTCCACGTTCGCCGCGAGGAAAATCACGAACAGACCTTCCATCTCGCCGGCTTTGAGTTTCAGTGGCTTCTTGATGCCGACAAGTCCCTTGGCATAGTCCGTCCCAGGAATGATCAGCAAGTCCTTATGGAAGTCCAGGCGATTGTTGCCGCCAGGAAGCTGCCGCCCTGCTGATGCGGTCGTCTATAGTGTCCGGCTATCGTGTGCGGCCCCACATGCCCGGTCTTTCGTTGTGGAGTTTCAGATCTTTGCTGCTTGGCCGGGTGTTCCGGCGGGGGCCGGCATTCTGTCTGGGCGCCAAAATGGACAATCCCTCCTGGTCTGTCTCACCGCGGTTTTCCAGGGCGGTCTGCACGATTACCACTTCGCCAGCCTTGCCTTTACCGGCGTGGACCAGTTTCAGGTCTCTGGCAAAGTTGCAGGAGCCTTGAATGGAAAAGCGCCTGGACTGGTCTGCAGGAACACCGGCAGATCTCTGATCCCACGAACTTCTAACAGAGCAGAGGCGGCAAGGGGTTGCATACATATACTCGCATGCGATTCAAAGAGCAGAAAACAGCCAATCCAGAAACGGCGAGTTGAAGGAAGCACCATGAATCACTGTCAGGGAAGCGTTTATTGCATCTGCCTGCTCTTCATTTCTGCCAGCGTCTTTGCCGAACAGATCACCGGAACTGTGCCGCCGCATCTGCATCAGGGGCAGCACATCGTCCGGATAGACGACTCTGATCTGCTGACGCTCGTCGAACGCGGCAAGGCGAACGTCGAGATCGTCGTCATAACCCGGTCGCCACTGTTGCGGTACGCGGCCGAAGAACTGCAGACATTCATTGCGAAGGCCACCGGCGCAAAGGTCGAGATCGTGAACAGGCGATCCGGGATGATCCCGGCCATCGTGCTGGGAGACAACCTTTGGGCTCGTCAGGCCGCGGGCATCGATGTGGGCAAACTTCCTCGTGATGGTTTCCGCATTAAGCGCACAAAGGATGTCATCTACATCGCAGGTCGTGACGATCCCTATGCCGATCCAAAGAGACTGCTCACCAGGAGCATCGCCCACTTCGAGAAGGCAACGCTGTTTGGCGTTTACGATTTCCTCGAGCGATTCGTCGGAGTACGGTTCTACTTCCCCGGTGACATCGGTACCGTTGTTCCAAAGACCGATACGCTTCGTATTCCCCTGGTGGACATATCCGAGGCGCCCGATTTTTTCACTCGAAAGATCTCCTACTCCGGTATCGATTGGGGCGGCACTTCTGATAAGGATGCCTCCCGTGTCTTCTCAAGCCTGGGACAGATGCGTTGGAGGGGCCAGACATCTTACGTTCCCAATTGTCATTCCATGGCCAGGTGCGGCCTGAGCCGACGCTTTGCCGATACGAACCCTGAATACTTCGCGCTACTGCCAAACGGAAAACGCGACAGCGACCTGTCGCTGCCGGGCCACCCGGGTCAGCACTGCTTCTCCAGCAAGGGCCTCGAAGACGAGGTCTACAAAGACGGGGTCGCCTTCCTCACAGGTAAACCTGCGTCGGCCCGGAATGTCATCACCAGTCGCGGTATCAGTTGGTGGGATGCCTCCGCCTTTCGACCGGGCTACTTCAACATCATGCCTAACGATGGGTACGGACCGCGAAACTATTGTCGGTGCAAAGGCTGTTGGCCCTATCTCGGCAACGGCAAGGCCAGCGAATTGATCTGGGGGTTCGTTGCGCGCGTGGCGAAGCGCCTGCAGCAGGATGGATACCCGGGCTACGTCACAGGAATGGTTTATTCCGGCTACCGTGCTGTCCCGGAATTCGAGATTCCAGACAACGTGCTGGTCATGGTGGCGTTGATGGGTCCGTGGAAAGACAAGTACCCAGAGTTTCAGGCCGCGGACGATAAGTCGGCCATCGACTGGTCGAAGAAGATCGGCAAGAAGATCTGGATGTGGAACTACATCAACGCCTACGGTTCGAAGATCCCGCCCGGCGTGCCCGCCATCTCCACGAAGTGCATCGCCTCATACTACAAGCGCATGGCCCCGCACATGTTCGGCGCCTACGTGCAATCCGATACCGACTATGCCCTGTTTCACTACCTGAACTACTACGTCATCCACAAGCTGTTCTGGAACAATGATACGGACGTGGATGCCCTGGTAAACGAATATCAACAGAAGCTGTTCGGCCCCGCGGCCGGGCCGATGGGCGTCTTCTTCGCCCGCCTGGAAGATATCTGGATGAACCAACTTCTGGGAGAATTCAAGAGCACGGCACGGGGACCGGTGATGGTGAAGCACACCGAGGTAGAGGTATGGGAACAGGTCTACACGGACGAAGTCTTCGGTCAGCTTGAGGCTCTCTACGATGAGGCCGAGAAGCTCGCCCGCAACGACCCCGATTCTCTCACGCGGGTGAGGTGGTTCCGAAAACACTTCCTTGGCAAAATGCTCAGCGTGAAGGAAGAGTACAAAGCAAAGAAGCGCGAGGTCGAAGACCTGGTGTGGCAAGTCACACCTCTGCCCAAGGGCTCGAAGGTCGTTGTGGATGGCAAGTTGAACGATGCCGCGTGGAAAGGCGCGCAGAGTGTCGTCCTTGTCCCTTTGCAGGGCGATGTCGCGCTGGTCAAGACGATTGTCTCCGCCCGATGGACGGCTGACACGCTCTACCTGGCCTACGACTGCCGTGAGCCAAAGATCGACAGAATGTACCTCTCCAGGCGCAAGCGAGACGACAACCAGGTATGGCAGGACTCCTCGGCTGAAATTTTTTTGAACCCGTCGGGTGACCGGACCACATACTTCCAGTACATCGTCTCCGCCAATGGCGCGGTCGCCGATCTGAAAATCAGTACTGATGACCAGGGCGTCAAGAAGTACGACTGGGAATGGAACGCAAACATCAGAGCCGTTTCCCACATTGGCAAAGATGGATGGATGTCCGAAATAGCGATCCCACTGAAAGAAATTGCATCGGCCAACGTGAAGGCTGGAACGCGCTTCGTGGCTAACTTCAGCCGCGGCAGAAATCTGACCGGCGTCACGAAGGAAGAGAACCAGCTCTACACGTGGAGCCCGTTCCTCCGCAGAGGCTTTCACGATCTGCAGCGCTTTGGCAGCATCGAGTTTGTCGACAGAGCCAGAGCAGACACATCGCGAATCAAGAACGGCAGCTTCGAAAAGATCGAGAGTGAAAACAGAGCCGCAGACTGGCCCTACCCCAAAGACCCGGAGCAGAGGGAACGCATCGCTTTGGATGAGACCACTCATCGCCACGGAGAACGTAGCCTGCGGATGTCAGACGCGGTTGGCAAATTGGCGGTTGGCAGCCAGACCCTGAAGACGATCAAGCCGAACACCCGCTACCAACTGACCTACTTCATCAAACTGAAGGACGTTGATCGCCGCGGTGATGCAGATCGCTTCGGAGCCTGTGTAAACCTTTTCATCAGCGGAAAGGACGGCCAGAACCTGTTCTTCCCGGACGTTTTGCACACCGGCACGCTGGACTGGTCCAAGCAAGGCGTCATCTTCAAGACCGGCCCGAACACGGGCCAGGGAACGGCCCCCTACGTGCGCCTGTATCTCTACAACAGCGAAGGCAGCGTGTGGTTCGATGCCGTGCGGCTTCGTGAGCTGGACTGAGGCTTTTGGCCGGCTCTGACGGCCCAGAAACATTACAAGAATGTTAAGTTGTCAGGTGTCAGTGGTCAGGAAGGACGGCGACAGCTTTCTGCCCTGAACTGAAGACTGAACATTGAAATCTGACTCGGCCTCGAAGTAGTTTCTGAGGTCTATAAGCCGCGGAACAGGCCGCAGCACAACTCTCCAGAGTTGTGAGAAGTCGCGACTAAGCCGCCCCGCCGGTTAGCGGCACCTGAGTCCTAAATGAAGCAGGCCTGTTGAATCACCAACTCGCATGAAATGGATCGGATGCTCGCCATTTCCATGAAACCGGGGACGATTGTCCCGCGGTTCAACGTCAAGGTCACAAAAGTTCGACAACAGAGTAATGGTCTTGCCCGCTCTGAT
>JASLXP010000651.1 GCA_030740295.1 Planctomycetota bacterium
CGAGAATCCATAGCAGCTTAACACGGGTTCCAAGTCCCGCGTTACAATGCGGACCTTTGAATTTTGAGTGAATACCGTTTTGGAGGCCATCTTGAGTCATTGCATTGGTATCGACGTCGGCGGAACAACCAGCACCATCGCAATTGGAAACAATGCTCGCGAAGTTGTCCACGTTTCTGATCAATTTGCGACGCGCACGGCTGAAGGTCCGCAGGAAACAATTCAGGCGATCACCGATGAGATCATGGCAGGTCTTGAGAGAATTGGCGCAACGCCCGATCAAATGGCTGACATCGGGTTATCAACGCCGGGGCCCGCGACGCTGGACGGCGTTCTCCTCAATACTCCGAACTTCGATCCGCAGCTGTGGGACCAAGTTCCCTTTCGCTCTGCGCTGGAAGAAAAGATACGCGAAAAGTCGCCAGCAGTGTTAGTTCATTACATCGGCGATGGCCAATCAGCGGCACTGGGTGAGTACTCGATCCGTAGTGGGTCCATCATCTGGGACAGGGTTACCCAGAACGAGTCTGGTGGGCAAGACCTGTCTTCGCTGTTTATGGTGATTGTTGGCACGGGCTTAGGCGGCGGCGAGGTCCGGGGCGGACGAGCCGTACGTGGGAGAGATGGATGTGCCGGACACGCCGGACACATCTTCTTGCCGCCTTATGCATTTCGCTACGAACACGATCAACAGTTACGCGTGGGGAATGCCAAATGTACCGTCGAATCAGCCGTCTCCTTGACCGCGCTCACGCATCAACTTGAGTATCGATTGTCTCTTAAACAATGGTGTGACCATCCACTTTGCTCGGCGCCTGGCTCAACCCGTGAAAAGGCAAAACAGCTTCGGGTCCTCGCTTCACAAGGAGATCTACTCGCACTTGAACTGTTTAGCGATCAAGCACGAGCCCTGGGAATTGGTTTGCTGGGCGTGAACTACGTCGGTAACTACGATCTGCTTGTTATTGGTGGTGGTGTTTGCGACTTGGTGCCTGCGGTTCGAGAACAGTATCTGAAGACTGCCGAGCAGGCTTATCACGAGTTTGCCTTGGACGGATTCAAAAACATCGGTCGTTTTGAATTCTCGGTGTGCGGAGATGAGTCGCCAGTGATCGGATCACTGGCTCACGCATATTTGAACGCTGCGAATAGAAGAACTTAGCGACGCTGTGCCTCGGACCGACGCGAGTTGTCGAGTCGATGCTACTCAGATTGTAGCTCCGGGTTCAGCCGTGAGTTCGCTTTGGGCGGCATCGCCTGTGTTGACAGTGCCTTCACGCACCAAAATCATCACATGGCACTCCGATTCTGAAAACGGCTTGTGTTCGACGCCCTTTGGCACGATGAGCATCTCACCTTTGTTCAGCGTCACGACGCCGTCACGGAAGTCGATTCGCAACTGGCCTTCGAGAATCAGAAAAGTTTCATCAGTGTCGGGGTGGCTGTGCCACACGAAATCGCCTTCGAGCCTGGCAAGTTTGAAGTGGAAGCCTTCCATTTGGGCAATGATCTTCGGCGACCACTGTTCGGAGAAGAGGTTCAGTTTGTCAGACAGATTGATGCGAGTTGGTAGCATCGTTGTTCCCTCACTGGTCAGATTGTGAGTTTCCGTGGCGACTCGCATCAGATTGCGAAGCGACTCGACGTGGAATTGCCCAGACAGCTGCTCGCTGTACAGGAACAGAAAGTGCGAGCAGAGGGCGAGGTCAAATGCGAAGTCTGAAAATGGAAGAGCCGGAAGGTTGGCGGTGACGTATCTTCCCTCATGTCGCCCCGCTTCATAGTTCGCAAGAAAACGGTCCATAGGTCCGCATCTGTCAATCCAAACATGCGACGATACTCGTCCAGCAAACGCCCCCAAGGGACGACCCTATCGAGGGTAAATGCCATAAGACCCTTCGACTGAGCAGACTTTTTCGCTTTTGACTACGAGAAGAAGCCGGCAGCGCGTCCCTTCTCCCCTCG
>JASLXP010000652.1 GCA_030740295.1 Planctomycetota bacterium
ACCATCGACGCCATCGAAAACAAACCCATACCCAAAAACCGATGTGAATACTGCATAGGAGGTGATCGAAGCGATGATTGAAGGAATGATTGCCTCGAACTCAAATTCTGCTTCTTTATACAGAACCTCGCCTGCAAAGAATGCTCCACCAAGGGGCGCGCGAAAGATGGCCCCAACCCCGGCGCTCGCCCCCGCCAGTAACAGGATGCGCATCCTCCTCGCGCTCAGCCCCAGCCGTTTGCTCAGTGCCACCGCGAGTCCGGATGAGATGAGCGCGGTAGGGCCCTCTTTGCCCGCCGAGCCGCCGGATGCGATGGTGATGATCGAGGCGATCATCTTCACGAACGGAACGCGATTCCGAATCTCGCCCCGCAGTCGGTGAAAGGCCTTGACCATGAATTCCGACCCGCCACCCTCCGCTTCGGGTGCGAACGTGTAAACGATCCAGCCAGCAATGAGCCCACCAACAGCCGGGGTCAGAATGATCAGCGCCGTGCGCATGCCGCCGCCACCGGCTCCCAGAACGTTGCCAATGACCAGACCGGAAAAGAAGTGCAGCCCCGATTCGAAGATCACCGCGGCCAGGCCCGCAATAAAGCCCACGCACACGCTCAGGAGCAACAGCGAGCCCCAGGCCTGGACATCAAAGAATTGGGCAACGCGCTTAAGACCGGTATGCATCGAGTCGTAATTCGTAATACGTAATGACGTAATGCGTAATTCGTAATGAGTAAACCGTATTACGTAATAAGTAATGAGTAAGACGCGAACTTCAACTCCGCCTTCTTACCCAAAACCTGCTTCTTCCGCCTGAATGGCTGAGTTCGGATGAAATCTCCTCATTCGTTGTTTCATTGAATTCGTTGTAGCCCTTTTTCGCCTGAATGGCTGAGTTCGAAACAACAGAAACTAATCCTTCTTACTCATTACTCATTACGCAATACGTATTACACAAACCTCCACTCCATCAACCCGGCACCCACCAGGCAGGCCAGCACTGCGATGGCCATCCAGTGATGCCATTCGTGGCCGCTGCGCTGGGCCTTGAGGAGGTTGTCGAGTTCCTGCCAGGTGGCGACCTTGGCGAGTTTCAGTTTTTCAGTGAGTGTCTGCTCCTCGTCCGCCGGTAGAGGCGCCAAATCGGAATCCACGCGCGGGCCTTGTATGCCGTAGTACACACGATTCGAACCGTCAGGATTCAGCAATAGAAAAGACGCCAGCCCCGTGGCAGGAGACCCCTGCGCAGAAATGACGTGCATTTCGCTGCCCACCTTCTGCGGCGTCACAGGTTTCGGATCACGGCCTTCAATGGTCAATGAAATACCACGCGGCGTCTTATCTTTGAGCCTCAAGCCGATTGCCTCATTTGGTTTGAGCGTACGAGGATAAATGCCCCCGGAGGCCGCTTCGGCGAACAACCGAAATAAGAACGGAAAGAAGAACTCACGGACGATAAGACTGTTGCCGCGGCCATTCAATCCCGCAGCCAGAAGCAGCACTCTTCCAAGATTCTGGCTCTGCCGCAGTAGAAATGGCTGTAGATCGGCAAATTCCATCAGGACAGTGGCTCCCCCCTCAGGTTCATCAAATTCAATCCAGGAATAGAACTTCGCCTGGCTGACGTCGCCGTCTTCTTCGGTTTCAAAGGATCTGAAAGACGGTTCACTGAATGACGACCTGGAGACAGTCTTGAAACGTGTACCTCCAAGCTTCTCGACGACTGGCTTTCGCAGCCGAGCCGGCAGCAGTTTTACTTTGCCCAATAGCTCATTCCATTCGGAGATGTTGACCGTCTCATCCGGTGCAAGCACAAGCCCGCCGCCCTGCCTGACAAAGTCGCGAAGCTGAATCGCATCCGCTGGAGTCAGGGAACTCCCTCCATCGACAACGACTGTATCGACCTGGCCTAGATTCTCAGGAGTCAGCATCCCCTCAATCAAAATGAATTGAATCTGCCCCATGGAAAAGAGCGGCCCATCATATTCGTCCTCCATTTTTTCAATCCGGCCGGCAATCTGAAGAAAGTCCCACGACGAATCGAATTTATTCTGCTTTTGGGCAGACCGCAGAACTCCGACACGCATCACGTTGTCCACCTGAATCCCAGCCGACAACGCGTTATCGAAAATGAGGACATCAGTCTTTAACCTGGCAGTTACATGATGCGGCCCAGGCTCATCAAAATTGAGATCGATATGGATCGCTCCTTCCTGCCCGGGCAACAGCGAAATGGTCTCGCGCCCGGAGAACGCTCCGTCCATATGAATCTGTATTTCCGCATCCTTCACCGGCTTCGGGCCAAAGTTGCGCGCAGAGACGAACAACCGGCACGGGTGATCCATGAGAACACGTTCGCTCGCAAACCGGACGCTCGTGATTGCGATATTGTCCCGGTTTCCCAGAGGAGGCAGCATCCAGTAAATGGAAGGATTCCAGGCCGAAGGCAGCGCGTTCTCGCCGGCGCCATCCCAGGTACTCGCCTGATCGTCGACAAACAGGTAAAGCTCAACAGATTCATTCGCAAACTTCGCAGCCGCAGCCTCGAGAGATTTAGCGAGCGAAGCTCGGCTTTCCGAGGTCTCTATCGACCGGATCAACTCGAGGGATGTTTCCGGCGTCTCAACAATTGCGCTGTCGACAATCCACTCCGGCTCTTTACCAATTAGTAAAAACGACCACTTTTCGCCCCGTCCCCAGGTCTTTACCACTTCATGCATAGCCTCGGTCGACCGATCCCACCTGGTATTGCCCGTCTCGCCCGCCCGCATGCTGTAAGAGCCATCAAGAATGATCACCCGATGAATACCAGTGCTCGAGACCACTGATTCATGCTGCCTGGCAACAGGTCGTGCAAAAAGCAGCACCAGCCCCAGGCACACCAGCGTACGCAGGGCCAACAGAATAATCTGGTCGAGGTAAAGCTGTTTCTTCAGTCGTTCCAATGCCCGCTCGAGAACATAGTTCGCCCCCCAAACCACCTTCAGAGATCGGTATCGCATCAAGTAGTAAATGATGATCGGTATCAGCCCAAGGGGAAGGGCATACAGGTAAATGGGATTTATGAACAAAGGCGTAATAAGTAATGCGTAATGAGTAATTGTGGCTTGAAAGGACGCTTCGCTGTGGTCTCTCTACTCCTGATGCCCTCGGTGTCTCCATACCAGATATTCAGAAAGTGCGGTTTCAATATGTTCGCTGGTCAGGGCAGAGACAAAATGGGCGTTGTATTTTTTTGACCATGTCTTCCAGTCTCCAATGAGGGCCTGGTATTCCTCGCGGTAAATCTTTTTCAGGGGAATTGCATCCAGGCGATGCCGAGTGGCCGCGTTCTCCAAATCACCGAATTCGATCCATCGATTGAAAGGGAACTCCTCCTCTGTCTCGTCACGCAGTTGGAGGATCAGGACTTCGTGGCCGTACGCCTGGAGACGAGCAAGCTCACGCTGCACGGGATCGGGATCGAACATGAGATCGGAAATAACAACGATAAGTCCTTTACGTTCCGCCCTGTCAAGGATGGCCTTGAGGCAGGGCTGGAGGCCGTCGGGCGCCGCAGCATCTTTGGCAACCAGGTTCTGAAGGATGGTGACAAGATGAGTGGAAGATGATTTAGCCGGCAACCATAGAGTCTCATCTTCAGCGGCGAGCACCAGACCAGCAGAATCCTTTTCTTTCAAGATGAGATAGCCGAGGCAGGCGGCCATCCGGCAGGCTTGCAGGTACTTGCTCGGGCCGTCGGTCGATTGCAGCATCGATGCACTTCTATCGACGACCAGGCGTACCGTCAGTGAAGAATCCTCAATAAAACGTTTGACGTAATACCGCTCCTGACGAGCCGAAACCTTCCAATCCATATGTTTGAGCGGATCGCCGGCCTGATACTCCTTGTGGTGGTCAAAATCCGTGCTGACACCGATGCGCCGGCTTGCATGAATCCCGTGAAGAATGCCGTCAACCTTTCGCCGAGCGTAAAGCTCGAGATGCTTAAGCGAGTCCTTAGCCTCAGGAGAGAGGACTTCGTCAAGTTCGTAAATGTTCTGGGTCTTTGCCATGGTCACGATCAACCGGCCGCGGCCTTCGGTTCGTCTATTGCTTCGACGATTTCTTCAACCACCATATCCGAAGTGATGCCCTCGGATATGGCGGCATAGTTAACGATAACGCGATGGCGCAGCACCGGTTTCGAAACAGCTTGAATATCTGAGGTCGTAATGTGAGTTCGCCCGTTAAAGAACGCATAGGCTTTCGCTCCGAGAATCAGGTTCTGGCAAGCGCGCGGGCCTGCGCCCCAGGCAACCCACTCTTTTGTGTATGGCAGCGAATACTCTTTTGACACCCTCGTGGCCTGGACCAGGCGAACGACATAATCGTAAAGATCGTCCCGTACGATCACGTCTCGGATGATGGCCTGGTATTTCAGAATCTGTTCGCCGCTCAGGACCTGGTCCGGCTCGTCCTGATAATTAGTTGTTGTGCGCCTGAGTACCTCAATCTCGTCATCGCTTTCCGGATAGTCAACATTAATCAAATACATGAAACGGTCGAGCTGCGCTTCGGGCAGGCTGTATGTTCCTTCCTGTTCGATGGGGTTCTGAGTAGCCAACACAAAGAACGGCAGATCGAGCTCGTATTTCTTGCTGCCTGCGGAGACCTGTTTCTCCTGCATGGCCTCCAGGAGCGCTGCCTGTGTCTTGGGTGGCGTCCGGTTGATTTCATCGGCAAGAACAATGTTTGCGAAGACTGGGCCAGGGATAAATTTGAATTCTCTAGCGCCGGTTTCCGGATCCTCCTGCAGGATTTCTGTGCCCGTAATGTCGGAAGGCATCAGGTCTGGCGTGAATTGGATGCGCGTCGATCTGACACCGATCACCTGCGAAATAGTTGTCACCAGCAATGTTTTTGCCAGGCCAGGTACACCCATCAGTAGTGCGTGGTTGTGACAGAAAATCACCTGGAGCGTCAGATCGATTAATTCCTCCTGCCCCACGATGACCTTGTGAATCTCGTGTTTGACCTTTCCAATAATCTCTCGAAATTCTTCTGCTACTTGTGGACTAATGTCTTCAGCCATGATTCGTTAGATGTAAGACTAATTCCAAGGATCCAGGACCACTTTTCCACAATTGCCGGTTACTTGAAGCTCCCACGCGGACTGAACATCACTCATCGCAAAACGGTGCGTGATAAACTTGTCCAATTTGTCTGTGTTATTCCGAACCACATTCAGCAGGCGCGAATACTCGGCAAGGTTGTAGTGCCAATTGCCGCGAAGGATGAGTCCTTTGCGAACCATGTCATTGCTTATGAAGACCTCGACTGCGCCTCCCTCTCCAACAAAAGTGACCTGGCCCTTGCGCCGGGCGGCATCAATCAGAAATCGTTGCGCCGGTCCTGCGCCGGAGCAATCCACGGCCTTGTCGACACCGACGCCGTCCGTAAAATCCATAACCTTTTCCAGATTGTCCTCATCCTCAGGATTGATCACGAGTGCGGCTCCCAGTTCCTTCGCCAGATTCGCGCGGAAGGGATGGCTCTCAACAGCAATGGTGCGCGCACCCCGGTAGGTGGCATTTATCACCCCTCCGAGCCCCACCGGCCCCATGCCGGTGATCATGACTGTGTCCAGCCCGTTGACGCTCATCTGTTCAAAGGCCCCAAACGTAGGCCCCAGGCCACAACAGGCCATGCCAGCATGATCTGTGCTTATGTCGTCAGGGATTGGGCTCATGTGATAATCGGGTTTCACCAGGTATTGCGCATACGTTGCCTGGCCGGCCTCGTTGCCGGTTTCTTTGAGCATGTTGCGCATGTGCTGGCAATGGATGTTTTCGCCGCGCAGGCAAAGATGGCACTTGCCGCAACTGGTCACCGGCTGCACGACCACGCGGTCGCCCACTTTCACACGGCTGGTCTGGTCAACCTCGGCAATCTCGCCGGCGGCTTCGTGCCCGAAGCAATCCCCGTTTCCGCCAGCTTTGAAGCTTTTGTACTCGGTGCACATGGGGACTGAAAGCACCTTGACGACCACAAAGTCCCCCTTGGCTTTCGGGTCCGGTTTGTCCACCAGTCCCCCCTTCTGGTCTCCGAACATGGCCGCTACTTTCATGGGCTTTGCCTCACAGGAAAGGAAACAGAATATGAAGGGGCGGATTATGTTCGTGCAGACTCATCTCGCCAATGGGGATGCGCCGCTGCCACAGCCTGACTGGCAACGGGAGACGGTGGTCAAGGCCCTGCCTGTATCGAACTTGACATTCCAGAGCGGGGGATGACATAGTCTTCGTGATTTCTGATTCAGATCTGACCGCCTTCACTTGATGACTCGTCTGAATGGATTTCGGAAGTCTTAATCTTCAGATGCTGAGGATTTAAGGCGAGTAATTATTCTGTCTTTGGAGTACTGAAATGAGTGAACTGAACATCAAAGAGAACTGCCTCGGCTTCGAGCTTTACGACGGGGACAACCTCGTCACACTTTATCGCGCCAAAGAACATATTGAGCGCAGTGAGGCGCCCAAACCGTGCTTTCATCCCATCTATACGCCGTCCGGTCATTTGATTACTGAATACAGACCAAGCGACCATGCCTGGCACACGGGGCTCTATTACGGTTGGGTCCATGCCAACCATGCGAATCTATGGGGCGGGCCGTGGTATCTGAAAGAGGTGGGCAAGTATCAGTTGTATCCCGGCACTCATGGCGAGCAGAAGCACCAGGGATTCGAGATCAGTGCGTCCGATGGTGTAGTCACCGTGCAGCAATCCGTTGATTTCCTTGACGGAAAAGATGCACTAATGGCCAGAGACAACCGTAGTTTTGAATTCAGGAAACTCGAAGGCGACACGGGGACGATCTGGAATATCACAACCGAGATTTCACCCGAAGTGGATGCCCTTGCTCTGGGAGCTTCCCGGGCCGCAAAGTACAGTGGGCTGGAGTTACGGATGGGGCCGCCCTTTGCACCCGCAGACCACCGAAACAGCGAAGGATTGGCAGGCCACGAAAACATCATGCATCAGAGGGGTCGCTGGTGCGTGGCCGCCGGCGAATGCGGCGGAGCGGTGGCCATGTTCGATCATCCTGACAATCCAAGGCATCCAACTGATTGGTTTACCAGGAAGAATCTGATGGGGGCCGGACTTCTGGTCAGCGGGGATCTCGAGGTAAGGAAAGGTGAGCCATTACGGCTGCGTTACGCTTTTCTTGTTTTGGATGAGAATCCATCGGATGAGTTTATCGAGGCGCAATACGAGACATGGTCCACCGCTTAAATCCAAGGCCTCGGCCTCACCTGTCTGGCCGATAAGCTGACAGATCCAGCGAGGGCTGTTCGGACCTCACTAATTCCTTCACCATCAGCCCGGTGACCGGGCCCAACAGTATTCCGTTTCGGTAGTGTCCGGTAGCCACGATGAAGTTGTCGAGCCCGGGCACGGGGCCCAGTAATGGGCCGCCTTTGCGGGCAGTGTATGGCCGCAAGCCCGCCCACTGCTGAATGATGGGCAGTCCCTTAAGCGCCGGGGCAATCTTGAAGGCCGCGGCAAGGACCGAACGGATTCCTTCGGCGGTGACTCGCTTGTCAAGGCCCGCTTCTTCGACCGTTGCGCCTAGAAGAATCTTACCGTCCGGCCGCGGTATACAATACATTCCGCCACCTTTGATGATGTGCTTCAGTTTGCCGGGCGGGCCTTCGAGAAGGGCCATCTGGCCTTTTGACGGGTAGAGCGGCAGGCTCAATCCGACGGTACCAGCAAGAGCCGTCGACCAGGCGCCTGCCGCAAGAATGGTCATGCCTGCATGTATTTCTTCATCGGCAGTTCGGACGCCCAGGATCTTGCCTTCACCCGCGATTAATCCCGTGACCCTTGTATGCAGTTTGAATTCCGCCCCCCTCCTTTTGGCTGCCTCAGCGATAGCTGGTAAGAGTCTTGGATTTCGGACCTGGCAATCGTTCACCTGGAAGCGGGCGGCGATAATTTCGGAAGAAATGCAGGCATCCATCTCGGTGGCTTCGGCTGGTGTGAGCCGCTCCCGGGGTAGATCGCATTTCACGTATTCGGCGTCCCACCTCTTTGCTTTGATTTCTTCTTGCTCCGTGAAAGATAATTCCAATGAGCCCGTGCGTTCGAAGCCCAGGTCGGCGGCAGATTCCTCCTGAAGCTCCTGTACGAACTCGCAGAAATATTCGTAACCGAGCCGGCGTAGACGAGAGTAAGGCCCTCTGCCCGGATTGGAGTGAGTGGCCACTCCTGCGGAGGCCCAGGAAGCTTCAGTGCCGATTCCGGATGCATCGACCACTGTGCTTCTGATGCCTGCCTTTGCCAGCTCGAGCGCGGCGGCACAGCCTATGACGCCGGCCCCAATGATGACTGTGTCTGGGGGAATGGTTGATGGTTGTGGAGCGAAATGCGAGGGCAGGTGGCGCGCGCAATGTTATCAACACTCAGGGACCGTCAATAATCGAGCAGATAATGCTTGTCGTCCGGCAGCATCGGCAGGATGGACTCACGCAGTTCGGCTGTTGTCCTGTCCTTGAACTCGGTTTTATGATCGGCCGAGCGCGGCGCGTATTCGTATGTGACCAGGGTCCGATTGATACCGCTGCGATTTGGGGCGATGCGGTGCCAGAGGAAGCCTCCCCAGGCCAGGCCGCCGCCCGCGGGGGCTACGGCCCATGTTCCTTTATCGGGGTCATGGCCTACTTCATCAATCATCGCCTGGATACCGTCCTGAATATTGCCGGGCTCCCAACGATCGCCATCGGGGTAACCGGCACGAATGTTTTCTCGCTGCTTTTCACAGCCGCCAAGCAGAGCCTGGGTCACCCCTTCGTCCCGGGTGCAGTCATTGAAATACATCCAGACATTACAGTGGGTCAGCGGGTCAATATTGGGCGCTCCATCAAGATGCCAGCCATCCCATGACCAGTCACAGTAATCCCACCGGGCATAAAGTCTCTGCCGGTGCATGTAGCCATCAACATAAACGAGCTCATCTACCGGGGTATGCAAAGCTGCCGACGCGATTCTCAGGATGTACTCATTGGCAATGAGCTTCGCCAGGGCCGGTTCATGGCAATAAGATTCAATCTTCATAGAGGGATGGCCGGGGACACCATCGCCTGCGCGCTGCTCCTCTGCAAGGGGATTCGCCTCCCAGACACGGGCATAGGCAAACCGGCCTTCAATGATTTCATCGTCGGTCAAGATTTTTCCGAAGGTGTAGAAGTTTTCCCGGTCAATAAAGTCAACCTGTTGCTGGGTAATCTCTGTTGGGTAATCCCCGATTATCGTTTCAATCATTTTCCATTTCCTTAAGTGAGTAGGTAGCTTGACAATGTTAAACATTATCAAGGTAGATACAACGCATTTCAAATCCGCCTCGGAAGCATTCGGATCTCTTGTTTGAGTCAGACCTATTGCTCCTCTGTATTGTCCGGCATTTGGCCTTTCTGCCGGGCTTTCCCTGGTCTGAAATCCGGCACCGCCAGCGGTTGGCTGCCGCCAGCAATCGATTCTGCAGCGAGGATGGCGGGGGCGGCCGTGTCCATGGCTTTGTAGACATCGAATTCGAGAGGCCTGTCGCTGATGACCGCGTCCCGGAAGGATGCGTGGACGTAATAGTCCATATCATTGTGACCGCTGCCTCGGGCTTCTTCCGGTGCGTCCGGTCGCTGAAAACCCCAGTCCACTTCAACCTTGTCCCCCTCTGAATCGTCGAACCACACTTTTGGCTTATCACCGCCTGAGCGACGCCATTCGACTGCGCCTTTAGTGCCAATGATCTGCTGCCAGTGGCAATCGTGGTGCGGATGCGGCTGAGCGAAGCTGGCGGCCATCCTCATGATTGCCCCCTTTTCGGTCTTCATCATCGCGGCCTGCATATCGGGCATAACCAATTCCGGGTGGGCTTTGCTGGGAGAATCGGTACTCATTCCAACGACCTGCGTGACCCGGTCGTCAGTCACTCGCAGCACGGGGCTCAGATCGTGGGGGAGGTAATGGATGGGAGCCATGTGATAGACCCAGGTGGGTTCCGCTGCCGGGCGCTCGGACACCGCATGGGAATCTACGAATTCGCCCGTGTCCGGATCCTGGAATGACTTGCCAATGTAGTAATGAAAGTACTGCCCTTCACAGTAAGTGATGTCGCCAAGTCTCCCGTCCGCGACCAGCTTTCTCCATTCCTGAACATATCCGGCAAACCGGCACTGCTCCGCGAGCTGATATACTTTCCCGGAACGCTCCTGGGCAACCACAATCCGCCAGCAGTCTTCGAGGCGGTGCGCTGCAGGCACTTCGCTGTTAACGTGTTTGCCGGCTTCGAGCGCCTGAGCGGCCAGTTCCCCTTGCTCCTCGCAGCGAACAGTGAGGGCAACGGCATCGATGTTCGGGTCGGCCAGAACATCCTCGTAATTCGTGTAAGCCTTCACTTCTTCCGGTCGCTCGCACCTGGCAAGCGCGCCCTCATGAAGCGCCTGGATAGGATCGCAGACTGACACGACCCGGTAGCCCTTCAGCTTATGCAGCATCGGAATCCAGGACATAGTCCCTCTCGATCCCAGGCCGACCACGGCAATTCGAATGTCTTCCATTTGTAGGAACCTCCAAGACTGGTTACAGGATGTGGATGCAGGACACTCGATACTCGTCACCGGTACCCTTCAAGCAGTGCCCGCAAGCGGTCCGTTGCACATCGACATCGAGCAGCAAGTATCGGGCATCGGACCTGCAGTTTCCAGCATCCTCTAACGAGCATCCAGCATGAACTGCCGAAACATCCTCCTCATCCGCTCCGATCAATCGGAAAACGTTTATGGGCGTTTCACACTTGAAATCCTGAAGGCCGAAGGGCTGATGGGTTTCGAAGTGGTGGATCTGGCCAGGCATCCGCTCCCGCAATTCCGCCCGGGCGACCTCGTGCTCCTGTCCCGCTGTTTCCTCAGAAAAGCGGAGCTGGAGACAGTTCTTGCCGCGGTGGAAAACGGCGCGGGAGCTGTCGTCCTGCAGCCGCAGCAGAGGCTGATGGAGGCACTCGGAGCCCAGCCGATGCTGCGCGTCGTTCATCCGGCATTCGTTGGAATCGCCCAGAGCTATCCGGGGCCCGGAGAACCGCTCCAGGCCCATGTGCCCGTTCAGGCACATGATCTGGGCGCATCCGAACATCAATGGGAACAGATCGCCGAAACGTTCACATCGGATTGGGCGAAAACCGGTGTGCCCGCGGTTGCACGGGCCAGGATCGGCAAGGGGCAGCTTGCATGCTTTTTCTACGACCTGCCGGAAGCGGTGGCACGCATCCGTTTCGGAAATCCGGATCTCGCCTCTTATACCACTTCAGAAACCTGGGCCTGGGTGCATCCGTGTGACATGTACCATGACCACGTGGATGACCGTCTCATGCACCTGCCACAGGCCGATTACCACGGGCAACTGCTCGCCCGCGTCCTTACTGACGCCGCGCCCTTTCCACTACCCCGGCTCTGGTACTATCCGGAATCGCAACAACGAACCGTGGCCGTTTTCCAGAGCGACGGTGACCACTCCGAGCCGCAACAGTTCGAGGAACTGGCCTCGAGTTTGGAGGCGAGGGACGCAACCGCGACCTTTTACCTGATGAAGACGACGAAATTGGACGAAGAGATGGTCGCAGATTTCAAGTCCCGCGGGCACACCTTTGGACCTCACGTCAATCCGAGATCGGTAGGAGAGGAAATGGTATTTGCTTTTCCGGAAGCCATGGAAGACGAGTGCCGCGCCTTCGAGCAACGCTTCGGAGAACGCACACCGACACTGCAGTGCCACTGCGGGCCGTGGCACGGCAGAATGGATCTGCTTCCTCTGCATCTTCAGTACGGTTATCGACTCCTGTTCGCCCACATTCCAGGACCGATGCATTTCTGGAACCGTTACATGTGCGGCACGGGCCGGCCAATGAAATTCTTCGATGATGACGGGACACTTCACGACTGCTGGCAGCAGCCGCTTACATTCTACGACGACGCCACGCTTGTGGATAAGATTTCAAACCAACTGGATGAGATCTGCCAGGACTTCGAAACGGTCCTCAAACCTGCGATTGACACCAACCACACTGCCGTTGCCTTGCTGTCGCATCCGGTCAGCTACTCCACCTACAGCAGGCCGTTCATGGACAAGTGCTTTGACCGTTTTGTGGAAGAGGGAGTCCCCATCATGAATGCTGACGAATGGCTGAACTTCATCGACCGACGCGATGCAGTGCGCGTGAATCTCGAAGCCGGCGAAGATGGAAAGCCGGCAGTTACGGTATCGGGACTGCACGGCCGGCTTCCGTTGATGATCCCAACAGATGGCATCGGTGACCAAAACTCGGCTCTGGTGAATGGCAGGCAAGTTGATGGCGTAAAGCAGAGCCGGCTGGGATGCAATTACCTCTTCATCCCGCTGGAAGGCAACGGGTCTGAGATGCTGGTTACACTGGAATGATGGAAGGTGGCAATGTGGAAGATTGGAATGGTGGCATCCTTCTTAGTCCCCCAAGACGGAGTCGTTTGGGCGGATTTCAGGGGCGAAGCCCCGGCCGTTTGCCTAGCCCAGCCCAACGGGCTGGGTGAATGGTACAAAGATCTGAAAAGGGGCAACGCCCCGGCATTTATAGGGGCAGATGAC
>JASLXP010000653.1 GCA_030740295.1 Planctomycetota bacterium
TGAGCAGTCTCTGAGCGCCCAAACCAGTTCGCCTGCCTGGGGGCTGTAGAAACAGACGGAGAGAGATTTGATTTGAAGCAGGTGGCCGGAAGAGATGGCTGATGGTTGATGGTTGATGGTTGAACCTGCCATCTCACTATCAAAGGCAACCGGAGGGGGAGGTGCAAACAGGTTTGCAGAGACCGGCCTCAGCAGTCTAACCAGTTGAATCAGTTCATCCGCAACTGCGCGGGCAGGCTGCCTTCGGCCGCAGAGGCGGAACATGCGGAAGATCCCAACACGCTTTACCTTTTACGTCCCCTTGCCTATCCTTAACCGCCTTCCTTTCTGCATCGGTTTCTTGAGAATAAAATCCACGAGGAAAGTTCGATGATTCGCAGCCTTGCACTGCCCCTTATTGCCCTGTTTCTCTGCCTGTCTACTCATGCCGCGGATGAAGGCTATCTGCGCATCCGCGACGGCGCGCCCAAAAGGTTCGTTCATTACAAGCTCGACGCGGGAGAACTGGTCAGGCCAGACCAGCATTTCAAGGAAGCGAAAAATATCGGGCACAACGATCTGCTCCTCACCATCAAGGATGACGAAGGAGCGGTATCGACCGTCCGGCTGGTCAGGAAGCGGAATGCGACGATTGTGATCCCCCGAACGAAATTCAACCACCTGCTGGTTGGTGTCGAGTGTCTCGACCTGGCCACTTACCAGGATGCTTCGAATCTGCTGAGCCAGTTTGCATCCTCGAAAAGAGAAATCATCAGGCAGCCCAGCCAGGCCGCTGAAGCGGCCGTCCTGAAAGCGCGGGCCAAAGCTATTGCGAAGTTCGATGAATTCAGAACCAACCGCCAGCAACTCGATGCCAAAAATGCTTTGGCCGAGATTGAAGCTTCTTGGGCCGCCATACAGAAGGATGCACTCAAGGTTCGCTCCAAATTGAGCCTCACCATCGAAGGCGATTTTCCGGAACTGCACCGGGCGATTACCACGACCGAGAGCTTGAGCTTTCCCGTTTCCGATACCGCTGCCTCGGTCAAAAGTCTGCAGCGTCTGCGCAAGCAGCTCGCAAGCTTGAGTGAAACGGTCAATAAGCCGAAGGAAGAGCGGCCGGCTTACGTCGTCAATCTTGAAACGGATTACCCGGAAGTCCATGCCATCAGCGGCGTGAAGCTCGGTACCTCGGCCACGGACACCGCTGAATACTTGAAGTCACTTCAAAGACTATCCGCGGAACTTCAGTCCATGGATCGGAAATACAAGGCCGGTTCGGCGACAGCCGTCAAGGTCGATCCGGACGGGTATGCAAAAGCGCAATCGGCTCTCAAAGCAAGGCCGAATCTCAAGCAGTTGAGCGCGCTGTCTAAAGGGCTGGGAAAGGATGTTGCCGCAAGCCGCGCCTACGTGGAGAGCATCAACGCTTCCTCCATCACGCTCACCGAAGAGGGATTTGAAGACGCTCAGAAACCGTTTCTCAAACAGGTCGCCGGACTGGACACCCCGCTCAAGGCACTGGCGGCAGCCATAGAAAAAGTCGCCGCGGCCCATGGAGCAGTCAAGACGGCTTCAGAAGACCTGAACACTGCTCTGGATACGAATTCGGTGAAATCACTTGCATCGCTGTCGCAGGCGGATTTTGCAGGAAGACTGACAGATAAGAACCGTGAATTCGATGCCGTCCCCGTCCTGGCCTCCATCAAGGAAATCACGGGCAAGGTCAGCAGTCTCACCAAAGCACTGTCGGGGGCCGGTGGCGGGCAGAACGAGTTGGCCAAGGCCGTAGAGGCCGTGTCCTTGCAGGCAGCTCTGCTGCGGGTCTCGGCAAAGGAGTTGAAGGTCCGGCAGTCTGAAGTCCCCACACTCATCAAGCGCCTTCAGAGGAGTCCTCGCTTGAGCACGCCGGATATCGATGGAACCTCGGCCGGTCTGTCGGCGTATTCAGCCGCGCTTGATGCCGCGGGTGGCGCGGTCAGAAGCAACATCATTGCGGTGGCAGCCCATTCAAAGAAAGCCACATCCGGCAATACGATTCCGGCAGAAATCAAAACACGGATCAAGAAGGCCTCCGGCGCAGCGAGGGTTGTCATGCAATCCCTGGCCGGTCCCCGCAACGCGACTAAAGCTGTCCAGGCAGCCACCCGCCGATTCGAGAAGGCGTCGGCTCAGCTCAGTTCGGCACTCTCTGCGAGCCCTGCATCAGCCAAATACAGAGCGAATACGAGCAGAGCCGCGGGCAACCTCAGCGTTGCCGCTAAGGCACTGGCCAGTTCAAGTGCGAGTCTTCAGAAGGCGGATGACAGTGTTACCCGAAACTCTTCCTCACTGGCGCTCGATCTGGGCGCGTTGAACACCGCTCTGAACAGCAATCTGAGCCAGCTCCCGAACGATCTGCTCGCGCTTCTCGCCAGCATCCCGGCGGCCATGTCGAAAACCGTCCAGGCCCAGAACATCATCGGAAAAATGACTTTTTTGGACCGCACCGCCAGGATGGCGAACGAAGCTTCTACATCCGTTTCAAACCGTGTGGAGGAAGTGATCGAAAAGGCTGGACTCAACAGAAAGGAAGTGAATTTTGTCCCGGTGCAGAAAGCGGTCGCTGAGGCATCGAAGCAGCTCGAGACACTCTCATATTCGGAATGGAGTGCCCAGGCGACGAGCGTTTCGAGAGCCGCAGAGAAAATGAAGGCAGCATCCGATCAGGCGGCCGCCAGTGTCTTTCCGTTCCCGCTCACGACTGCCGATAAGGCAAAATCCGCGGCAGGAGCTTCAAATGCGCTGAATGGCCTCCTCAATCAGGCATCAACCGCCGCAAAGGCATTGAATCAGAAACAGAATGCAGCGGCTGCGTCTTTGAAGGCCCTGCAGCAGGCCATGTCGGTTGCTGGCCTGGGCGGGGAAGATCTTGTCCTTCCAACAACAGATCTGGACGGCTGGGATCAAGCGGCATCCGAGGCCCTTCCGGTGGAAAAGCAGTGGCAGAATGTCGCTGCCTCCAATGCGAAGAGAATGAAGCAGGCAGGCGAACGGGCCGGCGTGCTCCTGGCCGACCGGTTGGAGAAAGAGATCGAAGAGGGCATCGCTGTCATGCGCAAAGAGGTCGATAAGGTCGAAGAATGCCTGAAGACGGCAGTGGCGAACCGGGACGAGATTGCCGAATACCAGGTGGAGCATGCGGTCAACGTGGCCGTGGACGGCATCCATCCGGAGGCGCTGACTGCTTATGGAGAAGTCCGTTCACTTCTGGCTTTGGATGACGCCGCTTTGAAGAGAGCTGCGCAGGTCCTTAAGCGCGGTCGGAACGCCATCAAATGGAACTATGGCGCCCCCGAACGGGCCGTCGCCACGTTTGAGAGCGATACCAGTAAGCTGCAGGCGGAGATGAAGAAGGCCAGCGATTGTGTCTGGGCTCACAAGACCGCGGCCACCAACAAGGCGAGTGAGCTCCGTGCTCTCATCAGGAAGACCCAGGCCCTGGTCGCCCGAGGCGAGAAAGAAGGGCGGGAAAAACCCTGAAAACGCTAAAGTTTTTTCAGATCTTCCGATAATTCCAACAGCGGTTATTTTCCAGTTTTGAACGGCCACGGATTCGGTCTCTCCGGTGTCACACCGAATTTCAGGCAGGAAGAGGACCGTTCTCCCTGTTCATTGAGGCTGAAGGATCTCCCTTCACTTCGTCCCAGCCACCTCGATGAGAGAACGAACATGTCCCACATCCAACCGGTATCCGACCACTACGGTCCGGCGATTCAGCCCTTTTATCCCAAGCCCCTTCACCCTCCTCTTGAAGCCCCGGCTCAAAAGGGTGGGCACGATACCGTCAGCATCAGCGCGGACGCGCATCGGCAATACCAGACCGCCGGCCATCCCACGCACGCTCATCATGTTGCGGCCGCGCAGCCTCTTCGTGGAGCAGCAGAAATTCACCATCGCCCGGAATTGCACCCTCAAGAACCTCAGAAGCCCACGCATTCACTTCAGAAGCCCAGGCACTCACTTCGCAGAGCTCTCAAAGCTGCAGGACTCGGCGCCCGCCACATCGGCGGCCTGACCGGCGGATATATCGGCCGGTTTGTCGGTAAACAGATAGGCGGTCTTGTCGCAGACCTGACCGGCAGCAAGGCGCTCGGAAAAGCCGCAGGCACGATTGCGGGAACGACGTCAGGCGCGTTCGCAGGCGGCCTGTTCGGCGCGGCCTGCCCCTCTTTCTGCCCCCATGGCGGAGCACTTTTCGCCGGCATCTCTGGTGCATTCGAGGCGTTCAAAGCCAACCAGGGACATTGACGTTGAGATGACGACTGAGGCCCCACCAGCGTAATTCTCCTCAATTTCCTGCCGCTCCAATCCACGGAATTAAAGGGATGCCCCAGGCTTCCCAGACTCCGTGCATTGGCCCAGGCAAAGACCGGATACAGGTTGCCCGAAGGACGCGGGCCTCGTTGCCGATTACAGTGTTCTGCACCTACTTCCGAATCTGATCTGATATTATCTCCAGTCTGAAGCCTGGAATTCCGCAGAGGCAACTCTCATGAGAATTCAAGAAGATTTCAATCATCCTGAGTATCCACAGATCGCATGAGTGAGGTCAGGCAGATCGCCATCCTTGGCGCCGGCACGGTCGGGAGCAGTTGGGCTGGGTTATTTGTGGCCCGCGGACTTTGTGTCCGTTTTTTCGATGCACACGATCAAACGCATGAAGAGGCCATGGAACGCATTCGCGCCAACGCCGCGTTTCTTGCCGACGCAGGGCTCGCGGACCCGACCGAATCTAAGCGCGGCATCGAGGCCCTGTCTGCCGCATCGAGCATCGAGGAGCTCGTGAAAGACGCGGGCTTCATTCAAGAGTCCGTCACCGAATCCTACGAGATAAAGAAAGCCTCACTTTCCCCCGCATCGGAGGCGTCACCTCCTGAAGCGATCATTGCGAGCAGCAGTTCCGGGCTGCTCATGACCGAATTGCAGAAGGTGATCAAACACCCGGAACGATCGGTGATTGCCCATCCCTTCAATCCGCCTCACCTCGTGCCGCTCGTCGAATTAGTGCCGGGCGAAAAGACTTCGGAGCATTCGCTGCAGACGGCTCGATCTTTTTTTGAAAGCATCGGCAAGATACCCGTCGTGCTGAATAAGGAGGTCCCCGGCCATATTGCGAACCGCCTGTGCGCCGCGCTCTGGCGTGAAGCAATCGATCTGGTCGCCAGCGGTGTGGCCAGTGTTGAAGAAGTGGACAAGGCACTCTACGCCGGGCCCGGCCTTCGTTGGGCCATCCTCGGCACGCACATGATCTACCACCTCGG
>JASLXP010000654.1 GCA_030740295.1 Planctomycetota bacterium
AGCTGTTTCCCATCCTCCATTTTGGGCTGATACTCGTACCCACCGCCTTCCACTGATTTGCGGCTGAATTTGCCCATCCCGATCCCTGCACAACAGGCGATGATCACGATCACGGCCAATGCGCCCTCGAGGAGCATCGAGCCGTAGGCCACATACTGCGCGTCCGTCTCGCATGAGACTTGTTTGCTGCTGGTGCCCGAGCTGACCAGGCAGTGAAATCCGCTGCACGCACCGCACGCGATCGTAATGAAAAGAAACGGCCAGATGGGCGGTGCATCAGCCGGTGCTTCGGAATTGATGGCGGGTGCAGAAGAAGCAATGTCGGCTTTGCCTGTGCCGCCGGCAATCAGCAGGCCGAGCACCAGGAGGCCGAGCGCCAAGATGAGCTGGTGACTGTTGATGTAATCGCGAGGCTGCAGCAGGGTCCAGACCGGCAGGACGGAAGCGATGAAACAGTAGACAAAAAGGATCATCGACCAGACGACGACTGCGTTGAGAAACGTCTTGCCGACCAGTGGTATGCCAAACCAAGCGCCGAAATCGATCTGAAAATGATAGGCCCCGATGTAGATGCAGCCGTACATGATTGCCAGCGCGGCCAGCGAAGGAACGAGTAGCCCACCGCCCTTTTTGTAGACCCAGAAACCAATGGCCACAGCGAGCGGAATCTCTATCCACACGGAAAGCACTGTTTCGGGATAGTTCGCAAAGATGATCGCAATAACGAGCCCGAATATTGCGAGCACAATCGTGAGCGCGAAGAAGAGGATCAGAAGGAACAGAACTTTCGCACGCTTGTTGATCATTCGGCCGGCCACCTCGCCCAACGTCTGGCCACGATTGCGCAACGAAACCACGAGAGCGCCAAAATCATGCACGGCGCCAATAAAGATAGAGCCCAGGACCACCCACAATAGTGCGGGCAGCCAGCCCCAGAAGACGGCAATGGCCGGCCCGACGATCGGCCCGGTGCCGGCAATGCTCGTGAAGTGGTGCCCGAAGATCACTTCCTTCTTTGTCGGAACGTAATCGATGTCATCACGGAGTTGCTGGCTTGGCACAGGCGCGTCCTTGTCGAGCCCGAAGACTTTTCGGGCCAGCCATTTTCCATACGTGTGGTAAGCCGCGATGAATCCAAAAAAACTGAGAACTGCGACGACGAGGGTGCTCAAAATTCGTCTCCTTGAATAACGTCTTTCTTGAGTTTTCAGGGGTTGGAGTAACGGCTTCAGCCGGGCTCTTCATGCCAACTCGCCACGCCCGGTCAAAGCCGTGACTCCAACTCCGCGAGGCCAGCAAGATAATCAATTTTGAGAGGCACCACCACCTCAGCGCCGCTTCCAATGTTCCTTCCAGAAACCGAAAACGCGCATCAATTCGGCGGGCGCTTCCTTGTGCTCATCAACCCGCAGGTCGAGATACCGATCATTCAGGCCCCCAGGCCCGCCTTTCTCCCTGGCCACCAGGATAGCCGCCGACTGCCGGCCGCGTTTGTCTCCACCTGCTTTATCACCCGCGATGAGCGCAGCCATCAGTTGGTCTGAAAGATCGCCTTTGGTCGCTTTGAACGCTTTCACCATGTCTGAGATCACCTTCTCACCCGCGAGCAGGTTGCCCTGGCAGGCGATGTCTTCTTCATTAATGTGGCCTTTCCAGTCATGCGCCTTTTTACCAGTAAATGAAAACGACTCGCCGCGGGCATCCACCATACCGACCTGCCGGGTCTCGCGATTCTCATCATTCCCAGTGACTTCCTTGATGACCATTTCAGGGCAGTTGCCCTTCTCCATCAGGCCAAGACCATCCGGCCCGTAGCTGACATTACAGGAGCTCTGCGTGGCTACAGCCCCCACACCAGCCCTGGCATAGGGAACGACTGCGCCGACTGCCAAATATTTTGAGGCGACGACGACACCGAGGTCGCCGTTTTCAGGATCGCGAGCACAAAGAGAAAAAGTGTTTACGAGAGGTGCTGTCATGGTTTTCAATCTGCTTTTCATATCTGTCAAAATCACGCTGTTACAGTTGAAGCGGAACTCGATGACAAAATCAATAGACATTGGTGGCTTTTACACTCACGGTCGGTCGATTTCTCTTGACTCTGCACCCCTGCGGGGAAGAATATTTAAGGCGACCTACCAATTCTTGCGGCGAACTCTAGAATGAAACCCCCAAACAGGAGAGCAAGATGAGCCTCGAAGCCATCGGTCTGGATTCAGCCAGGCACTTTGCAGCCGGGCTGGCTCTAACCATATTTGACCACATCAGTTACAGAAGTAATAACGACAAAGAGTCGCGGATGGCAACCAAGGCGGAGTGCCTCAAATCAATGGAAGCCATTCTCGGCAGCGTTGATTTTGAGCCAGGCCAGGAGTTTTCAAACGAAGCCCTGTCGGCGCAATCTACAGATACCGCATTTGCCGCACACGTGGAGACGGTCAAGTGCTTTCTCTACGACTACGGATGGATGAAGTTCCAGTTTCCATTCTTCAAGAAGATAACGGAATGGTGCAAAGGCTTTCTTTCGCGAGAGAAAATCAACAACCTGCCACTCACCCAGAAATACACTGCCTGCTGGGGATTCGAGCTGATCGGTGACCTGTATGTCGGCGTGATGTATTTCAACCAGGTCGAGGGCAGCAACCCGATCGCCGCTCTCGGCGCCAGCATCTACCAGGCCCACGCGCTCTTTCTCGGACTGATCACAGGGAAGGTTTTTACCAGTGCATTGAATTGGTTTCTGACCACTCGCGAGGAGCGCGACCTCGATGTCACCCTGAAGGAATTGCTTCATAAGACGCCCCTCGTCGATATTCTGCTGAACTACAAGCCTGCGGAAGAAGTGCACGGCGAGAGCAGCTCATTGGGCAAGTATGGAGTCAAGGTTGTGGGTGCCGGCAAACGGCTTGTTTCCGGCGTAAGCAAGGCTGCTGGCGACTTGGCCGAGAAGGCTTCAGATGTGGTCTCAGACTTGGCACACAAGGATGAGAAACGGAAGGACGAATCAAAGGAAAAGTTAAAGGATATGACGGAAGGCTACTGACAATGTCACAGGAACTCATACAAAGGGTGCGCGCGAAGTACATCGACGTAGAGGCCAAACCCGAGGCCACCGAAGCGTCAGGCAGATTGCGGCGATGGTCCAGAAATCTGGCGGAGCGCTGTCACCGATTCTCACATTGGTCCCTGGGCGGAATGTGGAGACACAAACGCACCACAGCGATGATTGCAGGCATCGCGGCGCTCTTGTTAACGGCGATTGCTTTCTTCGCGCATGACTTTCTTACCAAGCGTCTGTCATACCCTGTGCGCCAGGCCATCTTCCATTGCGAGGAGGTAGTCACGAAACGCGGCGGCGGGCACAAACAGGAATCGAAACTGATCGAGCGGAGATCTTTCACAAGCATCAACCGCGGCTCAGACCAGGCGACCAAACTAGGCGATCTTCTCGCGCACGTTACTCGCGACTACACTGATGAAGGGGCGCGTTTCAACATCAAAGACCAGCACTCTGCGCGCATCGCATTCTCAAAAGAGAAAGCAGAAGTCACCCAGGGCGGTCTGCGATTGTGGGGAGCAACGACTCTTTTCGAGCAATACGCGGTCATTGACGGCAAAGCAGGAAAATTCATTTCCTATGCCTTCATCCCCGAACGGGGCCAGCGCGAAGTGCAATTAAATGTCGTTGAAAGGAATGACGGCACCCTCGAGCTGGTGAACGAGCTTATTGAGTATCGATCCTTCCCCTGGCACTTTTTCACGCAGGATGCTTCGGTCCGCAGCCATACCGTCTTGAACGATTTCGCCAACACTCCGGCTAATCAGGACAAGAAGAAAAAGCTGCTGGATGTGATCGACGCCTTCAATAAAGAGAAGCTCAACAAGCAGGAACGCGATAAAGCCATCAGCCAGATGCTCGGGCTCATCAGCAGCCTCGAAAAAATCCCGCTCTATGTGAGCCACGAGGATGGATTGCTTGATCTGGCGCCCCAGGAATCAACGACTTACCTTTTCGCTGATCCCACCCACCTGGAAGGCATTGCGGAGCTTGGCTACACCTTTTCAAACAAGGCGAAGACCGTCTCCCCCGAAGCGCAATATCCCAAGCCGCTCAGCGAGCCGAGCGAGTCGTACGAAGTCTCTAATCCTGATAGTCACATCCTCAAGCTGAGAGTTGAAAATCATTGGGATCTTTTTCCCGGCAACTGGCCCATTCTGAACAAAACGGTCCGCCTCGGCAGTGGTCGCAATACCTGGGCACCCTTTTATCACTACAACAATGGCGGCTACACGATTAACGACGGCAACGGAACCCTGGCCCAGATCATCATTAAGGATTTCTGGATTCATTACGGCGACGACACTGTTTACGAATACTTCCTCGATAAAGACGGCAACGGCGTTATCGACAAGGAGAAAGAGCTCATCGGCCGCGTCCTCTGCCGCACCGCGTGGGATGAAAAATCAGAGACCGCGAAAGAGAAAGACCCCGAAAGCGGAGACAAGACCCGGCGATTCATTTACACATTTATGGCCGGAGCAGACATTGACCGCGCCGCCGAGGAATTCTATCTTTGCAACTGCATCGAATCCTTTCTCGCGAACGAAATTATGCGTGGATATGGCAAGCATTCATTTCTGGGATTTATCAATATGCACCGCAGCGCGATCTTGTTGATAGAGAATCCGACGGTGGAGAACCTTGGCCGTGCTCTTACTCCTCTGAGCACCATTGTTGCCAAGCAAGATATTGTGGCTCTGTTGCGAGCGGCCGGGCGCAACTACATTGACAATTACATCAACTGAAGGAGGCAGACATGGAAGCCCTGAACGAGAAGGAACTGCAGCAGGATGATCAGGAACAACTCTCCAAGTTCGACCGGCGACTCAATGTGTTTGCCGAGACAACGGAGGAAATCGTTGAGGAAGGTGACCAGATTTCGCTCGACAAAAAGTTTGAAGAAACACTCGAAGGCGACGAGCGCAGAATCGATGTGGCAGTCAAGTATGGCGAGAACCTTCAAGGATGAGCTCGCCAACCTGACCCAGGGCCTGCACGACAGCTTCGAAGAGCTCGAGCACATGTTCGGCGAATCCAGCGACTACAAAGGCATGGAAAAAATGTTTGACGCCATTGGTCTGCGCAAAATGGCAAATAAATTTCAGTACCGGCGCATCCAGAATCAAGACATCAAATCAAACCTGCGAGAAATACTTCTGAAAGGCCACATCGTCGTGGAGCGCATGAATCAGGCATACATGCGCCTGGGGGAAAATGAGCAGACCATGACCGGCGCCATTCAGCGGACCACGCAAAAGATTGAAGACTATCAGCCCAAATATGAAGAAGCGCGGACCACGGCGGAGCAGCTCGAAGACGAAATCGAAAGCCTGGAATCGAGCCTCCAGACCTGTGAGCAATCCGAAGAGCCGGAGTTCAGAAAGAAGCTCTCTGAAGCCCGCGACAAGCTGCATAGCGCAGAGGAAGACAGAAACGTCTTTTTCACAGTCCTGGAAAGAGCCAAGAACGCCGTTGTCGCCCAGGAGCGCCAGCGTGACAACATCGCCAACATCAAGGCGAATGTGAAAAAGTTCAATACCCAGCTCTTACAGGATATTGAGAACATCACCGAGATTTACGAGACGACATCTGAAAATGTTCTCACGGCTTTGGCTGTCAAAGGTGCGGAGCAGTTTGACCAGGCAAAGAATCGGGCAACGGATGCCGCATTGATGGCCGGCGCCTACGCAAATGAAGCCATTTCAGACGTGGTTGGCGAACGCTCGAAGTATTTCCCAATCTCGCCGGACAAACTTCAGGTCCTGAAAGAACACCACAACAAGGTGCAGCAGGAGTTTGACGCCATCATCACGGCAGCAGAAGAACGCTATAAAGATGACCGCACTTCATGAGGCTGGCCACGTGTCTGAAAATGATTTCGTGCGGACGGCAAAGCAACTGGCGGATCGCGAGGGACGGCGTGTTTTCTCAATGGGACAACAAGAGGCATACGAACATCTCGAACGCCTGACTTCGGTCCTCGTATCACTGCCGGAAATCCTGGAAAAGCAGTCGGTCAAGAACATCGCACCTTTCATTCATAGAGTGAGGCAAGCGCTCGAATGCCTGCAGGCCCAGCAAGTTGTGGCAGACGGCATGATTGAGGAGCATTTTTTTGCCCCATGCCTCCTGAATACCAGCTCCGGGTTTCCCAGCTCTGCCGATTACTCACGATTAGTAAACGATCATCGACAGGCCGTTTCCGCACTTGAATCAATACCAACCGAAGAGGAGATCATTCAGAGTGCACTCGACTACATCTATTCTGGCCGGTTTCCGGGCTCTCACCCGGGACTGATGTCGAAGCGGAAGTATTTTGAATACTTAAAGACCACATCTCCCATTGATCACTTCGCGCTGTCCGACATTACCATCAGCGAATCAGACGAAGAGGAATGCCGTCAGTGCGCCATCTACGCGATGGGCTACCTGCAAGGCACGGGGCTGCCCGTCTTCTGCACGCTGTATTTTGAGCAGGAAAGGACAAGTGAGCCCCTGGATTCCAGCAACATCGAGGAATCTGAATGTGGGATGAGGCTCCTGAACTTGCTGAAGGCCGGATTCACCGTGAACGCAGGCACACTCACCACGATGAACAAGATCGACGAGATCGATGAATTTCATCCCAGGATGTTTGAAAAAGTCTCTCTCGGCCCTTTCTACACTGGCGAAACGGACAATCCTCAGGACATCAGAGAATTCTTCAAGTTCAGCACTGATACCTCCGATTATATCTATCTGGTAAACATAGATCGCTGTGTGAGCATTGGCGATGAAATAGTAAAAAGCAGGCGGCTTGGAATCCTGACGACGGAAACCCGAAAGGTGAAACTTGCCGAGCCTCACGTTACCCAGATCTTCGTGGTTCCCTATTCAATGAAGCAGGCCATGGCACGGAACGGGATCAAAACCGAGATGCTTTATGCGATCAACGAGCGGGGCGAATTGCTATGAGCACAATGGAAGGAATTCAAAAGATCACCAGAGCAGACATTGAATCGAGAGTAGATCGCGTGAATCAACGGTTCAGACAATTCACTTATCGCGATTCTGAAAAAGGGTCGCTTGATCTGGTGCAAATGGTGTTTGCCCTTCATCCCAGCGACGATCTACTCC
>JASLXP010000655.1 GCA_030740295.1 Planctomycetota bacterium
AGAATCACATGGTGCGCAGTGAAACCTACACTCGATACAACCAGCGAAACGGGCAATCCTGCGAGTTTTCGAAGTTCACGGAAGACAAACCATCGCCAGTAATATTCCTCAAGCAACGAATGCACGAGCGAATAAAAAACAGCCAGAATTACAAACTTCCATGCCTGATCCATCCCCACTCCCAGGATCTTCTCTCGCACTGCCAGGCCGGGGCCTTCGAAGAATCCCGAAGGTTTCAGAATCAGCCCGTAAAGCCCGATCATGGCACCCGCAGTGAGGACACCGAAACCTATGCCTTCAACAAGTCCACGCTTATCGATGACGGGCCAGGCAAAAGCCTCTTTTCGAATCAGCAGAACCCAGCAGGCCGGGAAACCGAATTGAATGATCTTCCCCACCGAATAAACCGTCTGCTGCATCGCGGCCGATCTGTCGGCCAACACGACAAAATAGATGGCCGTCAATGCAGTAGGAAAACAGAGCGTGAAGAGGACAGGGATGTAACTTGTCTGCTTGGTCTCCATCGGTTCTGGGTTAAGCGCTGGGGCCGCAAAGATTTGAAAAGGACTGAAAGATACATAGAAAAACGTTCACCATAGAGGACAATATGACAGATAAGATACGACTGGCATTGGTCGGCTGCGGAGGCATGGCTGGAGCACATCTGAACGGTTATCGAGATCTAAGGGACAAGGGCATCGACTTCTTTGAAATCGTCTGCGTCTGCGATCCTGCACTGGACAGGGCCGAAGCATTTGCCAAAAGAATTGCTGAATTTCAGCCGGATCGGGAAGTCACTTTGCATGCATCACTCGACGAGATGCTGGAGAAGGAAGAGCTGCATTGCGTGGACACTTCCAGCCCTCACCACCTGCATCATGTCATTGCCTGCGCATGCCTGGAAGCGGGCGTGGATGTCATGGTTGAGAAACCACTGGGCGTCACGGTACGTGCCGCGAGAAAAATGATCGAGACCGCCGAACGGACCGGTCAGATTCTCGCGGTCGCTGAGCAGGTCCGGCGTTGGATAGGACCGAGGGTGGTGCAGTGGGCCGTAACGAATGAAGAAATGTCCGGCCGGCCGAGAATGTTCTTTGCACAAAGTTCCAGAGGGCCACAGGACCTGCCCGTGGAAGCGGACGTAAAGAACAAGGTCTGGCGGCACGAGAAGCTCAAAGGAGGCGGTGGATCGGTCATTGACGGGGCTGTCCACTACGCGGATTTTCTCATCTACTGTTACGGCGAGCCGGACACAGTCTCTGCAACCTGCGGCAACCTCAATCGCTCTTACACGCTGGACGAAGACGGCGAACGGCAGCCCATGGATTGGCCGGATACGGTGATCTCCTTCATACGGTTCAAGAGCGGCATTTCGGGCACCTGGACATGGACGGGCGCGGCGCCGGGCAAGGCCATTTCTTTTACCAACCACCATGGGGACCTTGGCTCTGTTTACGCCGAGGGGAATTACCCGATGAAACCTGAATTTCATCAGCGGGATAAGACCTGCATTCCGTACGAAGAACTCCTTGAACAGTATCTGTCCAGCCTGTCGTCGGATGATCTTGCCAGGCTCTTTCCGCCGGAGCTCTATCCGGAACCGAGGGAGCTCGGGGGCGATCATGGTGTGCCACTGGAGGCATACGATTTTCTCTGCGCAGTCAGAGACCGACGGCGCCCCGAGCTGGACGGCATGGACGGTCTGGTCGCCCAGTCACTGTCCGAAGCCTGTCTGGAATCATCAGAGCTTGGAAGGAGTGTTTCCTATGATGAAGTGCTCGCCGGCGAAGTTCGTGCTTATCAACAGGAGATAGATGATGCGTACGGGCTTTGAATGGGAGCTCATCCCTGCGTCTCTCCCAAATCCACAACGTTCCCCGTCAGGATCGATTCGTAGCAGGCATCGATAACTTTCATCTGGTTGATACTGTTCTCTGGCGAGATGCGATGTGGCTGCCCGCTCTCGAGGCAATCGCAGAGATGGTCGAGCTGATTGACGAACTGATGAACCGGCCCGAACTCCAGCTTTTCCGTTTTACTACCGGGCCGGTGATGTGTCATGGTCGCCACCTGGTTCTCGTTGTTCCAGACCGGCTCGAGTCTGAGCATGCCTTCCGATCCGCAGATTTCTGCGTAGTGGGCCACGCCTGACCGCCAGCCAAAGGATAACTGCGCAGTCGCATCGTTTGGAAAAGTCAGAAGCGCATAGACCGCGTCATCAACGTCCATACCCATCTGCACAGTGGCGTACACCCGCGTCGGGTCTGCACCAAAGATAAACCGAGCGTGGTGAATGCAGTAACATCCCAGGTCAAACATGGCGCCGCCGCCTCTGGTACGGTCGAAACGCCAGTTTGATTCAGGCTTACGTTTCGAAGCATCGCCGCCGGACATGCAGAAAGTGCTGCGAATGGTCGTGACCTCACCCAGGTCCCCTGCATCAGTCATTGCCTTCGCCTTCAGATGCATCGGGTGATGCCGAAATTTGAAAGCCTCGGCCAGCATGACGCCGTTTTCGACGGCCACCTTTACCATGTCTTCCGCCTCCGCAGCATCCTGTGCAAAGGGCTTTTCACAAAGGATCGCTTTTACTTTTTGCGACTGTGCGATCTGATTGCTGACCTCACGATGTAGAACGCCCCAGGTACAGATGATGGCGATGTCAAGGTCTTCTTTTTCCAACATCTGATCCAGGTCGAGGTAGCGATTCTCGACCTCGAAATTCTCACAGAACGCTGTCAATGCCTGTTCTGAGATATCGGTGACCGAGCACAGTTCAACGCGGTCAAGGCTCTGGCACGCGTGGGCATGGGAGCGGGAGATGCCCCCGGTGCCAACAAGCCCGACGCGAATTTTATTTTCTGAAGACATGGCTGTCAGGTTTACGGCTCAAGGTCCAGAGGTTTCAGGGAGGCACCTGTCTGCTGTCATTTCGCTGGCCAGTTCGATCGTTGAATTCCTCTGATCACATCTCCGCGTCTGCCCTGCCAGTGCCAGTCAATCACATCAAAACGAAAGCCCCAGTAGCGCTGATTCTGAGCGAGTTTGACGACCACCGGATTCTGACCCCGCTTGAGTTTGGCCGAGGTCCAAAGCCGGTTTGCTTCACGAGGCAGATCGATGGGCAACTCCGCCAGAAAATGGCCGTTGACCCAGAGCCATCCTGAATCATCCGGCTGAAAATTAAAGCTGCGATGGTTCAGCGCGAAATCCGCTTGAATCCACGTCACCGCGTAAGCGAATGCAGTGCTCACTTGACCGTAAACTCTGTTCAGGTCGATTGCTCCAGTCCAGTCGTAGCACGAACCATCCTCGATGATTTTCCACTCCGCCTTCTCGAAGCCTTTAATCAGAGCCAGGCCGCCCAGTTTGAGGTCCGCCGGTGAGGCGAGCTCGGCAATCTTTGAAGGAGAGCTATCGCAGGCCTGAACTAATTCGCGGAGTGTGCCCGTTCCTCGATAGATCTGTTTCGAGCGTTGGGATGCATCCTTGAACGGCCCCAGGAACGCCCAGGAGTGTCCCTTCAAGAACCTGATCTGTGTGCGAAAAACCGTCGGGCCATCCTGCTCTTGAATCTCGATGGTCACCTCATGAATTCGGCGGTCCGCTTCCGGTGGGAACTGCAATGTGATCTGCCGGGAAACAAACGGATGTTCACGGTTCGCATTCACCTCGGCATCACCCTTTACAGTCAGACCGGGTGCGCTGGGACAAGCGATTTTGACCGTGCCGGCGAAACCCTCTTTGTCTTTTGACAGCCAGGAAACCCCGATGGTGACCTCATTCACGTGCCCCTTGCCGATAGCAAGCGATCCCGTCGGGAGCGCAAAGCACTCGAGCGTCTGGAACACGCTCTGTGGCTCGAGCGGATTGGACTCACCGGCAATGTTTTTGAGACGCGCACCAGACAGTGTGTCCCATTCCGGTATGGGTTTTTCTCCCTCGGGCACAACTGCAATGCGATCCATAACCGGCCCGTCTTCACGCAGTTCGACTCGGAGCCAGTGGACACCTGCCGCGAGTTCTGCGGCAGGGCCGCTCACCCATTGCCAGTCTGTGCTTTCGTCGTTGTCCTTGCCGATCATGCAACTGGGCTGGTCATCAATCCGCACGAACCAACTGTTATTGCAGACCACGACGCTGAGCCCGTCCGTGGTCCAGCGAGAGTGGCAGAATGCCCGGTATTTCCCCGGCTGCGAAATTCGGAACGGGTACAAGGCCCATCCTTCTCCCTGCTGCTGGATCTCATTGGCGCCGCTGCGCGCTCTCAGGCAGACGCGATTATCTTTCCGGTCAGGGCTGGTATCCGGGCCGATATCGAGTGGCCAGGAAATGCGCACTGGCTGCGTTGCATCCAGGATGATTGGAAAGGAGTCGGTTTCCGGCTCGGCTGTTTCTTTGTTCGCGCTTTCTTTGTCTACAGCCTCGATGACCTGCTCGGTGGAGGGAGATTCAGGCGCAACAGGTTTTGGCTCATCCAACCGGGTTTCCAACCATTCGGCCGATTGGAGAACCCGATGCTCGGGCTCGTTGGCCAGCCTTTTTTCTTCGAGGTAAGACTCCTTCGAACCCGTCCGGTAGCCGGTGTAGAAACCGAAGGCCCCTATAAGCAATGCAGACAGCAGAAACGTGAAAACAATCGCGCCGGAAGATCTCATGTGGGACAGTTTATGAAGTCCGTCCTGATGCGCCTCAAGGTCGTGCATCACGTTGGAGAGAGCATCGTAGCTCTGGCCTCCAGGCTGGAGTGGTATTCTCTGCGGGCTTCCGCCGCCCTGGCGGCACTACGATGGCTGCCGCCGCAAAGGTTCAATAACTCACGCCAAAGTATCGCAGCACGGTACCCAAAAAGACTTTTGTCGAGCGCACAACCTCGGCGATTGGGACAAACTCGAGGCTGGCGTGCGGGGTGCCATAGACGCCGTGGTAAATGCTGGGAACACCGGCGCGTACAAATTGTGAAACATCACCGACTGATTTGAAGCCGCCGAGAGGGAGTTCTTCACCGGTCGCATCTTTGAATCCGGCGCGCAGAGAACGGACGATGGGTTCGTCTTCCTCGAGCCGGTAACCATCCCGGACCGGCAGAAGATCGTATTCGACGCTTACGCCATATTCCTTTTCGACAGTTTCTTTCAGTTCGGCGAATTCGCCGATCACGTCGTCCTTTGTTTTCTCGGGCGCGTACCGGCGTGTGCCGACAATCTCGCAGAGGTTGGGCAGCCGATTGAAATAATCGCCGGTTTCGACTTTGCCGACAAAATAACTTTCCGGCCCGACATAAGGAAGGTCGTGAGGGAACATCTTCTCATTGCGTTCCTCCAGAATGCTCAGGATTCGATTCAACGCTCGAACCGGGTGCGGCACGTCAGGCGTGGCGGAGTTTTCATGGATGACCTCCCCCTCGCGGGTGATGCGAATCGTCCAGATGCAGAGGCCCTTACCGATGACCGGCGCGCAATCCCAGGGGCCTTCAACATTGATGCACGCGTCGCCTTTTACTCCGTTCTTCAGCAGCGCGTCCAGGGCTTCGCCGCGGCCGGCCGGGGCCTCGTGCATCCCATGGCAAGTGAGAAGCAGTGTGCCCGGCAGCTTGATCCCTGCCTCGATCAACACCCGCGCCACTTCAACCATCGAAGCCAGGCCGCATTTCATATCCGCAGCACCGCGGCCATATATGATGTTTTCCTCGATATAGGGCTCGCAGTGTTCGACGGGGATTGCGTCTATGTGGCCATCCAGTTGAAGCGTTGGGCCGTCCGGATCGCCGATGAGGCGTCCGATTACGTTTGGGTTTTCCGGCAGGTCTCGCTGAATCTCGACCTCCAGGCCGGTGCCCTCGAGCACGCCTGCATAGTACTCCGCAGCTTCGACGCAGTTCCCGGTCGGGCTGGGAATCTTGACCAGGTTGAAGGTGAGCTCGGTGAGACGTTCTTCTGAGACTTTGTTGAGGAGTTCCAGCATGACGAAATTGAATTCTGGTGTAGGTGGCTCTCACTACAGAGCGGGTTCAGCCAGACGCCGGGGTAGTTTCTGATCAATACTTCAAGCCATCGTAACTCGCAACATCAGCCCCTTGAGACTTGCTTCCAACCTTTGTTTCTGCGAAAGAGAGCAAAAGATCTGGCCGGTCATAGAATTCACCCTCACCAAGCTCGGCCCCTTGAATCTCGTCTTCGAGAATACTCATGCCAACCATAGCCCAACGGGAATACGGACCGATCGCAGGAGTGATCCTTCTACTCATCGTTCCGTCCCTTCACGCCGACCTCCTCGAACTCCTCAACGGTCAACGTATCAAGGGGCAGATTGTCACGGCTGCCGATGGCCGGGTCGCCATAAAAATCAGTGTGGGCCGGGGGACGGTTGAGATGAAATATCCCATGGCCAAAGTCCATGCGGTCACGGTCAAGGGCGTGCGGAAGGTTGTCAACACCAAGGGAAGCACGCGAGTTTCATCTACTTCATCGACCCGTCCCCCAAAGAAACCCACTACAGGTTCCAGGCAGACCACCTCTACAAAAGAGACAACAACGACGACGACGAAAACCGTTCCTTCGACCAAAGATATCCTGAAGCGCATCGATGCGGCAGGGCGTTCGCAACCCGATTGGTGGGATACCGTGCAAATGGTGAATTATCCGAAGAGCCTCGATATGAAATTCCCGAGGCCGCCAAAGGGAAGCCCGTGGAATACCAATAAGAACCTCGGCCAGTACATGTGGAGCGTGATTAATGAAAACCAAAGCCGCTGGAAGGGCGGCGCAAAATTCATGATGCACGTCATCGACGTGAACAAGAGTAATCCTGACGGCCTCGTCAAAGCCATGGATCAGATGGCTCACATTTACGCAGACCTTCTCGAGGACTACGAAAGGGGCGCCTTCTGGCTTCAGCAGAAAGCCAAGAGGTTCGGTAGGTCCTTCAGCTCCGGGAACGCGGTCAAACTTGCCAACTGCTACTACCGTCTGGGCAGCCGCTCGTTGGCGGAAGCCGTCTTGAGAAAAGCGGACGGTCGGAACACTGGCGTCATCAAACTGTGGGGAGACATGGGCAACCTGACCAAAGCCCTACAAAGTGCAGGCCGCCTTGCCTCCGCAGGTCGGGCCCACCACGCTTACATGGCTGCGGGAGACGCCTGCCGCGGAAACAATCAATTCAAGAAAGCCATGACGTATTATCAGAAGGTTCTCGACCTGAAAGTTCCTCAGGGCAAACAGGCCAAGCGTTACGACAAAGTGCGCGGCCGTGCACAGGCTAGCCTGCAGGCGATCAAGCTCTTTGAAACGCTCGATATTGCCAAGGTGTCGGACGGTACATATCGCAGCAGCAGCATCGGTTATGCAGGGCAGGTCAGCATTGAGGTGGTGGTGTCGAATGCGAAGATCACCAAAGCGCGCGTGACCCAGCACAGGGAAAAACAGTACTACTCGTCGGTCGTCGATACCCCCCGGCGGATCATCGCAAAGAACTCCGTCAAAGGAGTCGATGCGACGACTGCAGCGACGCTGACATCCGAAGCCATTATCAACGCCACGGCGAAAGCGTTGAGCCAGGGAATGAAGAAGTAACCCATCGATGCGGCTTGATATCTTTCTGCCATTCCTGCGCAAAGCGCACAAGAAGTTCCCTCTGAAGGAGCCGGGGCTTCTGATACGTGCGGCCACCTGTTTTGTACCGCGAGCTTTACTTTCTGATCATGAAAAGCCGAAGGCCGGCCCCATCAGACGATTGCTGAAGAAGACCGGGCTTACATGGCTGTCGTCCCCGCTTCGTCGGATCACTCAGGCCATCTGCTTCATCCTTTTCCTCGTTTTATTCTTCCACACATGCTGGCCCTATTCGGCTCAACCCGTCCCGAGACCAGAGACATGGCCGTCCCACTATGCGGAAGAACTTCAAAGAAAAGAATGGCTGGAAGCTGAGCTGTTCCTGATCATCGATCCCCTGGTCAGCATCTCGACAGCCATCGCGGCGAAGACCTGGATTTGGCCTCTGTGGTGGGCGATTGGAATTCTCTCCGTCTGCGTGTTCATACCCCGCGGCTTCTGCGGGTTCCTGTGCCCGCTCGGAACGCTGATCGATCTCTTTGACTGGGCCATCGGCAAGCGGGTCGGGCGCTTCAAGGTGGAGAAAGAGGGCTGGTGGGTACACCTGAAGTATTACATTCTGCTCGGCTGTCTAGTCGCATCGCTGTGCGGCGTGCTGCTGACTGGATTCGTTGCGGCCATCCCGGTCATCACGAGGGGGATGCTAATGACGCTGGCGCCGCTGCAGGTTGGGTTGGCGCGGGAATGGCATCAGATCCCCGCCTTCAATGCCGGACACATCTTTTCACTGGTGTTGTTCTTTGCGGTACTGGGACTGGGCCTTTTTCGAAAGAGATTCTGGTGCCGATACGTGTGCCCCAGCGGCGCCATATTCTCCGTCTTCAACTTCTTTCGGGCCTCCGATCGCAAAGTCGAATCCACCTGCATTCACTGCAACAAGTGCATCGAGATTTGCCCGTTCGATGCCATCAAGGCCGACTTCACTACCCGGACTTCGGACTGCACCCTATGCCAGACCTGCGGCGGAGTCTGCCCGACGCATGCGATCAAATTCGTCAGCCGCGGTGACAAGGTCGACCTGAAAATCGAAAACGATCCTCCGGCGAATGAAAGGGCGGTTTCCCGCCGCGGTTTTATCGGTGCGACGGCCGCAGGCACAGCGCTCTTCACAGGTATCAGCCATCTCTCCGGTGCAAATCTGAATACTGCCGATAACCGGGAACTGCCTGTCCGCCCGCCGGGCAGCGTCCCTGAAAAGGAATTCCTCCAGCTTTGTATTCGTTGCGGCGAATGCATGAAGGCATGCCCGAACGACGTGCTTCAGCCGATGGGTTTTAAGAAACAGGGCCTCGAAGGTCTATGGACACCAGAGGTCGTCGCCAACTGGGCCGGATGCGAGCCGAGCTGCAACATATGTACGCAGGTCTGTCCCACGGCGGCCATCCGTCCGATCCCGCTGGAGGAGAAACGATGCGCGAGAATCGGCCTGGCCGATGTCAACAAAGAGACGTGCCTGCCTTACGCGGGCAAAGAAGCGTGCCAGCTCTGCGTGGATGAGTGCTCAACCGCTGGTTACAAGGCCATCGAGTTCGAGCGGGTCCATGTGGAAGTGGATGAGGACGGCATGCCCCTTGACGATTCCGGTTATGTCGCCCCGGTCGTCCTCCCCGAAAAATGCGTCGGCTGCGGCCTTTGCCAAACCCGCTGCCACGTGATCAACGTAAAGGAGAAGAAGAAGCTCGCCTGGACCGCCATAGAAATCTTCGCAGGTGAAGGCAGGGAAGACCGGTTGATGACCGGCTCTTACAAGGCCCTGCGCGATAAGGAACGCAACCAGCGTGAGGCAGAGATGAAGAAGCGTGAGGAGGAATCTGGAACAGACGGCACCTTCAATCTTGATTTCCTGGATGGAGGTAATGAGGATGGGGATGGTAATGTTGACGGGCTTGATTTCCTTAACAACATCGGAGGGGAGGAGTGAGTGGGGAGTGGGGAAGTGAATGGTGAATGGTGAATGGTGAGTGATCCGGGCTGCGCGCTTGAGCGATTTCTGTCGCAGCCGGATTGTTGGTACTGGACCGCCAGCCAATGTCTGAAATCTGAAATCGGAAAACTCAGTCCTCTTTTGATAGATTACGTGGCATCGCCAGAACACTTGTTCACTTCAACAGAGGGATGCCATGAAAGACAGACAACTCAGACTTCGGATCGGATGGGCACAGACGGACATCACTCCGGAGGAGCCGGTGATGATCTCGGGGCAGTTTCATGTACGTATTTCGGAAGGCGTCGCTGACCCGATTACAGCGACTGCGCTGGTCCTCGATACCGGGCAGGATCATGCTGTTATGGTGAGTCTGGACGTCGTGACCATTTCCGCGGACATGCTTCAACTGGTTCGTGAACGCGTTTCGGGAGTCAAGGGACTCGATCCTGAGAAAGTGATCCTCAATGCCACTCACACGCACACCGGGCCGGAGGTCCGAATCGCACGCCCGGGCACGGCGAATGTTTCTACAAGACCAGGTGTGGAACTGGATGCCATGCCGGTGGAGGTCTATCTTGAAATTGCGGCAGAGCGGATCGCTGCGGCCGTGAAGGAAGCTTGGGAGGGACGCACCGCGGGGCGCATGGCCTACGGGCTCGGCTACGCGGTCGTTGGACGGAATCGGCGTTGGTCCAATGCTGAAGGTGAGGCGCGAATGTATGGAAATACAAACGACCCGGGCTTCAGTCATATCGAAGGCTATGAAGACCATAGCCTCAATCTGCTGGCCACTTATTCTGAGAGGGGAGATCTGACCGGGCTGGTGGTCAATGTGCCTTGCCCGTCGCAGGTAAGCGAGAGCGAGTATCAGTTGAGCGCGGATTACTGGTACGAGACACGAACGGAACTTCGACGGCGTTTCGGGGAGGGCATTTTCATTCTGCCGCAATGCAGCGCGGCTGGCGATCAGTCTCCGCATCTACTGTTCGACAAACAGGCCAACAACCGCATGCTCTCGCTCAAGGGCCGTTCTGTCAGGGAAGAGATTGCTCAACGAATTGCGCAGGCCGTCGAGGAAGTCCTGGCGACGGTGAAGGACACTGCCGATGGTGAGACAGTGCTGCAGCATCAAATCGAAACCTTGGAACTGCCGATGAACGAGCTCACCGAAGAGGATGCCCGTTCGGCACTGGCGGAGTCTGATTCGTATCGCCGCGATTACGAAGAGGAAATCCGAAAGCTGGAGGAGAACCCGGGCCTCCGTGACGAGTCACGCTGGTATGTGTCCGTCACGCGTGCGCACCGTCGGATGCTGTGGCATCGAGGCGTCGCCCACCGATTCGAGGCGCAGAAAAAGAAAGCGTCCCTGCCGGTGGAAGTACACGTCGTCAGGCTCGGGGGCATCGCTTTCGCCACCAACCGGTTCGAGTTCTACCTTGACATGGGTATTCACATCAAAGCGCGCAGCCCGGCCTGCCAGACGTTCATCGTCCAGCTCGCGGGAGAAGGCACGTATTGTCCGAGTACGCGTTCGGTGGCCGGTGGCGGTTATGGTTCGGTAGCGGCCAGTAATCCCGTGGGCCCGGAAGGCGGACGCATGCTGGCCAGTAGGACAGTAGAGCTGCTGCAGGAACTCTGGGAAGAGAACTGAGCGTCAGGAATACTTTGGGGCAATTGCTGTCTGGGCTGACAGGCTGGCACGAGCCTGCGGCGATGAGTTAACGCGGAAGCTTGTTGCTTGGTGTCGCGTCGGCTTCGATGTCACCCAACGCGTATTGGATGCCGTCGAGGAAGAATTTCAGCAGCGTTGGATTCCAGTAGATTTGGTCGCGATGGCCGAAAACGGTGTAGAAAGTGCGTCCTTTGCCTACGTTGCGAATCCAGGCGAGCGCGTAGTCGTGGTCTTTTCTGCCCCCCTTTTTCTTTACGGATTTCAGGTCGAGCGAAAGTAGGACGCGCAAGCGATCCCGAGAGTAAAAGCCTTTTTTGAACTGATAGATCTCATCGGCCACCTTGAACGGCTTACCTTTGAACGCTGCGACCAGCGGGTGTGCGGGCTCTTCGACTCTGACGCCTATTTCCTGATGCCAGGGATGCCCGCTGAAGAGGCCCCCCATCATCAGGCTGTAATCTTCCCACTGGTGGAAGGTGTCTGTACCTGCATGAAAACCGATGAGGCCCTTGCCGCCTTCGACGAATGCTTTGAAGTTTGCCTTCAGGCGTTCATCGGTTTCAAAGGCCTTTTTCCGCTCCTCATCTGACAGGTTTTTCATGTTCCGGGGAAGGAAAACCTCTCGCGTGGTGTTCAACATGCAGACCGCGTCGAACTTATCGAGGCTTTCCAATTCGAACATGGCTGCATCTTCGGAATGAACAGCGGTGAAGGCGCCTGTTTTTTCTCCGAGCATTTTCAGCGACATGGCGCCGCTGGAGATCGAGCCGTGCCTGAAGCCATTGGTTTTTGAGAAGACCAGAAGCCGCCGGGGTTTGATGGGATCGGCTCTCGCTCCGTCCGGGAGGGCCGCGGTGATGTACTTTCTGGCCTTTACTTTGTCGTAACCGCCGGCATCAACAGCACGGGCGGCAACAAAGGTCAGGAGGAAAGTGTGGACGAGTGTCTTCGTCAATGTGATCTTTCCGATGTTTGCATCAAGTGATGGAGAACCAGCGCACCAGCTCAGCAGCGACGACTTCGTGTCCTTTGCGGTTGGGGTGATTCGACCATGAGAGGAAATCCGTGATGTCTCCGGATGTGCCCGAATGGCGTTCGATGGCGGCCATGCTGTCTGCGAGCCCGACATCGTATTCACCTGCAAGTTCTCGAATTTGTGAGGCATGCCCCTGGAGTGCCATCCAGTTTTCCGCGGCGGGATCTTTGAGGCCGGAGGTGTCCGGGGTTGGCGTGAGTAGAATGACCTTGGCCTTCGCTTCCAGCGATTCGGCGATCATGGACCGCCATGCGACCTCGGCTTCCTGGAAGCCAATCCGGCGATCGTTCAATCCGTAATCTATAGTGACGACATCCGGTCTGTGACAGAGGACGTCTTCCTCAAATCGCTTGGCACCGCGGGCGGAGTGCTCGCCACCGACGGCTGTGACGATGACGTTGATTACAGCGAATGGGTAGATCTCTTTCAGGCTCTTGTGGAGCAGATGAGGATAAGCATTGAAAGTATCGACCATCGGGGTCGCAAAGTAGCCGGAGGGCACGCTGTGCCCATGGCAGACGATGTTGATCGAGCGGTTATCCGGCCACTGGGCCTTTAGCTCAGCGATCAGATCTGAGAGGTAGCCTCGAATGTTGGCGCTCATGAATCGTGAGTTACTTTGACGTGAATTGTCCTCTGCCGCGGGCCATCAAATTCGCAAAACCAGATACCTTGCCAGGTGCCGAGAACAAGTCGGCCGTCTTCTATCAATACTGTGAGGGAAAAGCCCATCATGGATGCCTTGACATGCGAGGCGCTGTTGCCTTCGGCATGGCGGTAAAAGGGCTGACGCCAGGGCACTATCACATCGAGCTGCTTGAGCATGTCATGGACTACATCCGGGTCAGCGTTTTCATTGATGGTGATCCCGGCAGTGGTATGGGGGACGTAGACGATGACCTGGCCGGACTGAACGGCCGCATCATTCACAATCTGCTGGACATCTCCGGTGATCTCGATGAACTGATCGCGCTGGCTTGTACTGACCTGGAGAAGCATCAAAACCGTTTGAGCTTGCGATAGAGTGTGCTTCTGTCAATGCCAAGAATCTGGGCCGCCAGCATCTTGTCACCGCCGGTTCGTTCGAGTGTTCTGAGAATGGCATCCTTCTCAATTTCTTCGAGCGGCTTGAGGTCTTCACTGCTGCCGCTTGTGAAAGGGGCCGCCCGGCTTGACCTGAAAATGGAAGGCGGCAGATCCTCTTTTTCGATCCTGTCAGACATGCCCAACGCAAGCGCACGCTCGACGAGGTTTTCCAGTTCGCGCACGTTTCCGGGCCAACTGTACGTGCTGATGGCCTCAAGCGCGTCCTCGCTGATCCCCACCATGCGGCGGTTGCCGGAGCTCTTGGTTTCAAGGAAATGGGCCACCAGCAGTTCAGTGTCCCCGCGCCTTTCGCGTAGAGACGGCAAGGTGATGTTGACGATGTTCAACAGGTAATAAAACTCCTGGCGAAACTGGCCGGTCTGGATGCTCTCTTCAAGAGGTGTGTTGGAGGCCGCGATGACACGAACATCGAGCTTGAGGTCATGGACGCTTCCCACGGGCCGGACTGAATTCTCCTGAAATGCACGGAGGAGTTTCACCTGCATCTCTATTGGGAGCTCTCCGATAGCGTCCAGAAAAACGGTACCTCCCTCGGCCATTTTCAGCAGGCCTTCTTTGTAGTTGCCGACCCCACCTCGATCCTGGCCGAACAACTCGACCTCGAACTGGCCGGGCGGAATGGCAGCGCAGTCAATTGGCACGAAAGGTTTGGAGGCCCTCGGACTGTTGTAATGGATGGCCTTGGCAACGAGCTCCTTGCCGGTGCCATTTTCACCTTCGATCAGGACGGTGGCGTGTTCCTGGCTGACTCGTTGAACAATCTGCCGGGCTCTCTTTATCGCGTCCGATTCTCCGACGATGCGATCGTAGCTGTAATCTTCTTTGAGCTGGCTGCGAAGGAGCTGATTCTCAACCGTCAGCCTCTTAATTCGCTCGAGCTTCCTTACCGCCCGCTGCATTTCTTCAAGCTCGAAAGGCTTCGGCAGATAATCGAACGCGTCATACCGGACCGCCTGCACCGCGGATTCAATGTCGGCGTACGCGGTCATGATGATGACTTCGGTACTCGGGCTCTTGTCCTTCACCTGCTGCAACACCTGCAGGCCGTCCATCCCGGGCAGTTTGTAATCGGCAACTACGAGGTCGTAGAACGAATCTTCAACCTGTGCCAGGCCACTCTCACCATTACCCGCGGATTCGACAGTGTGGCCGAAAGAACGCAGGAAACCTTCGCAGACGCTGCGCATGGAAGGTTCATCATCAATAACCAGGACATGCAGGGGTTGTGAGACGGACATGTTCAGATTGCTTTCGCTTTCAGCCTGGGCTTTTCGATGGTGTTCTCTGCATCGGATCGAGTAGCGGCCAGCACAACCGTGAACTGTGAGCCTCTACCCGACTTGGAATGCACATCGATAAATCCACCGTGGGCGCGCACGATGCTGTAGGTGATGGCGAGGCCGAGGCCGAGACCATACCCGACCTCTTTGGTGGTAACAAACGGCTCGAATACCTTGTCAACGAGTTCCGCGGACATGCCCTGTCCGTGATCGATCACGTCGATTTTCAAAACAGGATCGCCCTCTTCCAGCATCAGAGGCATGGAGAATTCCGCGTCCCGCCCCATCAGGCGTTGGACGTCACTCGTAAGGCCATCGGCATCTGAAATCGAGCCTTTCAGGACCATCATGTCATTCTTGTCCAGAGTGCTGAGAGCTGTGCTCAAAGTGATCGTACCGCCGCCCTTCATGGCTTCCGCTGCATTGGAAATGAGGTTGTCGAGCACCATGCGCAGGTGGTCCTTCCGGCCAAAAACATTGGCGTTCTGCGCGGCCAGCTTTTCTTCAACTTCGATGCCGGTATCGAGGAATCGCGGCCGAAAGGCGTCAAGCGCTTCATGAACAATCGTATGAATGTCGACCGTGCTTTTTCGGAGATCCTCTGGGTCGGGGTTGCTGCGCGCGAAGTCGTTGAGGCCCTTTACGATTTCTCGGATTCGCCTGGCTTCTTTCTGAACGATGTCCAGGTAGGTGTGCTTCTCCTCATCCTCTTCCGGAATCTGCATTGCGAGGAGCCGGATGTGGCCGGTGATTGCCCCCAGTGGATTGTTGATTTCGTGAGACACGCCGGCTGCCATGCGGCCAATAGCGGCAAGGCGTTCGGAATGGGCGAGACGGCGCTGGGCACTGGTCAGCAGTTTCTGGGCCTCGGTGAGGCGTTGCGTACGGCTTTCACTTTCCTCCTGAAGCTCTTTCACCCGCCGCTCGCGCAACCCGTCGAGAATCCCTGCAATGCCAGTGCTTATCAGTACCAGAAGGCCGACCACCAGGTAACCACTCTCCAGCATGTTCCGGCCGAGATTTGTGAGGTCAGAGGCGGAGACGAGGAGAAGATCAATTTCTCGCGCCGCCTCTGGAGAAGGATCCCTGAACCATATGGCGATGGCCTCGACAAGATCTTCCAGATTTTCCCTGGCGAAAAAATAGACATTGCACAAAAGGCCGATGGCCAGCCCCTTCAATCCATTGCCAATGACTGCAGTATCTCTGAGGAAGGACCACGATCTGGTCATTGATGTGCTTGGGCCATATTTCTTGAAATGGCACGGAAATGCGCCAAAGGCAGCCGAAGTCTAACAGTGGGTATACCCATTTCAAATATCGGCTATGATGCTAAGATTATTGAACGCAGCTAGAAAAAGATCACGAAACAGAACACAATAGTATTCTCTCCGGTACCCCTTAAGTTGGATTGACAGGAACTTCTCTCCGCCGATTTTTTCCTTCAGAGGAATAACGTTGGCTCAGATAATCTTCGCTAGCGGACCGGACAAGGGGCGTGTCGTCCCTTTGGGAGAGGGCACATTGATATTCGGGCGAGATGTCAATTGCACTGTGCGGCTCTTCGACCCGCTGACTTCACGCAGGCACTTTGTTATCGAACCCGAGAACGGAGCGCTCTCCGTTTCTGACAAGGGGAGCCTGAACGGCACCATGTTGAACGGCCATGTCGTAGACCGCGGGCCGCTGCAGTATGGGGACAACATTCAGATAGGAAATACCAACCTCTACTTCGTCTCTGATGAAGAGGCCCAGCTCTGGGCCGGTCTGATCGACCGGGACCTGGGTGGCTACAAAATCACACGAAGGCTTGGCCGCGGCGGCCGAGCGACCGTTTACCTGGCGGAACAGCAATCCATGCAGCGAGAGGTCGCCTTGAAGGTCCTCTCCGAGGAATATGCAGAAGACGAAAACTACGTGAAGCGTTTCGTGGAAGAGGCCCAGGGCGCGGGAAGACTACAGCATCCGTGCGTGGTGCAGGTGTTCGATGTTGGAAGTGATGAGGGCCATCACTTTTACTCCATGGAGTATTTTGAGCTGGGTTGCGTGCAGGACTACCTCTGCCAGCGAGGCAGCCTGACCGTGCTGGAAGGCCTGCGGATGATGTCCGACGTCGCCAGAGGGCTCGAATACGCACATTCACAGAAGATCGTTCATAGGGATATCAAGCCGGAAAATCTGCTGCTGGACCAGAATGGGAATATCCGCATCGGCGACCTGGGCCACGCAATCAATGCTGACGATACGAAGATGGCAGAGGGGAGCATCGTGGGCACGCCGCATTATATGTCCCCCGAGCAGGCAAGCGGCCAAGCCGTGGATCACCGTTCTGATTTATACGCATTGGGATGCACCGCCTACAAAGCTCTGAGTGGAAGGTATCCCTTTGAAGGCCAGACCCATGATGAGATCATCACCCGCCAGATGACCCAGATGGCCAAAGCATTGCACGAGCTCAAACCAGAAGTACCTCTTAACCTATGCCGCATCATCCAGAGACTGATGGCAAAGAAACCAGAGGATCGCTACCAGACAGCCACGGAGCTCTTGCAGGATTTGACCCCGCTCCTGCTCACGACACTCCAGAGCTCGGCGCAGACCTCCACCACCCACACTCAGGTTTTGAGTAAACTGCTGTCGCAAGTACCAGGCGGGGATGCGCCTCTGGATAAGACCGTGATTATTGGGTGACCTCCGGCCTGGATTGCTCTTCAAGCGCCGCGGCGATTACTTTTTTCAGATCCTGTCCCCTGAGCCCTGGCTTGATGATTTTGCCGTCGGGTCCAATCAGAATGATCAGAGGGATATTGGTCGTGTTGTAGAGCAGATCAATGCCTTCTTCTGCCTTCAGATTTTTGTTGTATATCTGGGGCCAGGGCATTTCGTGCTTTTTGACATAACCTGTCAGAGCGCTCTTCTTCTCATCCAGACTGACACCAAGGATATCGAACTGCGCACGTGGGAATTGCTCATACACCTCTTTCAGGAATGGCGTTTCCTTTCTGCATGGCCCGCACCAGGTGGCCCAGATGATGAAAAGAAGGTTTTTGCCCCTATAAGCTGACAGCGAGATCTCTTTGCCTGCCACAGTTTTCGCCAGAAAATCGGGAGGCGTCCCACCGGGCCTGACCGAGAGCTTAGTAATCTGAGCCTGAATGGAGGCCCTTATCTCTTCGTTCCTGGTATGGGTCCTCGCGCCCCGCAGCACAGAAATCGCAGGCTCAATCTGCCCAATCTGCGTCAACAGCGAGCTAAGATTACAGAGCGCCAGACTCGCCTCATCAGTGCCCGGATGCTTCTTCACAAAATCCTGGAGGGATTGGAGAAGGGGAACAACTTGCTGCGGCCCTTCAATGCCCTTCATCTTTTCCGCAAGTGAGGACTGGAGGACCTTCCAGTCTTTAGCGGCATCCGCCGAGAGGAGATTCGAGCTCAGGAAGAGCAGGAGGATGTTCAGGACGAGATGATATGGATTCATAATGACTGTCGTGGTTTCGATTGAAGGACGGCCCGGCTATCTTAGGAGTGCTTCCAGCCATCACCAGAAGTAGAGCACCTTAAACAGTCAGGAGAAAGGTATGGCACAAAAAGAGTTTCGAATCCTCATTCCACCTTCAGAAGGCAAAACTCCAGGGGGAGATGGCAAGCCTCTGAGGCGCGCCAGAAAACCATTGAAAGAAATGGTCGAACGACTGTCTGCCTTCGACGGTGACTGGGAGAAACTACTGGGTGTAAAGGGAGATGCAAAAGACGCTGCGATTGAAGCCAACCAGAACCTGCTTCGAACGGCCACCAGGCCGGCCATCGAACGATACACCGGCGTGGTTTACCAAGGCATCGATTACTCATCTTTAAAGAAACCGGCGAAGACTTTCTTTGACAGACATGTGCGAATCGTCTCGGCTGTCTTCGGACTCGTAGAGCCTCAACTTTGCATACCCGATTACAAACTGAAAATCGAAAAACTCGACGCGGCGAAATACTGGCGACCGTTACTCGCTAAGGAACTTTCGAATTGTCTGGTCGTCGACCTGCTCCCGCAGGCCCACAAAAAAGCCGTTGCATATGAGGATGGTATCGAGGTTGAGTTTTTCATGGAGAAGTCAGGGAAAAACAAATCCGCTGGTCACTTCGGAAAGTTGATCAAAGGAAAGTTCGTCCGCTGGCTGTGCGAAAACAAAGTGAAAAGCGTGGCGCGCTTCAAAGAATTTAAGGAAGACGGCTACCAGTGGAATGGTGATTTCTTTCTGAAGATGGATTAGTAAGGCTGACCGCCCTGCCTGAATCACCAGCGGGGCAAGCTGGCACGTTCTCAACGCAGGCTCGCGTTAAGCACATACTCAGAAGCCTGGGATCTATAAGAGAGCTGATATTCACTCCTGGATTTCCACCGCCTCTAACGGGCCAGAGTCTTCCTTCATCGTTTCCTCCTCCGGCCCCCCAGGTTCCACCACCTCTTCAGCGGGCATTTCGAAATACTGCATCTGATGATCTTCCAGGAAGGGCATCGCTCTCTTTCGGCCCGGCGAGTATCCGCTCTCCATCTGACCCGGTAAAGCATCCAGCATTGCCAACAGACGGGGGATCGCCTTTCTCGCCGCGTCAGCGCCCCGAGCCACCGCAGCCATCGGTTTTCTGAAGTCAGCCCAGTGGATGTCTCCAAGTTCCGGTTCAATAAGAAAGTCAGCCATGCGTGCCTGCATGTTCCTCAATGCATTGCCTTCAATCATCGAGTTTCGAATGAGCATGTCTGCACCTGTCCGAAGGTCCACATCCGCCAGACCGCTTGAAACATCAACGGCGATGACGAAGTCGGCGCCCATCAGGTACGCAGGCAACACTGGAATCTTCTGGACGCTTGCACCATCGACGAGAAGCTTGTCACCGGCCGCAACGGGACGGAACACGCCGGGTATCGCGCAGCTTGCATGAACTGCTCTGCGAATGGGGCCGCGATTGATGAGGATTTCCTCGCCAGTCATCACGTCAGTGGATACAGCGACAAATGGAATTTCTGTCTCTTGGACAAGACGGTCCGGCAGACACTGCGACACATTGTGAGCCATCGCCTCTGCTGTAATGAAACCGTTACTCGTAAGGGTGGAGCTGTACATCACACCTTTACGAATAAGCGATTTCAGTGTGTTTATGAATCCGGGCTCGGCCTGGTTGGCCTGCCTGATGAAATCAAATTTGCTGCTCCTGAAGCCGCTGCTTTCCGCGAAAGCGATGGACTGTTCAGTCACCTGCCGTGCATCGGGATTGCACGCATAGCATCCGGCGACGAACGAGCCAAAACTTGATCCGGCAATAAGGTCGACGCTGATCCCCGCCTCATCAAGAACCTGCAGCACACCAAGGTGTGCGACTCCGCGTGCCGCTCCCGCCCCCAGCGCCAGACCGATTCTGTATGGGTTATGTCGAATGCGCATGGGATATTCCTCCTTGAAAAGAGCCGGATTTCAGGCCGGGGTAAAGACCTGTTTCCCTTACATTATTTATACGCGATAAATGGCCCGTTCCAAGGTCGAAAACCTGCTCCGCAGGGCTTGCGACTTGTGCCTGAATTCGCTTAGTGTTACCAAAGCGTTGCCCTCTGCTACGCGCTCCTCATAGCTCAGACCATGAAAATCACCGAACTGAAAACCTGCATCATCAACAACGGTGTGCGCGGTTACGTCTTCCTCAAAATTGAAACCGACGAGGGGATTCACGGCTGGGGCGAAGGCACGCTCGAATCAAAGGAACGCGCCGTCGTCGCTGCCATCCATGATCTGAAACACCACGTCGTTGGAGAAGACCCCACTCGCATCGAGTTCTTGTGGCAGTGCCTGCGCAGGCACGGATTCTGGCGCGGCGGAGTGGTCACCAACACTGCGCTCAGCGCAATCGATCACGCGCTCTGGGACATCACCGGCAAGGCATATGGCCAACCTGTCTACAAACTGCTTGGCGGGGCATGCCGGGACCGCATCCGCTGCTACTGTCACGGAGGTGCGGGGAACGTAAAGGACAAATTCGATGAAGGGTGGAGAGCCATTAAGTGCGGGGCAGGAGGCGTGGATGCCGAAGGTGTCTATCACGAAAAGAACGTCATCCCCGACTGCACGGAAAATCTCTCGAAGATGCGGGAGCTGGTCGGCGAAGAGATGGACATCATGGTCGATGTGCACGGCCGTCTTCGTCCCTCCATGGCCATTCGTCTGGCCCGTGCGGTCGAGCCCTTCCATCTGATGTTTCTGGAAGAGCCCGTCCCACCGGACAACGTCGATGCGTTCGCCAAACTACGCGACAGCCGCCCTTCCGTTGACATCGCTACCGGCGAGCGGCTCTTCATGCGCTGGGGCTTCCGCCGCCTGATCGAGAAGCAATACGTGGATGTGATCCAGCCGGACATCTGCCATTGCGGCGGCATCAGCGAGCTCCGCAAGATCGCGGCAATGGCGGAGACCTACTACATAAAGGTTGCTCCTCACAATCCGAACGGCCCCGTTGCCACGGCCGCCTCGGCACATGTCGCCGCCGCTATACCGAATTTCCTGAACCTTGAGACAGTCGTTGTCGAAAACCTCTGGAACGAGATAGTGACAGAAAAGGTCTTCAGGCCGCAGAACAGCTACCTGGAGCTACCAACCCAGCCCGGCCTTGGCATCGAACTCGATGAAGAACGTCTCGCTGCAGAAGGAGAATTCCAGCAGGGGGCTTACGGGAAGAACCTGGACCCGGATGGCGCACCTAGTGATATTTGAAAACAAGTCTGGGACATTGGAGCGTTAGATAAATGCGAATCCTTAACTCAAACGACATCAGACAAGCCCTCCCGATGGGCGAGTGCATCGCAGCGATTCGCCAGGCTGTGGTTGCGCTTTCAGAAGGCGAATTCGTAGTGCCGGAACGCATTCCGATGGAATCCGACGGCGGCATCAGCCTGATCATGCCCGCGTTGTGGCCGGAGAAGAATGCCACCTCTACAAAGCTCATTTCCATCTATCCGGATAATCCTGCGAAAGGGCTGCCCACCATTCACGGGATTCTGATCCTTCAGGACTCATCGACCGGACGCCCGCTCGCCCTGATGGATTCGGCTTCGTTAACGGCCCTGCGTACCGGGGCGCTGTGCGGAGTGGCGGCAGAGGCGCTGTGCAAGGAGGATAAACCGGTTGTCGCTATCTTTGGCGCGGGGAAACAGGCACGAACACAAGCGGAAGCAGTCCTGGCAGTTCATGACGTATCGCAGATTCGGATCTACAGTCGGACCAGATCCAATGTGGAAGAACTCGTGGAGGAACTATCCGATCAAGCCTGGTGTGATTGTGAGGTCTCTGCCGCAGATTCATCGTCAGTAGCGGTGAAGGACGCGGACATCGTGATGTGCGCGACCACTTCCAGCACACCGATCCTGAATGGCGATGATGTCAAGCCGGGCGCGCACGTCAGCGCGATCGGCGCTTTCACGCCAGAAGACCGCGAACTGGACAGCCAACTGGTGCAGCATGCCGATCTGCTGGTGGTTGATACCTACGCCGGAGCCCTCGAGGAAGCCGGCGATTTTCTCATTCCGATGAATGAGGGCCTCATCCGCAGGGAAGATTTCTCGACCGAGATCGGCGAGGTCGTCGCAGGCGTGAAAGCGGGCCGCACAAGCCCGGAACAGATCACGATCTTCAAAAGCGTCGGCAATGCAGCATTCGATGTCGCTTCCGCGCCGATTGCATTGGCCAACGCTGAGCGAATGGGGCTCGGGACAATGTGTGAGATCTGATTGAGCTCAGTCACTTAATTCGAAAAGCATACTCACCTCGTTCCTGTTCATCGGACGATTGAAGACCATCACTTCATCAAGCAGGCCCTTCTCACCGCCCCGGGATCCGATGATGAGCGAACCAAAAAACTCTTTTTCGGGGACACCGCTCAGAGCTTTCGCAGCGAACGGCCCTGCATTAATGCTCCATTCCATTTTCGGCCAGGCCCAATTGGCCACGACCAGGTACCACTGGCCGTTCTTCCATGGCGAGTACCTGTTCAGCGACGTGAACTGTTTCTGTGCCGTTGATGCCTTGACCAGGAATTGGATGCATTCCGAACGAATGAGTTTGCCCTCGGGCGCTCGCAAAGGGCCCTGCCGCTGAAGATAAAATTGAGAGCCAGCCGTCATGGCAAAGACGATGTTCGAGCCGTTCGGGCGGGCCCATTCCAAGGGCTTCACCCACATGGCAATCGCTCCTCTTCCCTGGAAATCAATGTTGGACCCGTTCGAATAGATCGCCGCGCCCGAGCCGAGCACGAGGGCACTGCCAATTCGTCCTTTTTCAAAGATGGGTGATTCGGTCTTCTTTGTGTACGGACCGAGAACCCTCGGAATGAATCTCGGCCCGGCCGCCATATCCGGCAGCATGGACTTATTATCGAAGCTGATGTGCAGAGTGACCGCATCCATCAGCGATTGCAGCCTGGGTTTATAGTAGAGGCCGTTCGCAGTTGGCTCAGCAAGGCAGGCGAGGCACAACGAAAGGAGTAGGAGAACCGCTCGCAAAGTCATCGGACAGGCCTTGTGGCGGCGGGCTGGCAGGCTGGCAGCCTGCCGCCACGCCCTTGAAGACATCCCAGTTTCTGCTCCCATCATTCAATCACCAGAATGCGGTAATCGTGTTTCTGGAGGACGAGCTTGAAACTGCTGGCCGCGCTCCCTTCGACAGCTTCCCCTGTCTCAAAATCTTTCGCGCTGGCATCCTTCCTGATGCCGAGTTTGTCTGTCTGCACGTTGACGTTGCATTCTCCGCCTTCGCCATAGTCGGTAACCACGATTAATGCTTTTGCTTTGTGAGCAATCGCAATCGTGCGCGCATCCACGGAATTCGAATTCACCGTGACAGGATGACCGGCCTGCCAGTAATTGAAGACCTCGCAGCCATCTTCTCCGTATCCGAATTCGAAGAGGCGCTCGTAGAGCTTAGTATCCGAAGGCGGGCGCCAGTTGAATGCCTGGATCTCATGCACGAGGCAGACGCCGAGCCGGGTACGCCACAGATGTGGGCAGCGCGGGTCTTTCGGATCCGGATGGCCTCCGGCGAGGATCGTCGGCCATGCGCCAACTTGGCGTCCGATCGTTTCGGCGACGGTCAGGTCTGGCGAAAAGCGGTCCTGGAAATCTTCGTAACCGTACTTCCATTCCCAGTCCATGTTGCAGTTTCCGAACGAGAGCACCGGCACGATCATCGTGTTCGTCATGTGCGAGAGGGTGAGGAGCGGTTTTCGATTGTCGGGGAGCTCCTTGCTTTCGTTGTGGAACATGACAGCCGTACGCTTGATAAGACTGCGCAGGTGCATGAGCCCCATGCCGGGATGCCACCGGCCCTTGTCGTCCTGCCAGGCGTTGCCGACCACCGGATCGTAGTTCGCAGAGAGGAACGTGTTGTCCCAATAGACGCCATCGAAACAGACGAGCATCTTCCTGTAATACCAGAGCGCAAAATCCACGAAGCTCTTCGAAGGGCTCACATCGTAGCCGACCGCGCCCTTTGGCGACCATTCACGATTGAACCAGGCGTAGCGCAGCCATTCGTCCTGGAAGGTCTTGAATTCGGGTGAATGAAAGCCGACGCCACGAGCATTGGTGTAGCCGAACACGCGCCAGCCCTTGCTCCATGGCGATGACCTTGCCACATGCATGCCGCCGCGAACGTGTGCAAGGAAATTTTCCTCGGTGCGCGTCAGCAGCTCTTTCTTCTTCATCAATTCTTTCATCCATGCGGTGATGTATTGCAGATCCCACTCACCGGAGATTCGGGCCTTCTTGAGTGTGTCGAAATAGGAGTAGTCCTTCTCAAACGGATACACGTCGTAACTGATCCCACCCCAATAGAAGGTGGCGCCCATCCAGCGAATGGGCCGTGCGCCTTCCGGCCTCTTGGTGGCCGTCCAGCGGCGCCAGCCTTTTGGCATGGGCTTGGTGGGAGTGACCTGAAGGCCAAAGACGATTTCGCGTTCAGCATCAATTGCGACTGGCCTGTTGATGAGGTGAACACGCATTTCGAGAGTGCCGCCACGGCGGACGAGCTCGATCATCGGCTTGTCGTCGTCGAGTGACAGCCCCCTGTCCGTATCAGCAAAAAAACAGACACCGCGCTCTGCCCTGCCAACCCAGACGTAGGGGAAGAACGCGCCGATGATGTTGAGCTTGTTGGCTTTGCTGCTATCCCAGACAACGCCCTTGCCTCTGGGCACGAAACCAGCGAAGTTGTGGCGAAGGCCGTCGCCCACCGAATGCATGTACCTGGCCTCGGATTCTTTGACGGGGATTCGGAAGGACAGCCGGTCGACCGTTTCGCCGTTCGATCGGAGCTTTAGCTTGACGAGCATCATGCCGTCGTAATCCCACGTGGTCTGCATGCGCGCGCTGATCGGCCCGGCCGACCATTCGGATTCGCCCACGACTTCCGTGGACTTCCGGCTTGTGGACTTCCACGGCCTGGAGGCTGCGATCTGCTGCAGGCCGCCGGAATCCACTTCCCATTGCATCGGGCCGGTGAGTATTTGAATGCCCTGACTCTTCACGGATTCCCATAAACCGGAATCTCCATGCTGATGCTCGCGCAACACGCACTTCACCGTCTTGCCGTTCACTTCAAGCGGCGTGAACGGAGGAATCACATCATCACTGAAACCAAGCTTGTTGTTTTCCCATTCAAAACGTTTTCGCTCGAATGCCTGTGTCACCGGTTTATCTGGTATCCCCTCTTCGCCTTCTAGAAAGAGGGCCAGTTCGTACTTGCTTTCGTCCAATTCTGGAATCGGCAAAACGCCTTCAAAAACGTCCTTCTCAAATCGGATTTCATGAGACCAGATTCCGTTATCCGTTTTCGTGCTTTTCAGTTTCCTGATCAACACTCGCGCACCGGATACCTTGTCCTTGAGTTTCAAACCGGCGATATCGGCCCGCAGCCGAATTTTGCTGTGAGAGGGGTAATACTTGAACTGCAGAGCGACGGCCCGGCGCTGCTCTTCGCCAATCGACCAGACTGATTTCGGACGGTGCATGCTCCACCGAAAATGGCGAGAGAACCAGACCTTCGAAGCATCCGAATTGGTCACCTTTATCCTGCAGGTGTGGAGGCCCTCCGGCCCGCCGTCTCTGGCTTTGAGCGCTACTTCCCGTGTTTCACCGGGAGGAATCGCGAGCGCCTGTTTCAACTCGTCCGCGGGATTGTGATGCCAGTTGTCTGCGATGCTCGCTTTAACGGACAGGGGCTTTGCGCCCGGATTCCGAATGGAGAGTCTGATGACCGGAGCACCGTCTTCCTGGAGAGACCGCATTTGAATGACCGGCGCGGCCGCATCCCAACTCACCAGCGGCATGGAAGGCTGATCGATATAGCTTGCTCCGACTGATTCCCATTGCGTCTGCTCGCCGGGTCGCCGCCAGTTACGTGCGATGCGAATCCCCCAGGCCAGCTTCAGGTCGCTCTCGACCACCTCCAGGCTTTCGAATGGGATCGCAATCTCCACCTGCCACCAGCCGTCCTTGAGCTGATGCTCGAGCTCCCACTTCGGAATGCGCCAATTGAAGTCCACCGGATTCTGCTTGTTATCGGGATTGACAGCGCGGTCGTAGAGAGTGCCGCGGCCGTTAGTGATCAGGTGATAAAAAGTCCGCGCCCCCTGCTTGCGCTCGCGTTTCGGATCGATGGCGAGTTCGATCGAGTCGTCATGGAACGCGGCAATGATGTCCCGCGTACCATCGGGCACGGCGCGGTTGAGGATGCGGCCGTCGGGCGGCGCTTCGG
>JASLXP010000656.1 GCA_030740295.1 Planctomycetota bacterium
CTATTGGCTGTCAGCAAGTCTGCCAAGTCGGGGTCTATCACGACTTTTTATCCGCGAATCAGTAGGATTCGATTTTTCGTTGGTGCAGCGCACCGCTGGTTTGGCTGAATCCATTCAGTCGCTGATCTAAATGAGATCTCCCGGCAGAAGTGGTTGCAATTTGCGGCCCGCTTTGTGGCATGAGCTCGGGTGGAGGAGCGATTGGCGTATGGTGGATTTGTGAATAGCTGTTGGCTTTTGGGCTTCTAGCTATTGACGCTTATCGGATTCGAGGGCTCTGACTCGGGTTTCCAGGGATGCGATGCGGGTTCTGAGCTTTTCGGCTTCCAGGGAATCGAAGCGGTCTTCGAGGCGGCGGAGGGCGGCTGTGATCATTAGGTACTCCTGTTCGAAACGGTCGGTGCGGACTTCGAAGTTGTCGACAGCTCCGTAGAGTAGCTCGACACGCTCTTGCAGCAGCTTGAGGATGCCAGAGTGCTCGTTGAGTTGCTCTTTGACAAGAACGAGTTGGGCGATGATTCTCTCCTGGCGTCGGTCGGAGGACTCGAATCGCGCGGTGTGATCTTGCAGCAGTTGGTGAAAGCTTGTAAGTGTAATCCTGGCTTTCGGCATGTGGGTTTCCTCAACGGAAAGGAAGGGCTGGTGGTGACCTCCCCCCAATAAAACGGTCCACCCGCAGGGTGAGTTTTCCCATAATAATTAACGAGGGAGAACTCCATGAAACGGAAACAATTCAGTGAGGAACAGATCATCGGGATCCTGAAAGAGGGTCAAGCCGGAGCGACGGGCAAAGAAGTGTGCCGGCGGCATGGGATCAGCGAGAACACGTTCTACAAGTGGAAGTCCAAGTACGGTGGGCTAACCGTATCGGAAGCGAAGCGGCTGCGGGAGCTGGAAGCCGAGAATCGCAAGCTGAAGCAGTTGCTGGCCGAGTCCCATCTGGATAACGCTGCTCTGAAGGAGCTGTTGTCAAAAAACTGGTGAGGCCCGCAGCAAAACGACGGGCTGTGCAGCATTTGGTCGAGCGGGACCTGCGCAGCCAGCGGCGGGCCGCAAGACTGGTCGGAATCCATCGATCGACGGTGCGGTACGGCTCGTGCAGGTCGGCTGACACGACCATGAGAGAGCGTCTGAAGGAACTGGCCACGGAGTATCCCCGCTACGGCTACGAGACGCTTCACGGGATGCTGAAGCAGGAGGGTTTGGTGATCAATGAGAAGCGAACCTACCGGATCTACCTGGAAGAGGGCTTGCAGGTGCGTCGGAAGAGACGCAAGCGGTTGTCCCGGCAGCAGCGCGTGCCAATGCCGATGTTGACCCAAGCGAATCAACGATGGTCGATGGACTTCATGAGCGATCAACTGGCCAACGGCCGGCGGTTTCGAATCTTCAACCTGGTGGACGATTTCACCAGGGAGTGCCTGGGGCAGATTGTGGACTTTTCGATTTCAGGCGAGCGGGTGGCTCGATATCTGGACGACTTATCGACTCGAAGAGAACTACCCGGGGCGATCGTTCTGGATAATGGTCCGGAAATGACGAGCAAGGCCTTATGGTTCTGGTCACAGAAACGTGGGGTCACGTTGAGCTTCATTCGGCCCGGAAGACCGATGGAGAATCCCTTTGTGGAAAGCTTTAACGGTCGATTTCGGGACCAATGTCTCAATGAACACTGGTTCGTCGACCTCGCGGACGCTCGGCGAATCATTGAAACCCGACGGACCCATTACAATGAAGAAAGGCCTCATAAGTCCTTGGACGGTGTGCCGCCAGCGTTGTTCGCCCGAGCGATGCAGTCGCTCAAACCTGGACATGCTGGCATTGAATAGCGACGATGAAAACTCACCCTGCAGGTGGACCTAAGATCGGGGGGAGGTCATTGTGTCCGGCACTCAGGTAGGTACCGTTGCCATTGGCGTCAAGCTGTAGGAGAAACATCGTGACGAAGCGTTC
>JASLXP010000657.1 GCA_030740295.1 Planctomycetota bacterium
CAGGCTCCCCAGAGAGGGGCCAGCGCCGCAAAGAGTTCGGGATGACGCGTGCCGATGTGCCAGGCGCCAATCCCTCCCATCGATCCTCCCATTAGATAAATGCGCTCTTCATCTACGGAGAGTCGCTGTCTGACCTGTTGCATACATGCGAGCACGTTCCGCTGAAGGGCATCCCGTTCGTGAAGCGCCCCGTACCACCCATTCCACCGACCGTGCGGATAGACCATGATGCAACCATACTGATCGGCATAGGGATCGTGACGCCAGCCCTTTCAAGGTGGTCTGAATCAGCATCACCGTACTCCTAAGAGTTTTGCCGTCGAGACATGAGATTGTTTCAGCTTTTTATTGCGTTGAGGAGTTTTTTTCTTCGGTCCACGCGGATGCTTTTTAAAGGCCGATAAGCGAACCTTCCCCGCCAACTGAATCATCAGTTCGGCCAGTTGTGGTATCCCCAATCGTGAGAAGAGACTCCAATGTACTTCCGGAATGGCAATCATCATGCCCTGATAAATGCCGCTAATTTCAAGGGCTAAGTAATAGCCCGAAATCTCTTTTTCTACTTTCTCAGTCCCATGCACGCTGCGCAAAGCCGCTTTGACCGTAGACAACACATTGTAAGCGACCAAGGCGACACAAAAACCGAACAGGGCCGCTTTGGGATACCCCAAGGTGTTGATTTCAGAGCATAAATTTTCGGCTAATTCCTGAAAAGCGCCCTCAATCGTCCATCGTTTGCGGTATAAACAGGCCACGGTTTTTGCATCGGCCACCTCTTGAGGTAGATTGGTGAGAATGAAAATCTCTTCATCGCCATCACTCGTGGGTTCATCCAGTTCGATCCGTATCCGACGCAGCACGTGTTCTTGCCCTTGTTCATCCGTGATCTCCACCTTTTGTTCAGAGACCATCCCCGTGTCCGTGCGACCTACTTCACGCAGGGGGTCTAACGCCTTAAAAGAGACCTGTTGATGGTGGCGAATAATAAAGTACGCGTTACGCCGGGCCACCCCGAAGGCCAATCTTCGCGTGCATAAGTTGCGGTCGGAGATCCACACGTCGCCCGGTTCAACCGTCCACAACACCTCCTCGACCAAGGACCGTTCTTGGGCATGGCCGTCTTCACAAGGAAACACATGGGTCGCCAGCATCCACGCCGGATCTAAAACGACCAGCGATTTGCCGGGTAAGGCACCGCCCTGGATCTCGCGTAATTCTTTGATTCGATGCTGGGTGGCGCCCAGGCAGTTGCCATCTAAAATCTTGATTCGATATCCGGGCAATAACGGCTCAAGGCCCCCGCCCATCTCTTCCATGAGCGGCTTTAACTCCCGGGCACTTTCCTTTACTAGGGCCGATGCGGTGTGGAGTTCGAGGCCATTGAGCTTGTCGTATACGGCCGTAACCGAAACTCCGATGTCCTCTACCGAAGCGGTATAGGTCGCATGGATGCTCGGACGAATCCCACAGACCACATTACACATCAGATCGAAGAGGGTCGAAAATAAGAGCGTACGCGTATACTGTTTGTGGGCCACGCGGTAGAAAAACGCATCGAGTTTATCCGCACCCACCACCCGTTCCAGCAGGCCACGAACCATCACCGAAACCGGACTTTTTTCCACAAAACGCTCGAATATGGGGCTCAACATGGCAGATCCCTCCTAGATAGACCCTTTGGATACGACGCTTGGACGCCTCAAATTTACGCGCTTAAGGAACAAGGGCAAAGGAAGTACCTTTGAAGAGAGGCTCTACGATCGACCCTTTCAGCCTATCTTTAAGTAATTCAACACCTTTACTTCATTTCTGAACCACCTTGAAAGGGCTGGCCCATAGGGTCCAACTCCACAAAGTCATTGTCGCGTTGGAATTGCACTTCTTCCATCACTGCCTCTTTGGTAGGTTCTAGCAGGCAGTCCAGACGTCGCAGCACGATCATCGGCAGGATGACATCG
>JASLXP010000658.1 GCA_030740295.1 Planctomycetota bacterium
CACTTTTCCGGTTGCTGGATTTGATGCGCTGTTGGCATTCTGGGAGTGGGTTGGACGATTCTAGCCTCCAATCATCGCGCCACGGGGGCAGGCCCCGTGGAGGCGAAGAACTTGTGCTTCAGCGTCATACGCCGTGGCATATGCGAAACCTCTCATGACGTCGTGTTTAGCTATCACATCTTTCCGCCCTGCCAGATTTCAATCGTCGGGGCCGGCACCCAACAAGACCTGCTGCTGTCCAGTTCGAGCTGCAGCCAGGTCCGTTCCTGTCCAACGATCCTGCATTCAGTGCCATTGGTCAGTGCGCCTTCGAAAGCCGAAGCGTACCCGTAATTGGGGCCCTTGCGGCCCGTCACCTGATCCGCAATGACGACTCCGCGGCGGATCCGCTTCTCCTGCAAATGGTCGACGGTAAGCGAGCCGCCGAGCATTACGAAAACCAGTGCGGCGGCCATCATCACCTTTCGTGATTGTCGGATTCCCGTCCACTGTAAAGCCATCAAGGCCGCCCAGAAGACCATGTACCCAGCCGCGGCCACTGCCAACCGAAACGCCCTGTTCCATCGATGCCAGAAGAGCACGGAATCCCACATCGATGATTCCGCTTTCGCGTAGGTGACGCTCTGTCGACGCACGAAATCCAGATTCTGTTTTAACAATTCATGCCCCGGCAGTTCGCGCTCGGCCCGGCGGTATGCTGCGATGGCCCGGCCGGAGTTGCCTCCAAGAAAGAATGCGTTCCCCGCGTTGTAGTAGAGCAGCCCGGCCTGCCCAGGTGATGATTGCGCTTCCTCAAGAAACTTGAGAGCGGCAGCAACGTAAAGCTCACGCGCCCGGACCAGGTTCGTCTCCGCATACCCCGCAGCCTGCAAAAAGACATCGGAGGCACGCCCAGCATGGACAGACGAAATCAACAGGGAAACGGATAGAAGCAAAAGCGACCTATGGAACTCTGAGCTTCTGAACATCATTTCGTTCTCACCTCTCAAGCCTCCTTTGAATTTCTTTGAGCATGGTCAGGAGTTCTTCTTTTGAAGTGACCGGAGACTTTGTACCGTTGCGACCGAATCGGGCGAGGTCTGTTCCTTCGAGCAGATATTGCAGTGACTCTCTTTCTTTTGCTTTGACATCAACCCTCCGATCTTTGAGGGCTTCGAGAATCTCGGACAAAGTGACGGCGCCGTCTTCAATATCCAGCCAGGCGCCAAAAAAGCTGCACACGGCCCGGTGCTGTTCATCCGGCGAAGCGGCCGAGGTGAGCGCGCGCTTCAACTGCCGAAACGCTTCCAGACGCCGCCAGGCTGCGAGATCCGTCTGTTTGAGCCGATAGCGTCTTGCAGGGCCGCTTAATGCGAGCGCAACGACCGATGGTAACAGCAACCAGACTGGCAGCGTCATCCGTAGCAGGTGATACAGCCGCGCCAGAGGATTCACGGATCCGACAGGCAGGTTGTGCCAGATGCCGTCCGCGTTTGGCTTGAGCGTCTGCTGCTCTTCCGGTGGCAATTCGATCGACGTCCTTTCGCCATCCGGCCGAATGCGCAAAGGAACAGGATTGGATGCCAGAGCCTCATAAGTCTTGGTCTGCGGATTAAATGCCACAAGCTCGATCGCAGGAAAAACTGTCACCGCGGTGCGCAACGGCCTTATGGATTGTGCGAACACAGCCTCGCCATTCCGAATACGCCGAACAGCTTTGCGATCGGGCACAAGGAACTGCCCCCTGAGATCCGCCAATTGGGCCAACGGAGGAAGAGCCAGTGCCTCGGGATGCTTGAAACCGCTCATGCGCAAGGTCAACGTGATCGGTTCGCCGATGACCATCGTCTGCGGCTCTGCCTCAACCGTGAGCTTGCCAGCGCCGACAATGCCGCTGAAGTTTTCCGGTCGCCCTTCCTCCGGCAACGGCAGAACCTCGAGTTCGAAGCCTTTCGAGCGGACACCATAACGCACATACTTCTCACCCGCGCTGACCGCATGAAAGAAATCGTTATCGAAATAGCTGGGATAGATGGAAGGGCGTCCCCTTTTTGATTTTCCCGCGTTCTGAAGATGAGAACAGAGCAGCCGGGCGCTCGGAAATTTCAGAGTGCCGGACCGGCGGGGCACGAGGATGCGGCGAAAGGTCACGGTCGTGAATCGCCTTCGATTGATCTCGACCGATCTGATTTTTGCTATGACGCGCTGCCCCTCGACCGGCAGCCCGATCGTACCCGGCTTGCCACCCGCGACTCGTTCTGCAGCCGGGATGAAGACATCGAAACTGGCATGCGACAGAGGCGGCACGCGGATATCGAGCGCCTTGAAGCTGTTGAGCGGGAGCGTGCTGTACCAGGTGAACGTAAGCACGATGGCCTCACCTGCATAGACCTTGCGGCCGCCCAGAGTCACGTCAAGCCGAATGGCATCGGTCGCCTTTGCCTCGGCGACCTTGATGGCCTCGGCCTCTGTTTCGTGTACTTCACCATCTGCGGAGAAGGCCAGCGATGGCAGATTCAAGAGCCCCCCGTGTCGCGGGATCACGCGATACCGGTAGATGAAAGTTCTGGAGCTATCGTGTTCCTGAATCTTCGTCTCCAGCGCGTTGACGAAGAAATCAGAATGGATGGGCGTTTCTGGTTCTTCGACCTGCTTCGCGCCATTTACGGTCAGTGTGTAAACGAATCCTTCACCGACAAAAAAACTGCTCGCGCCAATCTCGGTCTTAATGGCGACCTCGGCATGGGCTGGCAGAAAGCAAAAAAATACCGCGGCGATCGCCAGGACCAGAATTGACGTCTTGCTCTGTTCCCGATTCACATGTGCTCCTTCAGCAATCTGCTCTGCGGGCCTCGTCGCCATCTCAGCTTTCTTTCGCACATAAAGGACTTTCTACCAGAAACTCTGGCAGCAGCCTGTGGCCACGAGGGGATTGCCATCACTCCCTTGGTATCCCCCTCAGGATGTTTACCGGAGCGTGATCATCGGTGAAGATCTCACCCTTGGTTTCATAATCGATCCGCGGCTGGTAATCATCGATGAGCGCGGGCAGACGGAATTCAAACTGATGGCGGCTTTGCAGCTTGATGGCGTTCTGCATCATCTCATTCTTGTGAACATTGCTGCGTCTTGACAGCCCAACACAGATTTTGTTGCCGGTCTTGCCGAACGTGTAGAGCGACGGGAAGACTTTGGCCATCGTCCGCTTGTGATAATCGTAAATCTTGAAATCGGGACGCATATTCGCGGCGACGATCCCGTTCTCACTGAGGAGGCCCTTTACCTGCTTGAAGAACTCTCTCGTGGTCAGGTGGTACGGAATGTACCCGCCACGAAATGCATCGAGCATGATGATGTCGTATTTCACTTTCCTCCGGAGCATTATCTTCACGTGCACGCGCCCGTCGCCGATCCGCACGGTGTTCTTTTCGTCCCTTTTAAAATTGAAGTGCTTTTCCGCGGCCTCGAGCACGGCGCCGTCGAGCTCCACCGTGTCCATCTGAATGTCCGGCATGTAATGGTGAATCAGGCGAGGGACAGAACCTCCGCCCAGGCCGATCATCAGCACTCGTTTCGCATCCGGCCGAAACAGGAACGAAGAGAAGAAGAGCCGCGTGTAGCTCAGTACTGGTACATTCGGATGGCTTGGGTCGTAGCGTGACTCATCGTATTCACGTCCCTTCCGCCGAAAACGCATGGTTCGCGTGCCATTCTCTTCATCGACCCGGATGTAGTGGTATTTGCTCTCCTTCTCAAACAGCACTTTTGTCTGCGCGGTCAGATCGCGGGCCAGCAGGGCCAGGCCCAATCCTAAAGCGAGAGACTTATTCATCCGGGGATTCCTCTTTTGTTACCGTTTCTGAATGTTCAGGTGCAACCGCCGGCTCAGCGGCCTGCGTCATCGGGTACACAAATCCGAATGCAACAGCGGCCACAGTCAGCGTCGCGGAAAAGCCAACGAAGATCTCATGATTCCTGTAAGGCCCAATGAGATGAAATGAAGTAACCAGCACACCGAAGAAACTGCCCGCGGTGGAGATTGCGTACAGATGCCCGGCGCTTTCGCCCACCCGTTCAAGCTCCATGGTGGCCAGGCGAATCGCAACCGGCGAAGCCATCCCCAGCAGAGCGGAAGGTAAGAAGAACAGAATGAAGGAAGAGAACAGCGTCGGCCAGCGCATGTTAGGGGTTTCGAGCAGATCGGCATCTTTGTAGAAGGTGTCCATCCACACATCGAAAAGCCCGTCATTGACCCATCTGTGCACTGGAATGTATGGCCGCTCCTCTTCCACCTCCGTCGCATCCGATTCATGCACAAAGTAGCTGACATCCACTATCAGCAACAGCATACAGATTGAAGTAGCGATGCCAATGACGGTGAGAGTCCAGTGCGTGTTCCATTTCCGTGTCACCTTGCCGCCCATCCAGTAGCCCACCGCGAGAGCCACCATGAACGTGCTGATGATGCTCCCCCAGGCATAAATATCAGATCCGAACACCGGCGCCATAAGCCGTGGGCCGACCATCTCCATGCCCATCAGAATCCAGCCGCAGGTAAAGACCATGAGTCCAAGACAAAGCTTACGAGGCATGCTGCTCCAGTCCGGTAAAGCCGGTTCGACGCATGATACTTTTCGTTATTCGGGGAAGGCTTGCGCGCGAAGCCAGGAATCGTATGGGCAGCCCCAGATGCCGCAAGCGCCCGCGCTCTTCCCCTTGTCTCCCCGTCCCTCTCCCTGTCTCGTCCTCTCCCCTTCTCCCCTTCTCCCTGTCTCCCCCTCTCCCCCTCTCCCACCCCGGCA
>JASLXP010000659.1 GCA_030740295.1 Planctomycetota bacterium
GATTGGAACGTGCAGAGCTCATCATAGGTTCTGGAATCGCCCGCATGTTCGTAACGGATGTGCCCGATGAGTTTGCCGTCCGGCAGTTCGACGACGTGAGGCTCGTGGAAGTTTGAGTTCACCGTGTCCTCTGGAATGGGCACGTCACCCAGCCCGATCCAGTTGCGTCCGCCATCGCTGCTGCGACATGCCTGGATGGCACCGGGGACCATTCCATCTGAGGAGTTCTTTCCGAAGTAGAGAAGATCGCCGTTGGCCAGAACGATGGGGCCGTGAGGGGTGGATACTGGAACCTTGATGGGATCACTCCAATGACCGCCATCCTCCCGCAAGCGGACCCAGGAACCGAGCCATTCCCCAACCAGCTCATCGTTCCATTCCGAAAGTTTTTCTTCCCAAAGCTGTTTCTCATCCTCTTTCATGGATTCCTTCTTCCGCTCGTAATGCCTCCGCGTATCGCTGGTGAACCACGAAACGAGGAGACGCTCTCCACCCAGATTGACGACCCCGGCATCGCGGTCATCGAGGGGCGTGTCGTTGAGGATTTCGGGTTCAGACCAGGACTGCCCATCGTCTTTACTGGTCAGAAGGACGGTCTTGCCCCAGGGGCAGACGTGTTCCGTTCGCAGACCGGATGAAGCGACCACCAGAGTGCCGTCATCCAACTTGGCAACACTCGGCCAACCGAAGTAGCCCATCCGATCTTTCGGCATGGAACAGATCACACCATGTTGTGCTGAAATCGTGCTGTCTTGCATGTTGGCATCCCCTTTAGCTTTGAATGAGAGTTATTCGACTGTTGCGCGGTACGTATCCTTGTCTTCGCTGAACAGTTCCGGATTCAGCCGGACGCCAAGACCGGGGTCTCGTGGCAGCTCTGCGAAACCGTCTTTGATGACGACCTCACGGTCGATCAGGAATTTGTAAATGGTGCGAATGTGCGCGCGCACCGTCTCCTGGAAACAGCATCCGGGCACGGCCGCGCTCACGTGCAGGCCGGCGTAGAGCGTCAACGGGCCGGTACAGTCGTGCATGGTAGCGGGCACATTGTATGTCTGGGCGAGGTGGGCAAGCCGAACGGTCTCAGAGATGCCTCCCACCCAGGTGGGATCGATCATCACGAAATCCGCGGCCTGGTCCGTGAGTACCTGTGCGTAGTCCGCGCGCGACAGAAGCATCTCACTGATCGAGATCGGCATTCGGGACTGCTGTCGGAAATTCTGGAGCGTCTGAAGGTTGTCGGTCTTGAGAATGTCCTCGAGCCAGAGAGGCTGGACTTCCCGCAATGCTTCTGCGATTCGGAGCGCGGCAGGCAGCATAAAGAAGCCGTGCCCGTCGACCATGATCTCGAGCTTGTTTCCAACGTGTTCACGGATCTTGCGTAAAGGCGCTACCGCCTCTTCAAGATCATCCAGCGAAATGCGCATCCCGCCGTGCTTGTGCGCGATGCGGTCGAACGGCCATGTTTTCATCGCGGTGTAGCCCTCGCTGATGAGGTCGTCTGCCAGTTCCAGCGGGTGATGAAACAGGTTATACGAATCGCCAAGCGGCCCGGGCTCACCGAGACTGCCGTAGCCCGGCCATCCAAGCCGGCCATCCGGACTGGGCCCGTACGCGGGATTTCCGCAACTGTTATAGACAGGCACCCGGTCTCGCACGGGGCCGCCGAGAAGGCGATAGATGGGTTTGTTGCAGACTTGGCCCAGGATATCCCACAGCGCCAGATCAATCGCCGACAATGCCCGCAGCTCTGCTCCTCTTACGCCCACGTTCGCACAGCGCTCGTATAAAAAACGCCAGTGCGATTCGATGGCCAGCGCGTCGTATCCAACCAGCCGCCGGGCCATCCAGTCATGAATGATCGCGGCCATGCCGTGTGCGAAGTAATACGATTCCCCATGTCCGATGATGCCGGCGTCCGTATGTACTCTCACCAGCATCAGGCCGGGAAAGAGATCTTCAGGAGTGACCGTTTCAATCTTGGTGATGCGCAGGACGTCGTCATCGAGCGGGGTGGGAGGCAGGTACATCTTGCCCTGGAGAGGGGGAACTCCAGGCATGGGTGAGACCGGTTTCTGTTCGTTTGCCATGGCTGTCTCTCGGTGAATTCAGGAATTCTGAGCGTTGTAACCTGCCGGGATGACAGAGCAAATGGTACCGGGATCGGATGGAGGCTTGAGGACAACTCGCCCACCAAGACGGAGTCGTTTTGACGGAATTCAGGGGCGAAGCCCCGGGCCGTTTGCCTAGCCCAGCCCAACGGGCTGGGTGAGTGGTACAGAGATCTGAAAAGGGGCAACGCCCCGGCCATTTATAAGGAGGCCATTCATTGGGGCAAATGACCGGGGCTTTGCCCCTAAGGATGATTTGCCCAAAAACCAGCCCGTTGGGCTGGGCTAGGCAAACGGCCCGGGGCTTCGCCCCTGAAAACTGTCATTCAGATCCGTAAGATTGCCCACGCCTCGGACTACTCGCCATGGTCTGAGCCGTCGTGCCATCGCCCGTATCGAGCAGTAAAACCGTTGAAGAATCCCTGCATTGCCCTTCTGCTGAGTCACGTTCCTGCTGAACATTCACGCCAAAAACGTCGAGTCTGATTCTGAGAGCGGTTGGCAGGGCCTCCTACAGCCAGCCCGTCGTCTTGACGGATAGCGGATGCGGCCTGTAGGTTGCACCTTGAACGTTTCCATTGCACCACCACATTTCATCCATGACCACCGAAGAGTACATTGAATCTTTCCTTCCCAGCCGCGAGCAGGTAGCCCTGTTCCTCACCAAGGCCACACCTGAAGCTCTCCAGCCAAACCGAGGCTGGACCCATGACCCTGAGCTCGGCTGGGTTCATGATGACGCTGTGCACGATGGCGATGGTGTCAACGGCACGCGCACCTATTACAGCTACGAAGAGGACGGCGCACGGGGAGTGTTGCAGTTCGCCGACCAGCCCTGCCGGCTTCACACTTACGGCAACAGCTTCACTCATTGCGACCAGGTGAACAACGGGGAAACCTGGCAGGAATACCTCGCAGGACACCTTGGCGAGCCAGTCAGAAATTATGGTGTGGGAGGCTACAGCGTTTATCAGGCTTACCGGCGGATGCGGAAGATTCATCGAGAAGGCAGGCACATTGCCGACCACATCATCCTCAACATCTACGATGATGATCACTTCCGGAATCTTGACTCTTGGCGGCGGGTCCGATTCGGCCGCAGCACCAGTTGCGGCTTCACCTTGCCACACCTGCGGGTGAACGTTGAGAAAGGCGAGTGCATCGAGAACGATAACATGCTGGCCGACCCGGATGATGTGTACAAGCTGTGCGACAAAGAATGGAGTATCGAGGCTTTCAAGGATGATCCGGTTCTCGCCCTCGTGCTGGCCACCAAGGCCGCAGCCGAAGAAGCACAGGATCTCGAGCCCGTCGCAGTGAGTTTTGGTTTGCCCGCGGATCAGGTTTCGAATGATGAAGCAGGAGTTGCCATAAGAAAACTGCACACGGAGGCAGCGCTGTTCGCGACTAAGAATGTTGTCGAACTGACCGAGCAATTCGTCGAGGAGACTGGCAAGAAAATGATGATTGTCCTGTCGTTCAATCGGTCGAACATGCGGCTGGCGCTTCAGGGCGAACCGGGCTTCGATGATAGTTTCGTGAAATACCTTTCGACTAAAACGTATCCGGTCGTTGATATGCGCGGATGCTTCGCCGCAGACTACGCGACATCAAAACTCGACCCGGATGATTACCTTCTGCGGTATTACAACGGCCATCACTCCCCGGCAGGTAATTTCTTCGCGGCCTGGGCCCTCAAGGATCACGTGGTCGAGTGGATGGAGCCGAAGCCGCGGCCGTTCGTCTGATTCCCTGCCATTCTGATAGGCGCACAACGAATGGCCTTCGAAGCACAGCAGATGCCCGTTTCCCTGGTTACGGACTGTTTACGATGAAACAGCGCGTCACTGCTTTTATCTCTGCATACCTCATGGCAGGGGCCGCCGCAGCCGAACCGGAACTCAAATTCCAGGTGTGGCCGGAGGCTTTGTCGCCGGCCTTTGAGGTAAGGTGCACCGTGCTTGCCAGCGCAAAATCAAAGGGCACATCCGTCCTCGCTCTTGATTACATCGATGGTGGATCGCATCTGGCGATCGCTTTCAGCGGCAAGACGATTTCGGTCTACAGGATGACGAAAGGTAAGAAAGAAGTTCTTTTCACCCGCCGGGATTGGCACCGCGGCAAGAGCAGGGCTCGCGGCTGGCAGTGTGACCTTCGCGTTCGACGGGCCGCGGGAGCAATCATCGTCGGGGCAGGTCACGTAACTGAAAAGACTGCAACCCCGCGGTCCGATGTTGCCTGCCTGGCTCGCGTTCCGATTGCGGCGCCCCGGCAAGCGAAAATCGCTGTCTCGAATCCTGGTGACGGTCTGAAACTT
>JASLXP010000660.1 GCA_030740295.1 Planctomycetota bacterium
GTCCGTCCAAACGCCTTTCAATTCCACCGCGCCAATCGAGTTGGTATATTCGAGAGTTCCAAGATCTACCGTATTGCCGACGGCCGGGACCTTGCCTGTCTGAGGATCCTTCACCCGGTTCCCAGACCACAGAGCATCGTAGACCCGCTCCTGACTAACGCCGTCTTCGGACCAGCCCTTTACGACCTGAATTCGATCTAGATTTGCGCTCTCCGGATCCTTGATGGCCCAGAGCGCAAACGTAGGCGCGCCGCTGGCGTCGGCATCGTTCAATTCGCCTCCCATGGGAACGCCCTTCTCATAGGCCGCTTCAACCCAGCCAGCCTCGCCGGGCCTTACCCCCGCCATATCGAAGCCCCCAAAAAACCGAACCTGAATGCGCGTTCCCGTCGTACCCCAAGTTTCCTTGCGTTGGAACGCATCGAAGATGCTCTCACGAGTATTCTCTTCGCTCCAGACACCAGCCAGTCCCGATGCGCCGCACCAGCGCATGAAGGTGGAACCCAGGCGGCCTCTGGCAGCCCGTTCTGGCGTGACGACAGAATTCGCCGTAGGCCCGGAGAAGTTATTTTCCTCGATCGGGATAATGCCGGAATGGCTGTCGGAGGCGGCAACGAGGCCGAAGCGGTAAGGGTTGAATCCCCGCATATCTTGAAACTCCAGGCCCGTCCGATAGCCGTAACGAACGTAGCTTCCCTTGAAGTTCGTGATCGGAGTGTCTTGGCCAACGTATATCTCGAACAACTCGAAGTCCGCGAACTCATCGTTTGGGCTCAACGCTGGATGGGTTTCCGAGGTTCCCTTGATCTGCGTTACTTCGACCAAGGGTTCGTTCCGATTCCGCGTTGCCGCATATTCGGGGGTCAACGGATTGCCCATGCTGTTTACCCGGTCAAAGCCGAGCCCGTCGGACGCATTCATATTGTGGGGGATGGCAAGCACGCTATGGCCTTCCTCGCGAACGCTGTCCATCCACACCCACAAGTCTTCGGGCTTTGAAGAATCAACAGCACTGAAGGGCGTGGGGGCATCGTTTCCCTTAAAAAATACGTTGCGGTGCAGGTTTCTACCCTTACTGCTTGCGCTCCACTCATACGCGATGAATGTCGTGAACGTGCCCGGGCTGTAATGCCGGTTTGCGGAGGCGATCACGTGCTCCCACACTTCTCGCCTTGCGTCGGGAGTGTCGACGCCTTCCACCGGTGTACCTGACCTGGTAGCGGCGCGCAGTTCCCCATAGGCTTCATTGCTTTCAGCCCTGTCGGCGCTTACGATTCTCTTCGCGATGGGCAGTTTTTACATCGGGTGTTCGGGATCCGCCATCCGTGCCGCAATCCCCATGAATTCGCTGTGATCCGTTACGGCCATGAAATCCAGCGGCCGCGAAATCTGGTAGGTCTGGCCGTTTGGATGCTTCTTCGGCATGCCTTTCGCGAATTCGTAGGCGTCATCCGGTGTCGCTCTTGTGGACTCGGCGTAGGCGTCGAGCGACCACCAGGTGTGCATGTGCAATTCGCCAAAAAGGGCATTACGATCCGCGCCTGCCCCCGGCTCCGCCATCACCTGCGTATTCAGGACCGCGATCAGAATTGCTGTCAAAATCGTTCCAAGAATCTTCATGCTGGACCTCCTAAGAAATCTAGTTCACTTAACATCAGTAGACATATCCCATATGAATCAGCCGTGACCATCACGGACAGGTCTTCACCATAGTAGATGCTGAAACTTGAGTCTTCAAGGCCAATTCCATTCCCGTCCTTCAAGGATATGTCGACCACGACAATGTCGGGATTCAAGCTTGCGATGAGGTCAAGGGCCTGTGCAGGGCTTTCCGCTTCGCCGCAGATTTCAAGGCTGGTTTCGTCGGAAATGAGTTGGCGCAGACCGAAGCGGACGAGCGGGTGATCGTCAACAATCAAGACCTGCGCCTTTCTCGCCGAAACGCGATCCGCCCTCTTGATGTCAGGTTCCAGAGCCACGGGATGGATGACCTCTCCTGTGCACAGCCGCCGAGGATACTTGTGTCCTCTCCAACCTTACCGGGGCGGGATTTCCACCCGCTAGACAACGCGACCTTGCCCGACCGCGACCGCAATTAATCATCCGCACTGAGAACATTGCACGTTCTGCATCCGCTCTACAGAGCTCAATGATGCATGGAGGCCTCAGCAGCGGCTGTCACTGGGTCTCCCCAGTGTTCAATATCGTGGCGAACTTAGCCTTCGCCTCGGCTATTTGACTTCTGTCCTTCTCATGGGAGAACCCGCCCGCTTCGATGGGTCTAGAAGAACGATTTGGCGAAATTCGCCACGCGATCTCGGTACTTCATCTGCACTTAACCGAGATTTCCCATATGGCGTGCCTGTGGACGCCGCAAGGTTGTTGCCGGTCATAATAGTCGGTTTTGCCGTTCCCGCCAATGTTGCGGTCATTGGCTGGTTGGCATGGACTTAAACCAGTCGGTGACTGCGGTTGTTAGCTCCTTCGAGACCGCGCGTAGGGTTGCTGCAAGGTTCTTGGTTTCGCCGGGGTCTTCGACTAGGTCGTAGAGTTGCTGATTGCTGCCGTCGTAGTCACAAAGTAGTTTCCATCGACCGTGTCGCACTGCGAGGTCGGGCAGGTTCTCGAATCCGTAGAAGTCTTTTCGGTCCGAGGGGCGGCTGGAGAAGATCGGTTCCTGCCGGGATGCCGTGGACTTGCCCAGTAGGGTGTCGAGCAGATCCTCGCCGTCGAATGATACGCCTGCGGGCGGCTCCGCTCCCGCGAGCTTGAGCAGGGAAGGCGCAAAGTCGATTGCTGAGAAGACCGAGGTCGCATTTCGCGAGCCCACTGCTTCCTCTGCCAACAGGCCAGGTCCCCACGCGATCAGCGACGAGCGTATGCCGCCTTCATAGAGGTTGGTCTTGCACCCCTTCAGGGCTCCGGCGCGGCCTGCGCCAGGTTCGTGACCGTTGTCGGAGCAGATCAAGATGAGCGTGTTGTCACGCAGGTCCGGATGGCTGCGAATGTGCTCGAAGAGGGGCTCCAACTGCCTGTCCATTTCTTCGAGTACCGCCAGATAGAGTTCGCGCTTGTTCTCTCCCCAGTTCTCGACTGGGGGAAAGAAGGGGCTGTGTACGTCGTCGGGCCATAGGTTGATGTAGAACGGTTTTTCTGCTGCCTTTGCTTTGTCGATGAAGCTCAGGGCCTCTGCGACGAATCCGCCGGTGATGGCGGAGCGCTGCATCCAGGTGACTGGTTTGCCCAGGCGCTCCGCGTCGTCCCAGATTCTTTCGGGCTTCTCCCACCCCGGCTGCATGATGAGGGGGAGAAGCTTGGGGCCCATGCCCTCGAAGTTGGTTAAGGATTCATCGAATCCGTAGTCCGTGATCGGCGGCGCCTCGGTCACGTCGCGCTGGCCGCCCATGTGCCACTTGCCGAAGTGTCCGGTCGCATAGCCGACGTCTTTCAGACTCCGCGCGAGCATGGGGGCTTTGGGGTCGAGCCAATTTTCCATGCCGCGCGCCTCATTCATCTCGCGATGGGCGAGGTATGAGGTGATGCCCCAGCGTTGTGGGTACTGCCCCGTCGATATGGCGACGCGTGAGGGTGAGCAAATGGGCGAGTTGACGTAGAATTGCTCAAACGCGATTCCTTCGTCTGCCATCCGGTCGATATTCGGCGTCTTGGCATCGGTGTTGCCAAAGCAGGAGAGGTCTGCCCAGCCCATGTCGTCGATGAACACAGAGATGATGTTTGGGCGGCTGGCCGCTGCGCTGGCTCGGCTGGCGTATGGCCAAGACGCGAGTGTCACCCCGGCGGCTGCGGCCTTTAAGAAGTTGCGTCGCGTTACGGTTTTTTGCATCAGGTTCCTCCCTAGGTTCTTCCTGGCAACCTAGCGATCAAGACGGAGCGTTACCAGTGGTTTGAAGGGGTCGAAGGATTCGTTCATGGTCCAGGCCATGGCTCGAAGCAGGATGATCCGGAAGTAGGGATCGTTGAAGCTGACATTTCCCATATGGACGCCCGTGACCACCACGGGCAGGGCTTTTTGTGAGTATAGAGGAGGCCGCTAGCGTTTGTGAAATCGATTTTGCCGTCTCCATCCTTCTTTGAGGTTGTTCATAGCCCAATCGCAGTAAT
>JASLXP010000661.1 GCA_030740295.1 Planctomycetota bacterium
TCCCTGTCTCCCCCTCTCCCCCTCTCCCCCTCTCCCCTCCCTGCCGGCGCCGCAGGTTGACAACCCGGTCGCGCAAACTAGCATTCCGGCGCAAAGAAATACCCACCCGCGCGCCCCATCAGAGAACACTTCAGAGTTAAGAGAGATGGAAACTGTTGCATCATTTCTGCCGTCTCGTGAACGGCTTTCGAAGGAGGCTTTTGTGGCGCAATACAAGTTTCCTTTCATGGTCCAGCAGCCGGAAAAGGAGAGCGCAAGAAAGGACGACAAATTCGAATTTCAAACGATTCAACTCACCGCAGACGAGTTGGAAGCAACCGCGAAAAGGCTGATGCCCAGAGATCAGCCTGTTTACCGGCTCGTCAAGCGTGGCACGAATGCATTCGAAGGCATGATCAACGTGGGGAGGGCCGGAAACAATGATATCGTTCTCGACGTCCACGCTGTCTCAAAGTTTCACGCCTACTTCTCCACGGACGTTGGGACCGGCCATTGCTATCTGACCGATGCCGAGTCCACCAACGGCTCCTTTATCAACCGGAACAAGCTCACCCCCCATAACCGGTACGTGCTGGACAACACGGACGTCGTCTCATTCGCCGGCACTGTCGAGCTGAAGTTCTACACGGCCGAAGGCTTCTTCGATATGCTCGCTATCGTGGCATGAGGCCTGGCTGAGCGCGTATAGATGACCCATGCGCCTCCTCTGTCTCACACTCTTCTCCCTCCTTCATCCCGGCGGATTCTGTGAGACCAAAAACTACCGGGAAGTACCCAGTCGCATCGACCCCAACATCAAGCCCGAGCTCGACGAAACCACATTCGTTTTATGGTCGTTCGACAAAGCGCTTCTGCATGATCCCACTGCCTGGCAGAACAGCCCGGTCAAACATGGCAACGTAACGCACGCCGAAGGCAGGTTCGGGCGTGCGGCAAAATTCGATGGCGGAAGTTCCCGGCTGATCCTCAGCAAGATTGGCGGGCTCTCCGCGGATACGATCAAGAAGGGGCTGACGATCGAATTCTGGTGTCGCCTGGCCGCGGAGCCCAAGGCTCAGCAGGTGCTGGTTGAAATCCCCTCTGGTGGCGATTCACCGGCAATACGCCTGTCGCTGTTTCCGGGGCCGGTCATGAGGTTCACCGGCACTGGCCTGCTGGAGACGCTTTCTGATTCCACGATGCCTGTTGGGGAATGGGTGCACATGGCGGTCACCGGATACACCCAGTATCAAGTGAACGGCATCTGGATCGATTCGACCGGGCTTGCCGTCTATCTCAACGGCAAACGTTGGCTCACCTCAACCGTCAGAGGGCATTACTCTTTTCCGCCGGCCGGCACGCGGCCGATGATGGCCCTGGGAAACAACTTTCGAGGCACGGCCGGATTCAAAGGTGAAGTGGACGACCTGAAAATCTCCTCCGGCACGCACAATTTTTATGAGATCGTGAAGCAACCATGGGTGGACGGCCGGCGTTCCGTACCTTTCAAACGGACCCATGAATTCTTCCGTTCGCCCAGAGACGTTCTGATTGAGGATGAACTCGAAGGACCGTTTGCCCTCAGGAAGGAAAAATCGGACGAAGAAGCCATCGAGGATCTGGACGCGGATTTCGACGACCTCGGTCTCGAGCCCTCGTTTGTGCCAAAGGCAAAGAAAGCCGAACATTTCTTGAGAATCGTGCCCGGCGTCAAGGGCAACGGGCTCCTCCTCAAAGACCAGCGGCACCTCATTCCGCTCGAGCTGCCGAAAGACTACCGGCTCACCAGCGGCACCCTCGAGTTCTGGTTCAAGCCCGGCGACTGGGACAACCTCACCCGCAGGCCGCACCGGAACAGCACGCTCCAATACAAAAAGACGAAGGTCCACCTGCTCACGATCTTCGGCGACCCGGGCAAGCCTGAAGGCGAAGAGCTTCCCGAGCCGATTCCGTTAATCAAGGTCACCGCCGACCGCCTGCGAACCGAGCGTGGCAACCCATTCGACCTCATGCCCTACAAATGGTCGCACGCGGCCGTCGTCTGGGGGCAGACGGTCGAACACCATCAACCCAATTACTGTCTCGATGGCAAATGGGTCGGCTGGGATCACCGGGTAGGCGTCTGCAAGAAAGCAACGGATGAAGTGCTCGCCAAAACCGCGCCGACACACATCCAGCTCGGAAGCGCATTCAAGACCCACTACGACGAAATTCGGCTTTACCGGCATCCGTTCATTCGTAAAGAAATCGCCAACGGGCACCGCACCTTTACCGGGGAAGAGATGTCCCCTCTCGATCTGGCCGAATGTGACTACGGATTTCGTTATTCGGCCGGCAAGCTTCGCATCAGGACCGCTGTCAATCTCATCGATTACGAAAGCACGGCCTCAATCAGGCTGGCTCTGTTCGCACCTGATGGCCGCAAGATCGATGAATCTAAGATCACCGAATTCAAGATCGGAAAAGGCAGCACTGAGCTCACCGTTGGACAACTGCCGGAAGGCGACTACGAATGCCGCGGCGATCTTTTTGACAAGGACGGACGCACCCAGGGCAAGTTCAAAAGCACCTTTGTTCGCGCGCCCATTCCCTGGCTCAACAATCGCATCGGATATTCGGAAACGCCGCCGCAGCCGTTCATTCCCGTCATCGTGAATGGCCAGAAGGTGCAGGTGGTCGAACGTGAATACACCATCGGCTCGGGCGGTTTTTTCGATCAGGTGAAGGTGAAAGGGCAAGAGATACTAGCCGCGCCGATGCGAGTCGTCGCGAAGCTGGATAAAGAAACGGCGACCGAGATCCAGACCGCGGCGAAGCCTGTCCGCGTCGACAGGAACTCGGCGAAGTGGTCGTCCATGATTTCGGCCGGCCCATTGAATCTGCAGGTGAGCCCGGTGATGGAGTTCGACGGCATGGCCAGATTCGAAATCGGTATCTCCTCTGAGATTCCGGTGAGAGTTCGTGAGCTCTCGATACAGATCCCGCTCAAGAAAAAATACGCGGACCTGCTTCACGCGCTCCCTACGGGAGGCAACTTCCGCGGTTACGAAACGGCCGGTTACCTGGCCGATGGTGAAGGGGTCGTCTGGGACAGCCTCAACTGGTCGAAGCGGGGTTCCATCTCGAAAA
>JASLXP010000662.1 GCA_030740295.1 Planctomycetota bacterium
GCGGTTGTCGGGATTGAGGCGGAACATAAGTCGCCGGAGCCTGGGTCAAAAGTCCTGGGCGAGTTCGACCGCCGAGTGGCGCATTCCACAAAGCAGATGCCGCACATCATTGCCGCGGCTTCGGCGGCAGCCAGGCGCTCCCTCGAAAACCCCAACGCGCTCATTACTGCAACTTACGGAAAGCAGGCGAGTTTTGCAGAGGAGATGATGAACCGCTCGGGCGGGCTGGCCAATTGCCTGGACGAATGGGCTCGACGAAAGCATGCGACGAAGGACGACATCTTTCTGTTTTCCGTTCGGGCCTGGGAGACCGACGGCAAAAAGAACCTCAGCGAAATCGAGAATGCAAAGAAGCGCGGCTGGCTGGTCATCCTGTTCGCATCGAAGGCTGGCATGCTGCCTGAAGCCGAGAAGCTGAAAGTCGATTTTCTGATCGACAACGGAGCGGAAACCGGGACCGAAACGGATGGCGCCATGAATGCCATCGCCAACGCCATGAACGCCTGGCTCTGGGCGTGCGAGTTTACAGCATCCATGACCCGCGGCGGCAAGCACCCGGGCATTCTCCAGAGCATCCTTGAAAAAGGACACAAAGAACACAACGCCACGGTTCAGGACCTGAAGCTGCGGCATCGGCAGTTCGAATGGAAGAGACCTATCGCCGCGGGCGAGTTGGCCGGCGTCTACCTGAAGCAAGTCGACAAACTCATCGCCGGCATTCGCAGGGAAGAGACACAGCAGCAGTTGGCCCGCGCGGCCGGACTTATCGCGGATCAGCTCCGGAAGGGCGGCAAGGTCTGCGCCACCCACGCCACCCATCTGCTTACCAGGGAAATGGGACGCAACACGCCGTTCCCCGTTCACGAGTTCAACGTGATTTGGCGAGCGAAGACGCCTTGAGCTTGCCCGCGTAGATGCCGGCTTCGCCTTGCCATTGCTCCAGGGTGTGGTGGCCCATCTCCCCGGCGAGCCCCCACTTGCCACCCCACTTCTCATGGACTTCCATCACGTCGATGTGTTTGGACATCCTGGCGATGAGAAGGGTCTGTTTGAAGCGGTTCTTCTTTTCCGGGCCGAACTTCCAGTCGCCAACGATGGTCACGTTCGGGTCTACCGATTTAATCACCTCCGCGTATCGGTCGATTTGCCTGGCGTACTGCGCCGCGCCCCAGCCGATGAAGCACTCGTTGCCGATGTACCAGTGCCTCACCGCATAGCCCTTGTCCTTGCAGTATTGTACGAGCCGTCGCGCCTCTTCGAGAGAATCGGCCTGGCGCTTGAACTTCTTGCCCGACCGAATGTTGACCCCGACCATGGGCTCCGCGTGGACGCGGCGACAGTAGGCGATGTACTCGTCGAGGTCCATGTAGTCGCTCGGGCGAGCGGGCGTCTCATCGTACTTGGGGTCCCAGCTATCGACCTTGAAAGCGATACCGTTGAGATCGTCCCAGTGGTAGTGCTGCACCGCAGTGCCGCCCGGCCAGCGGATAGTGCCTACCTTGCTTCGTCGCATCCAGTCCGCGATCCGCTTGTCTTCATAGAGCGAGTCCCGCTCGAAGGCATAGACGAAGTGCATGCCGGTCAGATAATTCGAGATCCGCCACTGGGGCCGCGTGGCGTCAACGGTTACGCGGACTGCGCGCGCCGGGACAGCCGTGGTCGCCTCCAGTTGTCGCCCTTCCCGAACAGGGCCGTGTCCGGCCTGGCCAAAGCACGACGCCGCGCAGATCAAGAGGCACGCAACCAGTTCGAGTCTGCCGATGGAGCTCATCTTCCATGTCATCACTTGAGTGTTCTGAGATAGGCGACGAGATCGACGAGCTCGGTCCGTGACATGGTGGCCTCGAGACCCGATGGCATGGCTGACACTGCTTCAGCGCTCTTAATGCTACCTTTGCGATACAGCTTACGTTTGCCCGTGCTGTCAATCACTTCATCGTACCTGCCTTCACCGCTGACATTTCGACGCAGGGTCCCGGTGATGACTTTGCCATTGCGCAGCGTGATCTTCTGGGTCAGAAATCCGGTCTTGACGGCTTTGTCCGGATAGAGAATGGAATCGATCAGATAAGCTGCATCATGTGAGGCGGCAATCTGTTTGAGCAGGGGCGCGCGCACCGCACTATTCTCGACCCCATGGCAGGTGTAACAAGCACGCGCCCTGAACACGATTACCCCCCGTGTGGGGCTGCCGGTCGAGACATCTGCCAGAACCTTGCGGCGCAGGTCGGCCTTGTCTGCACCCGCGATTGCCTTGCCGGCCAGAACCGCGATTGTGAAAGCCAGATCTTCCTGAGCCGCTGTGCCATGCTGTTTACGTATGCGTTCTTTTGTGTTTTCAAGAATACGCAGGGCCGCGGCACGATCGTTACAGGCTTGCAGGCTGCGTAGTGAGGCAATCGCAATATCCACTTGTGGGGACAAGAGAAGGTCCGTCCACATGTCTCTATCTGGTGTCTTCTCCAGACTCGCGAGTGTCATCAGAGCATCGAGTCTTTTAGCAGGCTCCGTCTTGTCATTCAGAGCCAGAGCAGAACAGAGCTCAACGGCTCCCACATCGCCTGTGTGACGAGTCCCCAGCAGACTGCACGCTTTGGCGCGAACTGTCCCATTCTCATCGGCTACTAAACGTTGGAGCAGAGACAGGTCTTCGGTTCGAGCCCTGCCTGCTTCCAGTACCTTCAGTAATGCGAGTTTCCCTTCGGCCTTCCTGATGTCCTTTGCACCAGCCAGCAAGCGACTGCGTGCCTGGTCAATGTCTGCATTGCCCGGCAATCCCATCCGCTTGAGAGCATCCAGCCCCTGGGCGAATTCAGAGGCGGTGACCTTCACTGCACTGAGTCGCTTCCTGACGACCTCACCAACGGCGCTTTTCAAGCTGTCGTGCGGCCAGCGTCGAGCCAGGTCAAGCAATTCAGTAACATCGAGCTTTCCGGGAGCAGCGATGAAATGTGCCAAAGCCCTGCGTGCCGTCAAGGCAGGAGCAAGCCCCTCTGCGGACAGCTCTTTCTTTTTCTGTTCGAGACGCTCTAGCTCTTCGCGCAGCGGCTTCAGTTCCGGCGAGGTCAAGCGATAGAGGGCGACCAGTTCTCGCTCCTGGGCGGCACTGCGTTTCTTGGGATCCAGCATCATCGCCGCGGCGATTGTGCCGGGAATCCCGGACTCGGTGAGGTCCGGTTTGGGCATCGTCGTCAGCGACAAGCGGAAACGGCCGATGTTGTGGTGTTTGATCGGGCAGTCTTGATTGAGCTGGACCTGCATGAGACGGCCCGGGCCGCCCTGGATGGGTTCGGCAAAGGCAAACACGGCGACCCGCACCGGACCACCTCTCGCGTGGCCATCCACTGCCCAGCCCCGGCTCTTGTCGGGATCAAGTGCTTTGGTGATTTCCCAACCTCTCTGCGAGTAACTCGCCTCCGCCTTGACCAGCGGAACGTCTTTCAAATCGTCCGCAGTGCCTGCTTTTACACGAATATGGGTGAGGACAAAGTTGCCGTTGCCCCGGGAGTAGCGGCCCCTGGTCAGACTCTTATCTGGGATGACCTCGAGGCGCAGGCCGGTACTGTCTTTCGTCGGGCTTTCAAATGTTACGGTGTAGCTGTCTGTTTCGGGGTCCTTACCGGTGGCGAGCAATGACAAGTCATCCAGTTGTTTGAGACTTGCGCCGGCACGACGATGCACTGTCTGCGGGCGCAGGGCCAGCCAGTTGGCCTGGCCGACCTTCTCCCGCATTCCGGCCTCCCATTTTCGACGGGCGGCCAGTTGCTGCGGGCCTTCGCTATTCAGCCGTGCTCTGAGCGCGGCGATGTTCTGATCGAGCTCGGCAAGCTTCTCATGCGCTTTGGGATCGGGAGTCTTGAAGCCTTTGCTGCTCTCGTAGAATGCCTCGTCGAGTGCGATCAGGCCCGCGAGCCGCACGTCGGGATCCTCGTCGGCCAGCAGCGCGGCGAAATGTTCGACCTGCCCAAAGCGCGCCAACTCGAGAGCGGCGGTGAAACGCAGTCGCCGGATCCTGGCCGCACCGCCGCGCATCGCTTGGACCAGTGCTTTACAGCGCGCGGCCGCGTCGCGAAAACCGAGGGCAGCTTCAAGCCGAACCGCGGGGTCGGGATCGTTCAGCAGTTTCCGCAAGTCTTCATTCTCCTGCTTCCCCATCTCGCGCAGAAGCTGAATGGCCAGCCGTCGCACGCGCCAGTCGTCATGCGAGAAGGCCTTGCGAATGTTGCCTGCAGCCGATTCCCAGCCACTGCGGCGGAGCGTCCAGAGCGCTTCAGCCGCCGCCAGACCATCCTTTCCGGACAGGGCCCTGCCGATCGCCGGTAATGATGAAGCTGAACCGGCAGCCAACAGGGCGGCCTTGGACTTCGAACGCTGTGTGTGGTTTCGGCTTCCCAAACCGCTGCCACTGTCGCGCGAGACGTTCTTGCCCGTATAACGGATCCGGTAGAGGCGACCGGTAAGATCGTTCTCATCGTCTATCCCGTACCAGTCCAACATGTAAAGGCTGCCATCGGGGGCCAGACTCACCTGCGTGGGGCGGAACTTGGGGTCCCTGCTGCTGATGAATGCTTCGCGGCGAAGCACACGCCCCCGATCATCGAGTATCAGTCGCAAGACCTCGTTCTTCTTCGCCGGCGAGCCATGCACACCGAAGTTGGAGACAAAAAGACTGCCCCAATACTGCTCGGGAAATGCGGAGGAGTAGTAAGGCAATACGGCGGTATGTGCGCCCGCAGGGTTCTCCCAGGCGGGCGCGGCCAATGGCTCCGCGCCCGCGAGCCAGGACCAGTTCTTCGGGCCCCGGTTACGAAAGCGGTAATCGGTTCCGCGCACTGCATCCAGCAGGCAGTTAGGGCTGCCTTCGCCGTTGGTGATCACCCAGAGCCGGCCGAACGGCGTGAAGCCAAGGGCAAAGGGGGCACGCATTCCTTCCAGCAACAGTTCAAGGTCCGCTCCATCGTCGCGAAAGCGAAACACCGCGCCACTGCCGTTGTTGTCGAGACGAACAGCAGATTTGCCCGCGGTGCCCGTAAGCTGCGTTGCATGGTCTCCGATCGACAGGTAGAGCAGATCGTCAGGCCCCCGAACAACGCGGTACATTCCGAAGGGATTCCAGGGCGTGGCCGCGTCGCGTATCAATACCTTGCGCTGCCATGTCATCCGGCCATTCTCATCCAGACCGGTCACAAAGACGCGGTTGAGATTGCTGGCCCAAAGCCGATTGCCGCGTACGGCGAGGCCCATCACTGGATGTTCGAAGCCCTCGGCCACAATGGTTGCGTCGACGGCCCGCCCGTCGGGACCAGGTGTCAGACGGACGACCGGATTGCTGGGCTCCATTGCCGGGCGTGGTTTCATACGCCACCACTTCCGCCGGTATGAGTGGGCATTGGCCACATAGATACGGCCTTGCTCATCCAGGGTCATACTGATTGGATTCGCCAGATGCGGTTCCGCGGCGACCAGGCTGATTTCAAAACCTTCGGGCAACTTGAAGGCATTCAGCGCGGCCTTCTCCCAATCGTGATCTCGCTTGATCGACTCGGCGCCTACGCGGGCCTTGTCCTCTACGGCCGCCTTGCCCTCGCCTACCCAGTCCATGCTGTTCAGGATCAACCGCTGAAAGGGGGCTTTGCGAAAGTTGTCTGCAAAGTGGCCGGGGAGAATCGTGACAATGCGCCCTTTGCCGTACGTGCGGGTCCAGATGGATGGCTGAGGCTTACCGCGACCGATCTCCTGCGAATGCCCCAGGACATGGCAATCCTTGGGCACTGGCGTGGATTGGTAAAGCTCGCTGACGATTTTGAGAGGCTTATCGAGG